>JBJTUM010000073.1:0-9402 GCA_046080725.1 Cyanobium sp. | reverse complement strand
TTCTCGGCTGGAGGCCCTGCTGCGGGAGTGCTCTGAACCCGAGCTCCTGGAACGCTGGCGCCATGCCCTGGAAGGGGTGGAGGCCCATTGGCACCATTGCCTGGTGGGGAACAACCCCCCCCTGCGGGCCCTCCCTCCCTGGAGGTTGCGCTGGGGTCAGCGGTTGGGGCGCTTGCAGGGGTGGCTCTTGCGGCGCTTTGGGAGTGGATCACTCCAATAGCGTGCCCACAAAGGGTTCGCAAGTAGACGCGTTGGCCAGCAGACAACCGCCACTCCTGCGGAGCAACACCCTTAGCCATCTAAAGAGATTACTGAATTACCTGCCACAAGAGAGATTACGAGCATTTTATCTGCTTTTGCCCTTGTCAATTGTGCCTGGGCTTGCTGATCTCTTGACAGTTTGGGTAGTCAGTCGCCTGTTCGGTGCTCTTGTTGGCAGCAAGCTTCAGGATCATCTTCCTGGGGTAAAAGTGTTTGGCGGGGATGGGTTTGATCAGAGCCTGTGGCTCATCGTGTTGTTAATCAGCTTTGCCTGGTTGGCTTCCCTTTCAAAGCTGCTCCTGCAGTTTTTCCAGCAGCGCCTCACCGCAAAGATCTGGATTGATCTTTCCAACCAAGTTCATTCAAGGGTGCTGGCGCAAGATTATGAGTACCACCTGTCAAAGAGCACGGCGAAGCTTTCGGCTATGGTGTTGAGTCATGTCAAAAAAACATCCAACTCTGTCGTTAACCCACTCCTTCGGATGGTAGGCAGCATTTTTTCGATCATCATGCTGTCATTCGGCATCCTTTACTTAGGCAAGGGTCTGGCTGCACTTCTCATTGTTGCCCTGATCACGGCCTATCTGATTGCCTCGCTTTTGATCACACCGTATCTGCGCCATGCCTCTCGTCAGAAAATCAGATTAGAAGCTCGCACCGCTCATATTTTGCTCGAATCTCTTGGTTCGATTCGTGATATTCGGCTAAGCAACTCTGAGCGCCATTTTCGAGAAGCCTTCCTGCAGGCTGGTGAAGAGTCCAAACGGTTCGCCTGGGCATCAGAGCTCTTGCCAATCGTGCCCCGCATGTTGATTGAGCCTTTTGGAATCACCATCATTTTTGTCGTGGGCGCCGTTCCCGCCTTGATGAGTGGCGATCGGGAAAAGGTGCTGCAGATCATTCCCTTTCTCGCCACCCTTGCTGTTGCTGCTCTCCGCCTCACCCCTCCCCTGCAGGATTTTTTTGCCTCCCTGACCCAATTGCGCAGCGGCCTTCCGGTGGTGGAAAGCATTCTTGCCCTGCTCGACCTCCCCAGTTCCCGCCCCACCCTGACTACCCCTGGGGTGCCCTCGCCCGAAGGCATCTTTCCCACCCGTTCGATTCGGCTGGAAAACGTTTGGTACAAATACCCCACGGCTGATGATTGGGTGCTCGAGGACATCACCCTTTCGATTCCCGTTGGATCCCGCATTGCCCTTGTAGGAACCACAGGCGGTGGCAAGACCACCACAGCCCATCTCCTGCTGGGTCTGCTTGAGCCTCAAAAGGGTTGCCTCCAATTGGATGGGATCCCCGTCAGTGATCTGGATCTCCCGGCCTGGCAGGCCAGTTGTGCCCAAGTGCCTCAGTTCATCAACCTTTTAGACGCCAGCATCCTGGAGAATGTGGCCTTTGGCCAGTCGGAGGACGAGGTCAACCAGGCAGAGGTATGGGAGGCCCTCGATGCGGCCCAGCTTGATGAGTTTGTCAGCGAACTCCCCTATGGCCTCCACACTCCCATCGGCGAGAACGGCCTCCAGCTCTCCGGTGGCCAGCGCCAGCGTCTTGCCCTCGCCAGAGCGTTCTATCGCCGTGCCCGTTTCCTTCTGCTGGATGAAGCCACCAGTGCCCTGGACAACCGCACGGAGAATGAGGTGATCGAGGCTCTGGAGCTGGTGGGCCGGCGCTGCACCACCCTGGTGATTGCCCACCGGCTCAGTACGGTGAAACGGTGTGATCGCATCTATGAATTCGAGGGTGGAAGGATCAAGGCCTTCGGCACCTTTGAGGAATTGCGTGACCTGTCCGACAGCTTCCGGGATCTGGCGTCCCTGGAGGCCCAAGCCGCCAGCTGAGGCCCCCTGCCCTCCCATCTGCTCCTGTTTTCGATGTCTGCCGCTCCCCTGACCCTGATTGCTGGTCCCTGTGTGATCGAAAGTGCTGATCTGGTGCTGGATGTGGCCTCTCGCCTCCACGGCATCGCTGAGCGCCTGGGCATTGATGTGATCTTCAAGGCCAGCTTCGACAAGGCCAATCGCAGCTCCGGGGGCTCCTTCCGGGGGCCAGGCCTGCAGGAAGGGCTCGACGTGCTCGCGGAGGTCAAGCGCCGCCATGGCCTGCGTCTCCTCACCGACATTCACGAGAGTCATCAGGCTGGGACGGTGGCGCCGGTTGTGGATGTGCTGCAGATTCCTGCCTTCCTCTGCCGCCAGACCGATCTGCTCCTGGCCGCGGCGGCCGCGGTCCGCGGCACCGATCGGGTGATCAATGTGAAAAAGGGCCAGTTCCTCGCTCCTTGGGACATGGCCCAGGTGGTGGCGAAACTCCGGGAGGCTGGCGTGGAGAACCTTTGGCTTACAGAGCGGGGCACCTGTTTCGGCTATAACACCCTCGTGGTGGACTACCGCAGCTTCCCCCAGCTCAAAGCCCTGGGGTGCCCGGTGATCTTTGATGCCACCCACTCCGTCCAACAGCCTGGCGGTCGCGGCACCACCACCGGAGGCCAGCGGGAGTTTGTGGCCCCCCTGGCCCGGGCTGCCGTTGCCGTTGGGGTGGATGGGCTGTTCATGGAGGTGCATCCCGATCCGGATCGGGCCCTCAGCGATGGACCCAACATGGTGCCTCTGCATCGCCTGGAACCCCTCCTGGAGCAGCTCCTGGCCATCCGCGCTCCCCTGGTGGAGCAACCTGAGGCCGTGAGTTACCTCTGAGCGGGGATGCTGCTCACCCTTCACCGACGCTGGCGTCACCACTGGGCCTATCGCCGCTGTCGGATCCAGCTTCGTCAGCTTCGCCTGCTGGTGCTGGATGTGGATGGGGTCCTCACCGATGGCGGTCTGTGGACCACGGAAAGTGGCGAAGTGCTCAAACGCTTTGACGTTCGCGATGGCCTTGGCATCCGCCTGCTCCAGCAGGCGGGGTTGGAGGTGGCCTGGCTCAGCGGCGGCAAAAGCGGGGCCACCGAGCAGCGGGCTCGGTACCTTGGCATCTCCCATGTGCTGACAGGGGTGCGTGACAAACCTGCCGCTCTGGCGGCGCTCCAGGCCCAGCTGGGGGTGACCAAGGCCGAAAGTGCTTTTGTGGGCGACGACCTGAATGATCTGGCGGTTCGTCCGGCCATCGGTCTGCTGCTCTGTACGGCCGATGCTGTGGCCCCTCTGCGCCGCCAGGCGGACTGGGTGCTCGACCGCAAGGGGGGGCATGGGGCCGTGCGGCGCTTGGCGGAGGAGATTTTGCGGGCTCGCGGGGAGTGGGGCCGCCTGGAGAATCAAGGATGGCGCGACCGCAATGACTGATCGTTTCACCGAGCTGCGGTCCACGCTGCGCGAACAGCTGCAGCGGGGCCTCAGGGCCGGTCGTTTCGGACCCCTGCATCGCCTGGCCAAGCTGGACCGCGACCAGTGGCAAGCCTTAGCTGCCTATCGGGGGCTCGTGCACCAGGCCTTTGCCAACCGTCCCCTGGCCCCTCAGATCAGCAGTGCTCTCTGGGACAAGGGAGCCTTTCACCCCTCTGCCACCCGCAAGGCCTTTTTCAGCCCTGCCCGGCGGGAACGGGAGAATTCCTCCCATCACTATGGCCATGATGTGCAGCTCAAGCGCCATGCTGGGCTGCCGTTGATCGGTGCTCCTCTCCCCTGGTTGCTGGAGCATGGGCTGAAAGTGAGCCGCACGGCCACCTTCGAGAGCCCCCGCCCTTGGACCCAGGGTTATCTCTGCATGGGTTCTCTTCGCGCCGCCTGGCTGCAGGAACGGTTTGCCCTGCCGGCCGTGCCGATCGGCCCCTGGGTGGCCTATGCCCGCCCCCTCCTCTCCTCGGAAGAGATTCAGCAGCTGCGGGATGAGCTGGGCCCCACCCTGCTAGTGGTGCTCGCCCATAGCTGGGATGAGGTGGAGCGCAAAAGCGACATGGCCGCCTGCATCGATGCGGTGCTCTCTACGGCTCAGGCGGGCGGCTACGCCTCCGTGATCTGGCTCCGGCATTGGAAAGATCCCGTGCTGAAGGGGCTGCCTGCCAGTTGGATTGTGGCCTGCAATGGCCACCGCTCCAACCCCTGGTTTCTGGATGCACTGCGCACCCTGCTGGAACTCAGTGATGGGATGGTGAGCAATGCTTTTGGCACCCATCTGGGCTATGGGGTGTCCTTGGGGCTGCGCCTCCACTGGCTACCGGTGGAAGCAGAGCAGGATCTCTCCACCCTGCGATCCGATAAAGCTCAAGAGGAGGCCTTGGAGTGGGAAGAGCGTCAGCGGCTCAGTGGGGAGCTTGTCGCAGCCCTTTCCCTGTCGCCCCCCCGATCTCAGGCAGCCGTTCAGGCTTTGCTCGAGCCTTACTGGGGATTCAACAACGTTCAGTCACCCGAAGCGCTCCGGATGCTGCTTCTGGAGCGGCGGCCACCCCGGACCTGAGCGATGGATCTGGTGGCTGCTGTCTTGGCCTTTCCCGAACGGGGCCCCTATCGCGTGGATCAGGTTCGTTCCGATCCGGCTGGCCTGATCCTGCTGTTTGCCCTTGAGCTGGCCCTGGCCTGGCTGATCGATGGCGCTTCCCGGCGCGGCCTTGTGGTGGCCCAGCGGGTTGGCGCTGGTTTGCTGGTGCTTACGGTGGGCTTAATCTTCATGCTCGCCAGTTGGGGGCTGGGGGATGTGACCCGCCTGAGCTATCAGCTGGTGGAGAACCCATCCACCACCTTTGGCTGGCGTGAACCGTTTTGGACCCTGCTGGCTCCCCTCATTCGCTTCCTGCCTTACCGCTTCAGCTTTGTGCATGGGGTGGTGGCTGCCTGCTATGCCGCGGCGATCCTCTGGTTGGCCCACCGCCTTAGACGTCCCGCCTGGGGGGGATGGTGGGCTTTGATGGTGGTGCACAGCCCACTCCTGCGCAACTTCCTACAGTCAGGTGTCACCCGGCAGGCGCTGGTGGCCCTTCTGCTGATGCCCCTCATGCTGTGGTGTGCGGGCGGACCGCGTCTCTCAGCATTGCGAACGATGGGGGTGACAACGTTTGCCGCGATTTGTCACAGCAGTTATTTTCTTTCTTTATTTGTAGCCCTCTCACCTCTCCTTGTTGCAGGGCAGCATAGGCTGCAGCACATTCAGTTTGGGCTTGTGCGAGTTTGCAACAGCTCACGTTATGTGCGCTTGATCGCCATTGCAAGCACTGTTGCTTTTGGAACCTGGATTGCCAAGAATTGCCAATATCTTTTGGCGACGTTAAATTCATACATTTACATTCAGGACTACTACCCTCATTTTTTGTTGAAACCAGAAGTTGACCAGCTGTTGCTATCTCTTTTGATTGTAATCATGGCAGTTTGCTATTGCAGGCGCATCAGTTTATCCTCTTGTTTTGCGTCGCCTTGCTTCTTGTCGCTGGCCTTGTTCTATGTTTTGCTTATTCTTTTTAGATTTAGCATTCAACATGCCTGGCTGCCTCAGCTGACTAGCCGATTTCAGGATGCTGTTGGTTTTTATCTCTTGTTGCTCTTCTTGATCTGGGTCTGCAGTCTTGGTCTTGAATGTGCAACTGTTCTGCCGATTATGATAACATTTCGATATTGGTTTTTTGATCGTTTGGCCTTCAGTGGCTTGCTTGCCTGCGGTCGAAATGATGAATTTTTCTGTGTGCCAGACCGGCTTCCCTGGGACGTGATCTTTTGGAATTAAGGATGCGAAGTCTTTGTCTCAAATCCGTCTGGGGGTTGATCCTGCTGGGTTTGCTAATGCGTGTCTTGCGCCAATCCTCCGTAGCTGGCACTTACAACCCAAGGTTGGATGAACTGCTCTATGCCGGACAGCGACTCCTCGATGGACAACTGCTCTATGACGGATTAGTCAATGGCACTCTCCCCCTGGCACAGTTGCTGTATGCGCCTTCCGCATGGCTGGGGAGCATCGAGGCCCATCGTTTGCTCACTCTTGGGCTCAATGTTTTCGCCGGATCGCTCCTGGCACTGGCGATGGACAATCTTGCAAGAGTAGGTTTGCTGACTTTGTCTCCTGGCTCGTTACTGCCTATGGCAGGGGCGATGTTTTTCGTGACCTTTTCACAGTTGCTTACAGGTAACTCTTCGGGTCTCTTGGAGCACTTTGCCAATATCTTTCTGCTGATTGCTTTCTTCATCCTCAGTCAAGTTACGCCCTGCATTAATGATCGGAACCCTTTTCGCACGCACCAACTGACTGGTGCTGGAGCCGCTCTTGTGCTGGCCATGGGGTCCTCTCCACGATGGATCTCACCTGTGTTGATGGTCGCTGTTCTGGGCACCTTGGTCCTGAAAATCGCCCGGCCTTTTTCCGTGCTTTCGCCTGTCCTCGCTGGTGGTCTAACAATGGTTTTCCTCCTCTTTTCACCCTATTTGCTCTTCCCGGAAGGCCCCAGTCTTGCCTGGGCTGGATCGGTGCTGCTTCCTTTGGAGCTATCCAACAGCTTTCCTCCCGAAATAAACCGTTTCATTCCTCTGTGCAAAGAGTTCCTCAGTCTCAAGGTGGCCGGCCTTCCCGTCTGGCTGCTGGCCTTCGTGCCCTGCTTGGCATTGCTGGAGTACACCGGGAGGTTGGCCCGTCACCCCCTGGGTCTGGGCGATCAGGTCCTTCTGGTCCCCGCCTTGGCGCTGGTCTTCCTGCTCGAGACCTTGAGTTCATTCCTGAGAGGTGGCTTTGAAATGGATGAAATGCAACTCCTCATCGTGCCACTGGTGATCCTCATGGTTTACGGCTTCGCTGTCTTGGAGCGCAGTCTTTGGAGGAGACGTGCAGGTGGGTTGGTGCTTTTGGTGCTTTCTCTGATTCTCTTCAACAATGTTTTTCTGGTTAGTGTTTTCCATCCACTCCGAGAGCCCAACCCGACCGTGCAGGCGTTGGAGGCGGATCGTGATGCGACACGGACCACTTTGCTGGAGCAACCCAAAGGCCTCTCTGGGTTCACAGCCCCCCAGGATGTGGCGTTGCATCGTCAGCTGCGTCAGCGCGCTACCACAACAGGTATTGGTCCTGAATGGAGCCTCAACCATCGAGGCTTCAAATCCAGCTGGGCCACAAGGCGCCTTGGCCTCCCGACTGACAAGGACTCCGTCTGTGACCAACTCACGGATCCAGCCAACCATCATCTGGTGTGGATGAGAACCGATCCTGATGGGCCTAATACTGAAGCTTTTTTCCGCTCCTGCCTAGATCGTGACCCGGGTCAGTGGCAGGACATCAGTGGAGAGCTCCACCTCACCAGTGGCCAGTACAAGGTGTTTCGCAGGCGATCCCTTCTTCTCCTCGATGCCACACACGCTGTTGATTGATCTATGTTACCATCCTTCCCAGACGTTTCTCCGTTTCGCGTCGACCAGGTCATGCAGGCTCCTCTGCCCATGGCCGTTCTTTTCTTGGCTCAGGGCCTGTTGGCCCTCCTGATCCAGATCGCGGGGATTTTGAACCGGCGCCGGCTCTGGCTCACAGCGGTGGTGACCTTCCTCTGCCTGGTTCTGGTGTTTTTCACGTTGGCCAGTTGGGGCAACAGCGACACCACCCGGTTTTCCCACTACATGCAGTGGGAGCCCGATCGGGGTCCTCCCGAGCCGCTCTGGCGCCTTTTGAGGCCCGTGGTGCTGCTGCTGCCCTACCGCATGGCGGCCGTGCAGGGGCTGGTGGTGACGGCCCTCGCCGCTGCTCCCATCCTTCTGGCTCACCATTGGAGGGCCAGGCCGTGGGCTGGATGGTGGGCCCTGTTGATCATTTGCAGCCCCATCCTGCGCGGTTTCGTGCAAAACGCCCACACCCGCCAAGCCCTGGCTGTTGTGCTGCTGCTACCCCTTTTCTTGCAGGTGGCGAGGGTGGTGCGAATCGATCGGCGGTGGGTGGGTTTCGGGCTGATTCTGTCTGCGCTCACGCACAACACCTTTGTGCTCAATTTGCCCATCAGCCTGCTGCCACTCCTGGGGCGGGTGCCCGAGGCGCTGAAAAGGCTTGTGGAAGCGCCCCCCTCCCTGAGCCTGGCCGAACTGCGGCGGCGCTGGCCCTGGCTGCTGGCTGCCCTCGTGGTGGGAGGGCTATTTCTCACGATTGCCCCTACGGCCCTGGATCGCTTTTTCGATTATGCCAAGGATGAATACTTCAACAACTACAGCCAGCGGGGAATTGTCGGTCATTTCCAGCGTGCCCTGGCCTATGGATTGGTGGTGGGATGTGTGCAGGCTCGCCTGGATCCCCGCCGACTCCTGCGCTGCCCGATCACGATGTTGTTATTGGTTTTTGGCCTGCTCTATCTGGCCATTCAGGCCTCTATCGCCCATCTCTGGCTGCCGCAGATCACTAGCCGCTTGGCTGATGGGGTGGCATTCTTTATGCTCATCCTCTACATTTCCTGGCTCCATCACCACCGGGCTTATTGGGGGCTTTTCCCTCCTCTCTATATCGCTCTCCAGTACTGGCTGGAGGGTCGCATTCTGTATTCGGCAACCTTCGATTGTGGGAATGATGATCAATTTCTCTGTATTCCTGATCGCTGGCCCTGGCAGGTGCGCTATTGACCCTCCGTTAGCAAGGCCATGCGGTGTTTGCGAAGGCCCCGGTGGAGAAATTCAAGGGGCTTTTTGCGATAGAGAGGATTGCAGCGCCACAGGGGCGCCATGGCCAACCAGCTCACCCGTGCCCTGGTAAGGGCCCGCACGCCATAGAGGGCGGAGGTGAGGCCGCAGACCACGATGCCGCCCTGCGGACGGGCCTCTTCCAGCAGCGCAATCAGCACCTCTAGGGGCAGGCTGGAGCGCAGCGGGGGCGCCAGCCAGGGTTCCGTGAGGGGGCCGAAGCTGCCACCCCCCGGCGCCTTGGGATGATCCACCAGCTGCAGCTGGTCGATCCCAGGCTGGAATCCCTCCCGTTGCAGATCGCTTGCCCAAGAGCGCAGCACCTCCTGGGGAATCCGCTCGCCGGGGAACTGGTGGGCCAGGTTGGGCACGGAGCAGAGCCAAAGGGGCCGCTGTGGGCGGGCCTGTTGCAAGAGCGCCTCCAGCTCGGAGCGGCCCCGCTCCCGCAGAGCGTCCACAAGGGTGCCGAACAGCTCCCTGCTGCAGGTGTGGGGCGCGGGCTCCGGAGCCAGGGGGGGACGATGCCAGCGGGGTTGGCGGCCACTGAGCACATACCGCACCGTGCGTCCCGGCTCCCGGATCGGCAGGC
>JBJTUM010000072.1:0-9046 GCA_046080725.1 Cyanobium sp. | reverse complement strand
GGACGCACCGTCTGGCTCCTGCTGGGAGGGATCGTGCCCGGAGGATGGAGCGGTTTGGGACATCTCACGCAGCAGTGATCTGCCATCACCTTAGGCAGCTTCTTCCTGCAAGGCAGCCCATTCACCATCAGGCGTTCAAGGGCCGTAGGCCAAGGCGTCCCTCAAGGGCACACAGGGGCAGCCTCAAGGGAAAGAGTCCTTCCATGAGTTGGCGCACAAGCTCAGCTCCGATCTCCCTGGCCAGCCTGGGGCTGTGGGCCGGCAGAGCAGGCAGCCGCCGTCCCTCCACCTCAATCCAGCCGCTCCGAAGAGCGCCATAACTCACTCCCCCGAAGGAGGGTTTCAATCGCCGGGGGATGGCCACATCCAGCACCGGCGCCTCCAGGGCCCGATTACTGGTGGCAGCACCGGCTGCGGTGGGGCCATCGATGAGAGGCACGGGGGCAGCAAGAGCCACCATCAGCACCTCGCCCTGACCTTCCATCGAACCTGCTCTCAACCAGCGGGCCTGAAGGCCATGAACGGGAGCACACACCGCCGCAACGGCCCCTGGGGTGCGGGCGTGGCCACTGACGAGCCGCCTGGGCTGGGGCTGATGCCCACCACCCGATCCCACCACCCAACCCAGAGCCCCACCCACCAGCACCGGTGACCCCGGACCCAGCAAGGCCAGGCCCGGCATGGCGAGGCCAATGCTGTCTGCCCCGGAGCAGGTGTAGAGAGCCTGGGCGAAAGGACCGAGCAAGGGACCGTAGGGGGTGTGGAGCAACCCCTCCGCGCTGCTGACGGCAACCACCCCGTTTTCACTGATGGCCCTGGGCAGCAGCAGGTGCCCGCTGCTGATGTCCTCCAGGCCAAGGGACGTGTGCAGCTCCCTCCGGGGGAACAGGGGGGTGACCTCCCCAGCCCCCGTCAGCTCCACCACCCCGCCCGCCAGCCACTGGGCAAGCACTCGCCCCCCTCCTTGGGACAAGACCAGATCCGTCCCAGTTCCCGCGGCCAAGGCCCTGAGCCCAGCCAGCTGGGGATCTCGCAAACGGATCGGCGGATCCGTGGGCCCCAGGGCGAGATGGAGGCTGAAGTGGCTGGTGAATTCGGCGGTGGCCGCCACAACCACATCGGTCTGTCTATAGGCCTCAGCCAGGCCCACCTCCTGCACCAGACGGCGAAACTCCGCGGCCAGGCAGACGCGAAGCAAGCCTTCGGCCTGGCGACGCTGGAGCTCGGCCTCCGTGCGGCGAGGAAGATCAAGCAACATCATTAGCCACGGTGGGGGAGGCAGGACCGGGGAGCCTCAGATAAAGTGACAGTTGACCCAGGTGTCTGTGCATGGCGGATCCAACCGGACAGCTCCCAGGGCCTGGCGAAGGGGGTCCGGGTGACAACGGTCCGGGCGATCAACCTCCGGGGGGCAGCGGCCCAGGAGATAACGGCCCCGGAGACGGCGACGGACGCATCATCCAGACCGATCTGCGCAACGAGATGTCGCGCTCCTATATGGAGTACGCGATGAGTGTGATCGTGGGTCGGGCCTTGCCCGATGCCCGCGACGGCTTGAAACCGGTGCATCGTCGCATTCTCTATGCGATGTACGAATTGGGCCTCACCAGCGACAGGCCTTATCGCAAATGCGCCCGCGTTGTTGGTGAAGTTCTTGGTAAATATCACCCCCATGGGGATACGGCCGTTTACGACGCCCTGGTGCGCATGGCGCAGAACTTCTCCATGCGCATGCCCCTGATTGATGGGCACGGCAACTTCGGCTCGGTGGATAATGATCCACCAGCCGCCATGCGCTACACCGAATCGCGCCTGCAGGCCCTCACCAGCGACAGCCTGCTGGAAGACATCGAGAGCGAAACCGTCGATTTCATCGACAACTTCGATGGCTCCCAGCAGGAGCCCACCGTGATGCCTGCCCGCATCCCCCAGCTCCTGCTGAACGGCTCCACGGGGATCGCCGTGGGCATGGCCACCAACATCCCACCCCACAACCTGGGGGAACTGATCGATGGCCTGCAGGCTCTGATCGCCGATCCCGAACTGGACGACCGGGGGCTGATGGCCTATATCCACGGACCCGATTTTCCCACCGGCGGGCAGGTGCTTGGCCGCAGTGGCATTCGGGAGATGTATCTCACCGGTCGGGGCTCGGTGACCATGCGAGGCGTGGCCAAGATCGAAACCATTGAGGCCCCAGGCCGGCCCGACCGGGACGCGGTGATCATCAATGAACTGCCATACCAGACCAATAAAGCGGCCCTGATCGAGCGCATCGCTGAATTGGTGAACGACAAGAAGCTTGAGGGGATTGCCGATATCCGGGATGAAAGCGACCGGGATGGCATGCGGATCGTGATCGAGCTCAGGCGCGATGCCTACCCCCAGGTGGTGCTCAACAACCTCTTCAAGCTGACACCGCTGCAGAGCAATTTCAACACCTACATGCTCGCCCTGGTGGGCAATGAGCCGGTGCTGCTCACCCTGCGAAAAATGCTGCAGGTGTTTCTCGACTTCCGAGTCGAGACCATTGAACGGCGCACCCGCTATCTGCTTCGGAAGGCCGAGGAACGGGATCACATTCTGTTGGGTCTGCTGATTGCCCTCGACAACCTTGATGCGATCATTGCGCTGATTCGAGCTGCCGCCGATACGGCCTCAGCCCGCGAGGGGCTGGTAGCGGAATTCGGCTTGAGCGAGATCCAGGCCGATGCCATCCTGCAGATGCAGCTGCGGCGGCTCACGGCTCTTGAAGCCGACAAGATCCGCCTGGAACATGAGGATCTGCTGGCCAAGATCACCGATTACACCGACATCCTGGGGCGGCGAGAGCGGGTATTTGGGCTGATCAGCGAAGAGCTGCAGGCCATCCGAACCAAATACGACTCCCCTCGCCGCACCGAGATCCTCGACCTGGAAGGCGGCCTGGAGGACATCGACTTGATCGCCAATGAACGCTCGGTGGTGCTCCTGACGGAGACGGGCTATCTCAAGCGCATGCCGGTTAGCGAATTCGAGGCCACCAGCAGGGGCACCCGGGGCAAGGCCGGCACCCGCTCCCAGGGGGAGGAGGGGGTGAAGCTGTTCATCAGCTGCAACGACCACGACGCTCTTCTTCTCTTCAGTGATCGGGGTGTGGTGTACTCCCTTCCGGCCTACCGGGTGCCCATCTCTAGCCGCACTGCCAAAGGCACCCCCATCGTTCAGCTGCTGCCCATCCCCCGGGAGGAGGCCATTACCTCCCTCCTGGCAGTGAGCAGTTTCGGGGAGGAGGAGCAGCTTGTGATGCTCACCAGCAAGGGCTACATCAAGCGCACCACCCTTTCGGCCTTCGCCAATATCCGCGTGAACGGCCTAATCGCCATCTCCTTAGAAGAGGGCGATGCTCTGCGCTGGGTGCGACTGGCCCTGCCCGGCGACAGCGTGCTGATCGGTTCGCTCAAGGGCATGACCATCCACTTTCGCCTCAGCGATGAGGAGCTGAGGCCCCTGGGGCGTACGGCCCGCGGGGTGCGTTCCATGAACCTTCGCAATGGCGATCAGCTTGTGAGCATGGATGTGCTTCCCGCAGAGCTGGCGGACCGCGTTGCAGCAGTAGGTGCTGAGGAAGAGGGCGACGCAGAGGAGGTGGTGAGCAGCGAAGGGCCCTGGGTGCTTGTGGCGAGCGCCAGTGGCTTGGGCAAACGGGTGCCCGTGCATCAATTCCGTCTCCAAAAACGTGCCGGCATGGGGCTGCGAGCTATCCGCTTCCGCAAGGATGGCGATGTGTTGGTGGGGTTGAAAGTGTTGGGGGCCGGGGAAGAACTGCTGCTCGTCAGCGAGCGGGGAGTCATCGTGCGCATGAGGGCCGATGCGATCCCCCAACAGTCGAGGGCGGCCACAGGCGTGCGCCTGCAGCGGCTGGATACGGGGGATCGGCTGACGGAAGTGGTGCTGGTGCCTCCGGCAGCAGCAGAGCCTGAAGGGGATGGAGAGAGCTCAGTCGACGGGGAGAGCATCGACATCTCGGCTGCAGAGGAAGCTGTCGATCCCCCTGATCAAGGGTCTTGATGCCTCAAGACCCGGATAGGACCTGGCATGGCGGCGATGCCCTGGTGATCGGCGCTGGTCCAGCAGCCCTGTCCATCGCCGCTGAGCTGGCGGTGTTAGGGGTTGGGGTGGCTGGCCTGGCTCCCTTGGATCCAGCAGCTCCCTGGACCAACACCTATGGCATCTGGACTGAGGAAGTGGATGGCCTGGGACTGGGCCACCTCCTCTCCCATCGCTGGAGCAACACCGTGAGCTATTTCGGCCCAGGCGGCAATGAGGGAGTGGATGGCCTTGTTCGCCATGGACGCGCTTACGGACTCTTCGACAAAGCAGAACTCCAGCTGCATTGGCTTGAGCGCTGCGGCCAGGTTGGTGTGCCATGGTATCGAGGACGCGCCACGTCCATCCGCCATGACGCGCATGCGTCCATCGTGACCAGCTCCGCTGGGGATGTCTTTGAGATTCGTCTGGTGGTGGATGCCAGCGGCCATGATCCCGTCTTCGTGGTGCGCGGCAGCGATGGCCCGGTGGCAGGCCAGGCGGCCTATGGGATCGTGGGGCGCTTCAACGCGGATCCGATCGCCCCGGGGCAGTTTGTGTTCATGGATTACCGAACGGATCACCTCTCCGAGGCCGAACGGCTGGAGCCCCCCACCTTCCTCTATGCCATGGACCTGGGAGAGGGGGTGTTCTTCGTGGAGGAAACCTCCCTCGCCCTGGCCCCCCCCGTGCCTTTCCCCACACTCCAGGCCCGCCTCCACAAGCGCCTGGCCCACCGAGGCGTGCAGGTGCGGGAGGTGCTCCATGAGGAATTTTGCCTTTTTCCCATGAATCCTCCCCTGCCCGATCTGCGCCAGCGGGTGGTGGGCTTCGGCGGGGCTGGCGGGATGGTGCATCCGGCTTCTGGATACATGGTGGGCAGCCTGCTGCGGCGGGCGCCGGATCTGGCGGAGGCCATTGCCGCCGGCCTGAAGGCGGGCCTCAGGGGCCAGGAGCTGGCGGAGGCGGCCTGGGGGGGGCTGTGGACCCCGGAGCTGCGTTGGAAGCATGGATTTTTCCGGTTCGGATTGGAAAAGCTGATGCGCTTCGATGAGGCGCGGCTACGCCACCACTTCTTCACTTTTTTCCAGCTGCCTCAAGCGCAGTGGGCGAAGTTCCTCAGCAATACGCTCCCCCCCCGCGAGCTGCTTCAGGCCATGGTGGCCCTCTATGGCAACGCCCCCTGGGACGTGCGCTTGGGGCTGATGGGCCTTCAGGGCCGGGAAGGGGCCTTGCTTTGGCGGATGCTCAGCGGGGGGTGAGAGGAACAAACTGTTGCATGTCACCCCGCGCACCCCTTCAGGGCCACCTCCGCAGGGTGAGTCTTGCGCTGTCTCAGGCCAATGCTGTTCGTTAGGTTGGTCGCGTGTGGTGCTGTGAACCATGGCCAAGTGGCGGCTCTTTCTCACCGTGCTGCCCTTCACCGCCCTGTTTGCCCTGGCCAAGGTGGGCATGCATCGGCTGGGCTGGGAACCTTGGGCCTTTGATTCCCTCACAGGAGCTCTGTTTGGGGCCGCCACCTTCGTGATCGCCTTTGTGCTCAGCGGCACCCTGAGCGACTACAACGCCAGCGAGGAGATGGTGCTGCAGGTGGTGAATGCCGTGGAGACGATCGCCGATCTCAACAGCCTCAGTGCCGCCAGCCAACCCGCCTACGACAGCGCCCCCCTTCAGCAGCAGCTGGCCGACCTGCTCGGCGACACCGAAAGCTGGCTGCGCAACGCCCTCAGCCTAGAGCGCCTCGAGCAACGGCTCGATGGGCTCAACCTGGCCTTTGCCGCCCTTAAGGCCACCGGCGAGGCCTCGGCTGCCAACGATGGCCAGGCGGAGCTGGCTCGCCTGCGCCTGCTGATCAGCCGCATGAACGTGAACCGCAGCACCAGCTTTCTCGGGCCGGCCTACGCCATGTTGGAGATCTTTCTGGTGGCGGCCGTGGTGGCCCTGCTGCTGATCAAGGCGGAGCTCTTCGATGAAGTGTTGGTGGTGTCGTGCTTTCTCTTCACTTCCTTCACCTATCTGCTGCTGCTGATCCGCGATCTCGACAACCCCTTCCAATACGACGGCAGCTCCTGCGTGGATGCTGATCTCTCCCCCCTGACCACCTGTCGCGCCCGGCTTCAGAAGGCTGTCCCCAAACCCTGATCCCCTCGCCCATGGCTCCCACATCAGCCCGTTCCGAACTCCTCACCCTGCTGCGCGACGGCGGAGATCGGGAGCGGATCCCCGGGCTGATTGAGCAGTTGGAGCAGGACCAACCGGCCGACCTGCGCCGGGACACACCCTTGCTGGAAGGGGTGTGGGACCTGCGCTGGAGCAGCAGCTCCGTGCCCTACCTTGCCACCGCCCCCTGGCTCAGCAACTTGCAGGTGCTCTCCCCCTCCCGTGGCCAGGGCATGAATCTGCTGCGGCTGGCGGGACCCCTCGGCGAGCTCGCGGGCATCGCCGTTCGGGCCGCCATCGCCGTCGAGCCCCAGGAGAGCGCGGATCAGCCCAGCCAGCGGGTGAGCGTGCGCTTCGAGCAGGGCGGCTGGCTCGGGCCCACCCTCGGGGGCCAGCGGCTGCAGCTGCTGCGCCAGGTGCGGCAAAGCTTCCCAGCCTGGTTAGACATCACTGTGGTGGATCAGGAGCTGCGGGTGTGCCGCGGCAATGCGGGCACGGTGTTCGCCCTGCTGCGCCGCCCGGATCTGAGCGTGGAGGAGATGTTGGGCTGAAGCAGAAACGCTTCAGCCTGTGGCGAGGGAGCCCCTCTCGGCAGCGGTGGCGCCATCCTTCAGACAGTCCGCCACCAGCCCCATGGGCCGCCCAGTCCCCCGGGTTTCCACCACCAGATCCTCCTGGCTGCGCCGGTCGGCAGGGTGGCAACTGGCCCTGCTGCTGGCCGGGCTCACCTTGGCCGGGCTCGTGCCCGATCCGGCCTGGGCCGCCGACCCGCAGGTGGTGGTGCACAACGGCCCCTGCAACGCCTCCACTGCCCTACCTGTGGGCGGTGGTTTCTTCGTGGTGGCCGATGACGAGGAGAAGCCCCCCGTGACCCTGCGCCTCTATCGCAGCGGCCAGGGGGGCAAGGCGGTCGGAGAAGGCACGATTCCTAGCGCAGCCGTAGCCCCGGTGGACGACGGCCATCCGGAGCTGGATCTGGAGGGCTCCACGCGGATCGGCCCCCTGGCCTACTGGATTGGCTCCCACGGCGCCGCCGAGGGGAAGGCCGGCAAAGGGAAGAAGAAGGAGGAGGCTGGGCCAATCGGGGAGCCCCGCCCCAACCAACAGCGGCTTTTCGCCACCACCCTCGGCGTGCGGGCCGATGGCAAGACCATGGCCCTCACCGTGGAGCCGGTCGGTCGGGCCTACACCACCCTGATCGACGACCTGGCGGCCGATCCCCGCTATGGGCGCTTCGGCCTGGCCGCCGCGGCGCGGCGTCCGGCCAAGGCCAAAGGCGGGCTGAACATCGAGGGGCTGGCCTCCACGCCCAAGGGCGCCCTGCTGATCGGCTTTCGCAATCCGCTGCCGGAGGGGAAGGCCCTGCTGGCCACCCTCTCCAACCCCAACGGGGTGATCGGCGGAGACAAGGCGATGTTTGGCGACCCGGTGCTGCTGGATCTAGGCGGCCAGGGCATCCGCAGCCTGGAGCGGGTGAACGCCAATCTGCTCATCGTGGCGGGCCCCGCCGAGGGTTCAAGGGGCAAGGCGCCCTCTTCCACCCTCTACCGCTGGAGCGGGCAGTTTGAGCAGGCGCCGGTGAAGTTGCGCACCTTCGCGCCGATGGCCGGGGGGCCGGTGAATCCAGAGGCTCTGTTCGTGGAGGGCGACACCCTGGTGGTGCTCAGCGACGACGGGAACCTGGAGAAGGACGGAAAAGCCTGCAGGGATCGGCCCAACGAGAAGCAAACATTCCGGGACATCCGTCTGACACCTATTCCCTAAGGGCCCAGTGCGCTCAGGGCGCGAACACCACCGACCAGTCCGCCTGCATGTCCACCACCAGCCAGCCCCGCTCGGGGGCTTCTCGAAGGGCAGCCACCAGCTTCCCCGTGCTCGTGCTGTGGGCGTCGTAGGCGTACTCGCGATCGGGATCGGTGTGGTGAACGATCAGGCCAAAACTGGGGAGGGGGTTGGCGATGGTGGTGTACTGGAGCATGGCATGGTCGCCATCGCTGTTCCCGCAGCAGAAGACGGGCCGGCGGCCAATGAACTGATGGATGCCCACCGGCTTGCCGCCATGGTCGTTCACGAAGAGGTAGTCGAGTGTTTTGGTGAGCACCGGCACCCCATCCTGGAGGGCATAGGTGGTGCGAGCCGTGGAGCCCACCACCTGCTCAGACGGAATGCCATACACCCGCTCCACCCAGACGCGCATGAAATCCGCTCCCCCGCCCGAGACGATATAAGTCTTGAAACCACTGGCCTTCAGATGGCGCAAGAGCTCCTGCATGGGCTGGTAGGTGAGGGCGTCGTAAGGCCGCCCGAAGCGGGGGTGGGTGGCGGTGGCGAGCCAGGCCTCCACGGCCTCGCGAAACGCATGGTTGGTCATGCCGGCGTGGGTGAGGGCCACAACCCTCAGCAGGCCCTCAAAGTGCTCACCGGCCATCAGGGTGGCCAGATCCCCAGCCAGAGCAGCCTGCACCATGGGGTCGTCCGCTAGGCCCGGCTCGCTGAGGAGCTTCCGTTGCAGTTCATCGATGGCAAACGCCGCTTGAAAAGGCAGGGGATGTTCCGGCCAGAGAGTGCCGTCGTTGTCGACCACGGCGATGCGTTCGGCCAGAGGAATGAAATCAGGCGAGCCCTCCTGGCTCACCTGAGCCACAAACGTCAGGATGGCTGCCTTGGACGGGCCCTCTCGCCAGGAGGGCAGGGGATCAGCAGCGATGGAGGTCATACAGCTTGGTCTGAGCCACTCCGTAATCTCCCACCTGATACACACTCACCGTCTGGGCCCCGACAGGGAAGGGTTCAAAGGGTTCGGCCTTGAGGGCATCCA
>JBJTUM010000071.1:0-4040 GCA_046080725.1 Cyanobium sp. | reverse complement strand
CGGGCCCCCTAAAGCTCAAATTGATGTAAGCTTTAAAAAGGTGCTCAGTTCAAGCACCCCGAGCGGACAACTTTCCTGATAGGTGCCGAACTCAAATAGCACAGGAAGTAATTCTAACACCCTTAATACTAATTCAGATGGATTGTGCGCCTTTGCAGCGGCCGGAAATGGTTCGGCAGGTACCCTACCTCGTTGTGGCTATGGTACAGGTTCCCCACCAGCAACACCCGCTGGTATTTCAAGTTTCCAGCTAAAATTTGACAAGCAAATCAAAATCACATCTTCTAAAGTCTCAATATTTAATACTCTTCATACGTCGTCTGGTACAGTAGGTTTCTCTCTAGACGGTATAACTTGGAATAATACTTCGTTCAGTTCGACCAGCCTTAAAACCCTCCTCAATCCTTTTTCTGCAGCAGCACATCAACCCATCTTCGTCTCGACTTCAGCTTCTTTTCTGAGTTCTAACACTAGTCAAACAGGTTTGATTCGCCTTGAATCCTTAAATGCCTACGAGGTTCCTGCTCCACTTCCCCTCTTGGGGGCTGCTGTTGGCTTCAGCTTCAGTCGGCGACTCCGCAGGCGGATTTTGGCCTCCTCTCTCAAAGCTTGAGATAATCTTCAAAATTTTACTATTCTTAGTTTTGTTGGTCGCCCTGTCAAGGGCGATTTTTTTTGGCTTTATCTCCGCTCATAGCGGCCGCAAGCCTGGCCGAATTGACACCCCCTTATAGCTTATCAGCCTCGCCTGAAAAGGCCTCCCACCTGGTGGCCATGCCGATAGCCGTTGTTGACAGGGCAAGACAATTGGGTCGCAGCCGTTGCGGATCTTGCATCTGCGGATTCATTATAAACTGGGCTGAACCCTGATCAGGCACTCCATGGTCTGGGTAGGTAGCCCCAAGCCGGTAAATCGTGGCCTTCATGCGCTCCACCCTTCCGTCGTTCCAAGCTGCAGATGATCCCTCGGATCGGTTGTTCGTCCTGGGGGCAGGCCGCAGCGGCACCAGTCTGGTGACGGGCCTATTCCGTTGCAGTGGACTTCACATGGGAGATGAGCCCTACCTTCCACGAGAGGCCAACCCCCATGGCTTCTATGAGGATCGGGAGGTCAATTCAATCAATGAGGACATTTTGGCCAGCTGCCTGCCCCAGCGTGTCGAATCCGGGGCCTGTGGCCATGGTCATGATGTGCCTGGGCAGGGTCAACGCTGGTTGGCGCGCTTGCCGCCAGAGATCACCCCCCTAGCTACTGACGACTTGACCAGCCGGATCAGAGCCGTTCTGGCCAAGGGGGCGACCTGCTTGAAGGATCCCCGCTTCTGTTACACACTGCCGGCCTGGAGAGCGGCCCTGGAGCCACGGGCACGGGTACGCTATCTCTGTGTTTTTCGCCACCCCAGTGTTGTGGCTGCCAGTGTTTTGCATGAATGCCGCAATGCTCCTTACCTGGCGAATTTGGCCATTAGTCCCGAGTTGATTTTTGCCAATTGGTGTTTGTTGTACCGCCATGTGTTGGAAAAGCATGCCCTGAGCGGTAAATGGTTGTTTGTTGCTTATGAAAGCCTTTTTGAAGGCTCAACACTGGATCGCATCGAAGCCTTTAGCGGCCATGGTATCGATCGGGGTTTGGTCGATCCGGCCCTCAATCGCAGTCGCGCCGAACAGACAGCCAGCTCAGAAGCGGAGACGATTTACCAGCAATTGCTCGAACGCAGCCAGGTTTCAGGATCTGGGATTCCGTTTTCAGGGGAGTGCAATGACCCTTCCACCGGCGTCGTGATTTGGCATGTGGGTCGCTGCGGCAGCAGTGTGCTGGGTCAATGTCTCAACCAGCATCCCGCCATCCAGGAGGAAAATGAGATCTTGAATCGTTGGATGCCTCAACACCGCGGTAAGCAGCCTCTGCCGGAATTGGAGGCTGCCTTGGAAACAGTGCGCAGAGGCCGAAGCAAACCGATTCAAATCGTGGAAATCAAGTTTCTAGAGGCCCAGCATCCTGGCCTTTTTGGCCTCGATCCCCTTGCCCTGGCCGATCGCCTCAGCAGCTACGGCTGGCAGCGCCATGTGGTGCTGGAGCGCTCCAATTTGTTGCGGCGCATGGTGTCCCATTGCATTAGCCAGCAAACCCAGCGTTTCCATTTGAGTGTTTCCGAAGCCAAGCCACTCCCACAGGCCATCACCCTGCCTCTGGAGGCGATCACGGTGGGTTTGGAGTGCCGCTCCCTGCTAGATTGGTTGGATATAATGGTTGCTAGTTATCATCATTTGCGGCAGGGCTTGGCTATGAGGGGGGGGTATTTGGATCTCATTTACGAGAACCATCTCCAAAGCGATCCCTTGGTAGGTTATCGCCTGATATGTGAAGATCTCGGGTTACCTGCGCCCAGTGTCACAGTCGGCCTGCAGCGCACTAATCCCTATCCTCTGGAAGCACTAATCATCAATTTTGAGGAGCTGAAATCCCTCCTGGCTCCCACGGTCTATGGCTGGATGCTGAACGAACCATGCGCCTAATTCTGACGTTGTTGTGTCGCAATGAGATCGACATCATTGAGAGCATGGTTCGATTTCACTTTGGCCATGGAGTTGATTGCATTGTGGCCACGGATAATGGGTCAAGCGATGGAACAAGGGATTGTTTGCAAAGCTATGTTGAGTCTGGAAGGTTGCTGTTGCTTGATCAGCCTGATTCAACCCATGATCAGGGGGTCTGGGTTAGCACAATGGCCCGGTTGGCGACAGAGCGGCTGGCGGCTGACTGGTTGATTCATAGTGATGCCGATGAGTTTTGGTGGCCCCTTAATGGCGATTTGAAAACCACCTTGCAGGCCGTACCCCCAGAGGTTCAAGCCCTCACGGTGGGGCGTACAAATTTCCTCCCCCCTCCCCGGGAGGCCTGCCAGAAAGATCCGGAACCGAGGCTCTTCCATCAGCGTCAGCTCCTGCGAGAGCGATGCTCCCTCAACAGCTTGGGGCAGCCATTACCAGGCAAGATTTGTCATCGGGCCTTGCCAGGCATCAGCATCAGTGAAGGCAATCATGGCGCATTTCTGGCCGGTCAGGCCCTGAGCGCTCCTGAGACGACGGCAATCGAAATCCTGCATTTTCCGGTACGCAGCTTGGCCCAGTTCAACGCCAAGATTAGCCATGGGGCCCAGGCCTTGGCCAACAATCCCCGTTTACCTCCCCAAGTCGGCGCAACCTGGCGGCAGGTCTATCGCGAGCATGTGCTGCCAGGCACCCTTGGCATCTACTACGACAACCTTTGCCTTACCCCCCTCGAGCGAACCAGAATGCTCCAGGAGGGCAGCTTGCTACATGATCCCCGTTTGCTCAATTGGTTTGCTGCCCAGCCAACGTCTTTGAGGCCCGCTTGGCATGCCACTCCAGGGCAGCCTTTGCCGCTTGTGGCTGTGATTACTCCCTATTTTGATGAGTCCCCGGATCTGCTGTGGCAGTGTCATCGCTCGGTGCTGGCCCAAGACTATCCTTGCCTCCATGTGTTGGTGGCAGACGGCCAGCCCCAGGCCGCTGTAGATGATTGGCAGGCCCACCACGTTGTGCTGCCCAAAGCCCATGGCGATATTGGATCTACCCCACGGCTGATCGGTAGTTATCACGCCATTGGCCTTGGGGTTGAGGCGGTGGCTTTTCTGGATGCTGATAATTGGTTGCGCATTGACCATATTAGTGCTCTGATGCGGGCGAGAGCTGAAAGTGGAGCGGCTTTTTTGTCTTCCGGCCGCATGCTGTGTCGCTTGGATGGAAGTGTGATGGGTCGCTGTCCGCTGATTGACCCCGAGCGCTTTAGCGAGACAAACTGTATGCTTTTTGCCAAGGATGCGTTTTCTCTTTTGCATCACTGGGTTTTGATGCCTGATTATGGCCATCTCATAGTCGACCGAATCATGCTGCATCATGTTAGGGATTCTGGTCTTAAATGTCAGCATGTAGATCAACTATCTGTCTTTTATCGCTGTGGCAAGCCAGGTCTTTACCGGCAAATGGGTGAAGATCCTCCGGCGGGAATCCCAGCG
>JBJTUM010000070.1:0-2523 GCA_046080725.1 Cyanobium sp. | reverse complement strand
GAAAGCGGTAGCGGCCCGGGCCAAACACCATCAGGTTCGTCTGGTAGCCAATGGGGGTGAGGAAGCTCTGGCTGGCGGCAAAGAGAATGGCGAAGATGAAGGCCATGGGCGGCAGGTTGAGGCCCTTGGCGATCTCCGTTGCAATGGGCGTCAGCAGCACCACTGTGGCGCCATTGCTGAGGGCCTCGGTGAACATCTGGGCCAGCACAAACACCACCAGCAGCACGCCATAGGTGAGCCAGCCCTTCAGGGAGTGCAGCAAATCCTTGGCCAGGGCCTCGGCTAGGCCCGTCTTCTGCATCGCCACGGAAAAACAGGAGAGCGAGCCCAGCAGCAGGATCACATCCCAACGAATGGAGCGCTGCAACTCGCCCGGCCGCAAGCAGCCGGTGGCCACCATGATCACCACCGCCAGCAGCACCGCCGCCATCAGGGGCAACACCTTGAGCATCGGCAGCAGGATCACCAGGGCGGCAACAATCACCGCCATCGACTTGCGGTTGGTGGTGGGCAGATCCTTTTCCAATTCATCCAGCAACACCAGATCGTTGTTGGCCTGCATGCCCCGAATCGCATCCACCGGCGCCTGCAGCAACAGCACATCACCGGCTTGGAGCACCACCTTGCCCAGCCGCTCTCGCAACACCTGGTTGCCGCGCCTGACGGCCATCAGGGTGGCGTTGTAGCGCTGGCGAAAACGTAGGTCGCGGGGGCTGGCCCCCGCCAGGGTGGAGCCATTTGGGAGGAGCACCTCCACGATGCGCTGGGTGGTGATGTCCGGACGGGAGAGCTCCTGGATCGCCTCCTCTTGATCCCCAGCAGGCGAGAGCACCACGGTGTGCTCCTGTTGCAAGCGCAGCAGGGTTTCCCTGTTGCAGCGGAGCACCAGCCGATCGCCCCCCTGCAGCACCCGCTCGGCTAGGGGCGAGCCGAAAATTTCGCTGCCCCGCTGGAGCTCCAGCACGTCCACATCAAAGCGGCGCTGCAGGCGGCTGGCATGCAGGGTCTGGCCCACGAGCTCAGAACCCTCTGGGATCAACACCTCCGTGAGGTAGCCCTCCCGGGCTAGCCCACCGAGCAGATCGTCCCCATCGAGGCCCCGATCCGGCAGCAGACGGCCGCTGGCCCAGATCATGTAGATGCTCCCCAGCAGCCACACCGGAATGCCGATGGCCGTGAAGCTGAACAGATCCAGGGGACCATAGCCCAGTTGGCGGCTCACATCGCTCGCCAGCAGGTTGGTGGAGGTGCCCAGTAGGGAAATGGTGCCGCACAGCACAGTGGCAAACGACAGGGGCAGCAGCACCTTGGAGGGGGCGATGCGCCTGCGATGGCACCAACCCTCCAGCACGGGAAGCAAGGTGGCCACGATCGGGGTGTTCGGGATGAAGCCCGACACCGGAGCCACCACACCCACCAGCAAGGCGATCATGCGCCGAGGGCTGCGCACGGCATCAGAACCGATCAGGGCCCTGAGGCGATCCAGGCCGCCGCTGCGAAAGAGGCCCGCCGATACGGCAAAGAGGCCCATCAGCGTGATCAGGGCTGGGCTGCCGAAGCCCTGCACGGCTTCATCCGGCTTGAGAACTTTGAAGGCCACCAGCAGGGCCGCCGCCAGGAGGCCCACCACCTCCGGCGCCAACCAGCCGGTGACGAACAGCAGGATCGCCCCCGCGAACACCACCAGGGTGATCAGGCCTGGCAGGGTGGCGGCCACCGAGAGGAAGTTGCTCATGGACGCGGAGAACAGGCCGCCATCTTAAAGAACGGTTTGCCCATAGGGAAATAGACTTGCGTTTGTTTAGAGGTAGAAACCCACCGTGGTCACCACCCGGGTTCCCTGGGCTCGCAGCGCCGTGCGCAGCAGAATCGTGCTCTGGTTGTGGAGCAGGTTTTCCCACCGGTGCCGGGTCACAAACACCGGCAGCACGATCACGCAGAAGCGGTCCCGGTCCTTGCGGTGCTCTACCTCGAATTGCTTCACGAACTGCAGCACTGGATCCACCAAGGAGCGATAAGGGGAATCCAGCACCACCAGCTTCACCTCCGGCACCTGCCGCATCCAGTTCTCCCGAAAGTTCTGGGTGCTGGCCGTGCCCAGATCCACATGCACCGCCACCAGATCGCTGGCGATGGTGCGGGCGAAGCGGATCGCCTCGAAGGTGCCCCGGTGCAGTTGCCCCAACAGCACCACCGTGGGTGTCCCACCTGTTGGAGGGCCTGGAGGCAGTTTCAGGCGCACATCCTTGGCCATCCGCAACCGGCGGGCCACGGCGTTGTAGTGGGTGCGGATGCGCAGAAAGATCCCCACCAGGATGGGGATCGTGAGCACCACCAACCAGGCTCCATGGGTGAACTTGCTCAGGAGCAGCACCCCTGTCACCACGGCCGTGAGAGTGTCCCCCATGCCATTCACCAGGGCCTTGGACCTCCAGCCCCGGCTCCGCTCCTTCCACCAATGCACCACCATTCCCGTTTGGGAGAGGGTGAAGCTCAGAAACACCCCCACCGCATAAAGGGGAA
>JBJTUM010000069.1:0-9893 GCA_046080725.1 Cyanobium sp. | reverse complement strand
TCCTCGAGCCGGGCGCTCCTGCTCACCCTTCCCGGGCTCCAGGAGCTGGAAGAAGACGCCGCCGAGCCCGATCCCCCCGCTCTCTTCGCGGGGCTGCGCGCCCTGGAGCGACGCTTTGGCGAAGCCCTCGCCGCCCCTCTCCAAACGGCCCTGGACGACTGTCGTCCGGCCTGGGGCCTCACCTGGCCCGATGGAGTCGGAGCCCGACAACTCACGGGCCTCATCTGGAGCTGGATGGTGGCCGCGGGAGACGCCAGCCGCCTCGCCGAGGCGAGGGACGCCGTGGAGGGTCCCTCCATGACCCTGGCCAGAGCTGGGCTGCGCGCCCTGCACGTTCACCCCGTGCCCGAGCGCCAAGCGGCGCTGGACGCGTTTTATCAGCGCTGGCACCACAAGCCCGTCATCCTGGACACCTGGTTTGCCCTGGAGGCTTCCGCCCCCTTTCCCGATGGATTGGATCGGGTGGCCGCCCTGCTGCGGCACCCACGCTTTGATCCCAACGCCCCCAACGCCGTGCGGGCCGTGCTGGGGGGGCTGGCCGGCAACGCCCCCGTGTTCCACGCCAGCGACGGATCGGGATACCGCTTCCTCGCCGATCAGATCGCCCAGCTGGATCAGCGCAATCCCATCACCGCCTCCCGGCTGGTGAAGGTGTTCAGCCGCTGGCGCAGTTTCGGACCCCAGCGGCGCGAGCAGATGGGGCGCGCCCTGGAGCAGCTGGCCGGCGCCAGCCTCTCCGCCAACACCCGGGAGTTGTTGGATCAGTGCCTGGGCCCGTCGCCAACCTGAAGAGGTTCCGCAAGCCCCAGGGCCGGTGCTGCTCTCCCCTTCGCGTCTGATCTGGGCCCTGCCGCAGGAAGAGGTGGCGGAGGCCCTCCAATCCAGCCCTGGGGGATTAACGGAGCGGGAAGCCGCCCAGCGCCTGGAGCGCTGCGGCCCCAACACCCTGCCCCACCTCAAGCCACGGCCCCTGCTGCTGCGCCTGGTGGATCAGATGCTCCACTTCATGGCGCTCCTGCTCTGGGTGGCCGGCGCGCTGGCCTTCGCTGCGGGCACCCCCCAACTGGGATGGGCCATCTGGGGGGTGGTGCTGATCAACGGCTGCTTCTCCTTCTGGCAGGACTTCCAGGCGGAGCGCACCCTGGCCACCCTGGCCAGCTCCCTCCCCCAACGGGCCCAGGTGTGGCGCGATGGGGTGGTGCGGAGTGTGGCGGCCGACTCCCTGGTGCCGGGGGATCGGGTGCTGCTGGAAGAGGGGGAGCGGGTGCCCGCCGATTGCCGGGTGCTGCGCAGTGCGGCTCTTCTGCTGGATCTCTCCTTGCTCACGGGGGAATCCCAGCCCATGCCCCGCCAGGCCGACCCCCTGCCCCTGAGGGAAGGCCGGCCCCTTCCTGCGGTGAAGTGCGCCAACCTCCTGCTGGCGGGCACCACGGTGGCCAGCGGTCGGGGGGAGGCCATGGTGTACGCCAGGGGGCTGGAGACGGAATTCGGCCATGTCGCCCATCTCACCGCCTCCACCCGGCGGGGGATCAGCACCCTCGAGCAGCAGGTGGGCACGATCGTGCACACCATCACCCTGGTGGCGGTGTGCATGGCCCTGGTGGCCTTTGCCCTCAATCTCCTGCTGGTGGGGATGGCCCCCCTGGAGAGCCTGGTGTTTGCGGTGGGCATCCTGGTGGCCAACATGCCAGAGGTCCTCCTCCCCACGGTCACCCTGGCCCTGGCCATCAATGTGCAGCGCATGGCCCGGCAACAGGCCCTGGTGCGCCGGCTCTCGGCGGTGGAGACCCTGGGCTCGGTGAGTGTGATCTGCAGCGACAAGACCGGCACCCTCACCTGCAACCGGATGGAGCTGCAGGAGATCTGGCTTCCGGAGGAGTGGCCAGGGGGCCGAACCTTGCTGCTGGAAGCGAGTGCGCTCTGCAACAACGCCCAGCTAGGCCGGTCCAGCCCCTCGGGCGATTCCACCGAAGTGGCCCTTCTGCTGGCCGCCACGGCCGCGGGCTTGGACGTGCCAGCCCTGCGGGCACGCCACCCCCGCCTCCTGGAGCTGCCCTTTGATTCCCATCGCCGCCGCATGAGCGTGGTGGTGGAGTGGAGCCCTGGCGACGAGGGCTGGCAGCCCCTGGCCGGCGCTGGCCGCTTGGTGCTCACCAAGGGGGCGCCCCTGGAGATGCTGGCCCAGTGAAACTCCTGGCTGAGGGCTGCCGGGCCCGGGCCCCTGAAAGCGGAAGGGCGCACCCTGGTGCGGCAGGCCAACGATCGCCTGGCCGCCCAGGGCTATCGGGTGCTCGCTTTGGCCCTGGCACCGGTGGGGGAGGGGCCGCTCTCGAGCGGCGAAGGGCTGGAGAGCAACCAGATCCTGCTGGGCCTGCTGGGTTTGTACGACCCCCCCCGGGCGGAGGTGCCCGGGGCCATTCGCCAGTGCCGGGAAGCGGGCATCAAGGTCACCATGGTGAGGGGCGACTACGGGCTGACGGCCCAGGCGGTGGCGCAGCAGCTGGGCTTGTTGGATCCATCTCCCTCGGCCGGCATAGGGCCGATGGCCGATCCGGTGCGGGTGATCGAGGGCAGCACCCTGGCGGCGATTAGCGAGTTGCAGCTGCGCCAATTGCTCAAATACCGCCATCGCCTGGTGTATGCCCGGGTGACCCCAGAACAGAAATTGCGCCTGGTGCAGGCCTACCGCTCCCTCGGGGAGGTGGTGGCCGTGACGGGAGATGGGATGAATGATGCTCCCGCCCTGCGGGCCGCCGATGTGGGCCTGGCGATGGGGCGCTCGGGCACGGATGTGGCCCGGGAAGCGGCCGACATCGTGCTGCTCGACGACAACTTCGCCACCCTTGTGGCTGCCATCCGCTACGGCCGTTCGGTGGTGGCCAACATTGGCAAGTTCATCACCTACGTGCTCGCTTCCAACGTGCCCGAGGTGGCGCCGTTTCTGGGCATGGTGGTGCTGCAGGTGCCCGCCGCCCTCACCGTGCTGCAGATCCTGGCGGTGGATCTGGGCACCGATCTGTTGCCCGCCCTGGGCCTAGGCAGCGAGCCACCGGAGCCCCTCACCATGAACGCGCCCCCCCGGGCCCGGGGGCTGCCCCTGCTGAACCGTGCGGTGATGGTGCGGGCCTACCTGGTGCTGGGTCTGACGGAGGCCGCCCTCTCCATGGGGGGCTATCTGAAAGTGTGGGCCGACCACGGGGTGCCGCTGCACCAACTTCAGCGCCTGGCCCCCCAACTGCTCCACCACACGGCCGAACCCTGGGTGGCCGGGGTGCAGACCCGGGCCAGCACCCTGGCCTTTGCCCTGATCGTGGCCGGCCAGATGGGGGCCTTGCTGGCCTGCCGCAGCGACCGGCTTCCCGTCTGGCGGCTGCTGGGGGTGCCCAACCCCCTGCTCTGGTGGGGGTTGCTGAGTGAGCCCCTGCTGGCCAGCGCCCTGATCCTGCTGCCGGCCCTGGCCGGGGTGTTCGGCTTCCTGCCCCTCAGCCCGGGAGATGGGCCCCTGCTGGTGGGCGCCCCGCTGGTGGTGCTCCTTGTGGACACGGCCCATAAGGCGGCATCCAGGAGCCTCCGAAGCCGCCAGATCTGACATGCTGGCCCGGACCACGCCCCCCGGCCATGCCCTTCGGCCTGCCCCCCTTACGTCAACGGCCGACCACCGCAACACCGTCCTGGGAGCCGCCCACCGCCAGCTGGAGCCATCCCATCGGCGGCGGCTGGGACGAGCCCTACACGGTGCGGTACGCCAGCAATCTGGATGATGGCCCCAACCATGGCATGCCCCTGGGGGGCCTGGGAGCCGGGTGCATCGGCCGGGCTCCAGATGGCACCTTCAACCTTTGGCACCTGGATGGGGGGGAGCACTGGTTCGGCGTGCTGCCCGATTGCCAGTTTGCTCTTTATGAAAGTGATGGGGCCTCCAGCCAGCAGGCCCGGGCCCTGGCCACCCAGCCCTTGCGGGACGACAGCCGCCGCACGCCGGACGGGGCCGAGCCCGCCCAGCCCCTAAGTGCTTGGAATTGGCTGCCGGCAGGTAGCGGCACCTATGCCGCTCGCTATCCCTGGAGCGCCACTCACTACGCCGGGGTGTTTCAAAGCCAGGTGAGCTGTGAGGCCTTCAGCCCCATCCTTCCGGGCGACTACCAGCGCAGCAGCTATCCGGTGGCGGTGTTCGTGTGGACCCTCCACAACCCCACTCCCAAGCCCCTGAAGGTGTCGTTGTTGGTGAGCTGGCGCAACACCTGTGGCTGGTTCACCAACACCGACCCCTCCGCCGAGGTGCACTTCCGCGACGATGGCAGCCCGGAACACAACTACGTGCCGGCCATCGGACGGAGCGAAGGGCAGCGCAACCGCTTGATCAGCCAGCCGGGCCTCAAGGGCGTGGTGCTGGAGGGGAGCCAGGCGCCCTCGGCTGCTCCGGGGGAAGGCCATGGCCAGTGGTGTGTGGCCGTCCCCGATGAGACGGTTTTCGGGGCCCAGGGCCTGGAGATCCTCCGCTGCGGCCGCTGGAATCCCTGGGGGGACGGGGAGGAGATCTGGGGGCCCTTCGCGCGGGATGGCTCCCTGCCGGAGAGCAACAACGATCGGCGCAGCGGCCGGAACGACCCCGCCAGCGCCGCCCTCGCCGTGCGCTTCACCCTGGAGCCCGGCCAGAGCTTGGAGGTGCCGGTGGTGCTGGCCTGGGATCTGCCGCTCACCGCCTTCGCCACCGGCTGCCACGCGCTGCGGCGCTACACCGATTTTTTCGGCGCGGGAGGAGATCAGGCTGCGGCGATCGCCGCGGAAGCCCTGCGCGACTGGCCCTCCTGGCGCGCCCAGATCCAGGCCTGGCAAGCCCCGGTGGTGGAGCGCAAGGATTTGCCCGAAGCCCTGCGGATGGCCCTCTGCAATGAGCTCTACGACCTGGCCAGTGGGGGCACCCTCTGGACCGCCGCCACGCCGGAGGATCCGGTGGGGCGCTTCGGGGTGCTGGAGTGCCTCGATTACGCCTGGTATGAAAGCCTCGACGTGCGGCTCTACGGCTCCTTTGCCCTGCTGCAACTCTGGCCTGAGCTGGACAAGGCCGTGCTGCGCAGCTTTGCCCGGGCCATCCCCGCCGCCGATGCCACCCCCCGGCCCATCGGCTGGTATTTCACCCAGGGCAAGGGGCGGGTGGAGGCGCCCCGCAAGGTGGCCGGCGCCACTCCCCACGATCTGGGCGCACCCAACGAGCGGCCGTTCGACGCCACCAACTACACCGCCTACCAGGACTGCAATCTTTGGAAGGATCTCGCCAGCGACTTCGTGCTCCAGGTGTGGCGCACCTTCCTGCTGGCCCCCACGGGGGAGGATCTGAATTTCCTGGCCCAGTGCTGGCCGGCGGCCGTGCAGGCCCTCGGCCATCTCAAGACCTTTGATGCCAATGGGGATGGCCTGCCAGACAACGGCGGTGCCCCGGATCAGACCTTTGACGACTGGCCCCTCCAGGGGGTGAGCGCCTACTGCGGAGCCCTCTGGATCGCCGCCCTTGAGGCGGCCCTGGCCATGGGGCAGCGGCTGCAGCTGCAGCTGGGGCTCGACACCTCGGGGGAGCAGCGGGAGTTCGGCCTGTGGCTGGAGCAATCCCGGACCAATTTTGATCGGCTTCTGTGGAACGGGGAGTTTTATTCGATCGATGCCGAGAGCGGCACGCCCGTGGTGATGGCCGACCAGCTCTGCGGGGATTTCTATGCCCGGCTCCTGGGGTTGGCGCCGGTGGTGGCCGATGAACGGGCCCGATCCTCCCTGCGGGCCATTCGGGAGGCCTGTTTCGAGCGCTTTGAGGGGGGCCGCCTTGGGGTGGCCAACGGCCTACGGCGCGATGGCACCCCCCGCGATCCCAAGGGCACCCACCCCCTGGAGGTGTGGACCGGGAGCAACTTCGGCCTGGCGGCCTACTACCGCCTGATGGGCGACACCACCACGGCACTGGCCATCACCTCCGCCGTGGTGGAGCAGGTGTATTCAGGCGGCTTGCAGTTCCGCACCCCCGAGGCGATCACGGCAGTAGGCACGTTCCGGGCCTGCCACTACCTGCGAGCCATGGCGATCTGGGCCCTCTGGGCCACCCACACCGGCTGGCAACCGATCCCGGGGGCTGGGCGGCAGGCTGTAGCCCTGCCATGAGCACCATGCGCCACGGGCGCGGCACCTGGGCCCTGAGGGCCAGCCGGGTGCTGCTTTCCCTGTTCCTGGTGCTGGAGCTTGGGCTCCACGCCGCACCGGCGGCCGCCATGATTCATGCCCACCCCGACACCGACACCGCCACAGGGGTGGTGCGCAGCCTCGAAACTCTGCGGGATCTGGATTACCGCAGCTGGCAGGTGGTGGCCTATCGGGAAGGACCTCAAGGTGGACCCTTGCGGCTGCGGATCGTGGGCTATCCAGGGCGGGTGCGGCTGGATCACCCCACCCCCCTTCTCGTGAGCAGCGGCCGGCGGCTCTGGGAGTTGGAGGATGTCACCCTGGCCAACCCCAAGTTGGTGGGGGATGGCCGTGATGCGGCAGCGGAATTTGATCTGGCGCCCCTCTTGGAGGATCTGCAGGGCAATCGCCCCTTGCGGCTGGAGCTTCCCGGCGTGTTCCCGGAACTCCCCGTTCCCCCCTATGTGGTGGGGGAATGGCGCCAATTGCTCACCTGGGAGGATCCCGCCCCGGCGCGATGAAGGACTGGATGCGTTGGATGGATCGGGCCCTGGCTCTGGCGGCGCTGGGCGAGGGGTGCACCAGCCCCAATCCCCTGGTGGGAGCGGTGGTGCTGGATGCCACAGGCCAATTGGTAGGAGAGGGGTTCCATGCCAGGGCCGGAGAGCCCCACGCCGAAGTGGGAGCCCTGCGCCAAGCGGGCGATCGGGCCCGGGGCGGCACCTTGGTGGTAACCCTGGAGCCCTGCTGCCATTACGGGCGCACGCCACCCTGCTGCGATGCCGTGATCGCCGCAGGGCTGGCCCGGGTGGTGGTGGCGCTGGGCGATCCCGATCCCCGGGTGGGAGGGGAGGGCCTGGCCCGGCTGCGGGCGGCGGGGGTGGAAGTGGTGGAGGGCGTGGGGGAGGAGAAGGCCAGGACGCAAAACCGGGCCTTCCTCCACCGCTGCCTGAAGGGGCGGCCCCTGGGGGTGCTCAAGTGGGCCATGAGCCTGGATGGCCGCACCGCCCTCCCCAATGGGGAAAGCCAGTGGATCAGCGGGCCGGCGGCCCGGCAGTGGGTGCATGGGTTTCGGGCGGCCTTTGATGCGGTGATCGTGGGGGGTGGCACGGTGCGCTGCGACGATCCCCGGCTCACCAGTCGGGGGCGCCGCCAGCCGGAGCCCTTGCGGGTGGTGCTCAGCGGGGAGCTGGATCTCCCTGCCGCTGCCCATCTCTGGGATCGGGAGGCGCCCACCCTGGTGGCCCATGGCCCGGAGGCCCGCCCGGAGGCCTGGCAGCGGATCGACGCCCTGGGGGTGGAGCGGCTGGCCCTCGAGCGCTGCAGCCCCCTGGCCCTGCTGGAGGCCCTTGCCCAGCGGGGCTGCAACCAGGTGCTCTGGGAATGTGGGCCGGCCCTGGCAGCGGCGGCCCTTCAGGAGGGGTGCGTGCAGGAGGTGGTGGCGGTGATCGCCCCCAAGCTGCTCGGGGGGGAGCTGGCCCGCACGCCCCTGGGGCTTCTGGGGGCTGAACGGATGGCGGAGGTGGCCCATCTGGCCACGGCGGAGGTGGCCTGGCTGGCGGACGACCTCCGTTGGCGGTTGGCGTTGGAGGGTCCATGGCTGATCCGGTGAAGACCGTGCTGCTGGGGGCACCCCTGCGCTGGCCCGTGCCTTTGGCGGCGGTTGCGCTCGCAGCCCTCGCCTGGGTGGGACTGGATGTGCTCGCGGCTCGCTTGCCGAAGGGATCCACCACCCGGCTGCTGCTGCGGCGGGCGCGGTTGAGCGTGGCCCTCACCCTGCTGATGGCGGGCCTGCTGGGTTGGCTCCACGGCCAGCTCGAAGGGCTGGGATGGGATCTGCCCAGTGATGGCCAGGGGGTGCGGGATGCCCTGCTCACCCTGGGGGTGATGTGGACTCTCCTGCGCCTGAAGACCAGCCTGCTGGGGAAGCTCGCCGCGGAGGAGGTTCTGTGGGGCGGGCGCGGGGAGCGGGAGCGGGCCGCTGCCCTCGATCTGATCGATAAGACCGTGACGGGCCTGGTGGCCCTGCTGGGGGGACTGGCCGTGCTCAAGCTGCTGGGGGTGTCCGCCGCGGTGCTGCTCACGGCCAGTGGCCTGGGAGCGGCGGCCCTGGGGTTCGGGGCCCGCACCCTGGTGGAAAACCTCTTGAGCGGCCTGATGCTGTATGTCAATCGGCCCTTTGCCGTGGGCGATCAGATCGAGCTGCCGAGTTGGAAACTGGCGGGCACGGTGCGGGGGATCGGGCTGTTCAGCTCTGAACTGCTCACGCCGGATGGAGAGGTGCTGTCTGTGCCCAACGGGCTGTTCACTCACGCGCCAGTGGTGAACCCAAGCCGTCGGCCCCACCGACGGTTGCTGCTGGAAGTGGCTGTGGAGCTGAAGGGGCGGGAGAATGCGGAGGCCATGGTGGAGGAGCTGAGCGCCTGGCTGGCCCGCCATCCGCAAGTGAAGCCGGAGCTGCCCCAACGGGTGATCTGGAGCGGGGTGAGCGATGGAGCATTGCTCTTGCACGTGGAGGTCGGTCTCAGCGCCGATGCCGACACCTTCCATACCTTGCGGCAGGCCCTGCTGCTGGAGGTGCGCGATCAGTTGGCCCGCCGGGGAGGACAGCTGGCGACGGGCCGATGAAACGGCTGAGCGGCTCCCGCTGGCATGTCTTCGGGGATGTGGCCCGGGAGGGACGGGTGCTGTATGTCGCCAGCTGACGACGCGGACTTGCTGCTGGCGATCGTGCGCCGCCATCTGCGCACGCTGCGCATCGGTCTGGAGGCCGCCTATCCCGAGGAGAATTGGGGATTCACCGCCCAGCAGGCAGCGGAGAAGCTGCTCAAGGCCTGGCTGGTGCTGACCAACAAGCGGCCGCCACGACTGCACAACTTGATGGAACTGGCAGCCCTGGCGGAGCAGCGGCTGGATCCGCGGCTGGCGGCACTGCAGGTGTTCGCGGTGGAGGCCCGCTACGAGGAGGGGCCCTTCCCCCTGCCAGCGGCGAGAGCAGAGCTGCTGGCGCTCTTGGAAGCGGAGCTCGCCCGTTGTGAGCAGGCCGTGGCAGCTGCGGCCTGAGCCTGGCCAAGCCGCCTAAATCAGCTCCGGATGGCGCGGATCCCCCTTGAAAGGGCCCTCCACATCGCTGGTGATCCAGCCGCCGTAGAAGCCCCCCGGCTGGGGCACCACCCGCTCCCCATCCACCCAGCAGCCATCCATCGGCCCGGCATAGAGGGCGATCCAGCCGGCTAGGGGGGCAAAAGCCGCCGTGGGTTCGGGATAATGCCAGGCCACCCGTTGTAGCGCCCGCCCTTCAGGGGCCACCACATCGAAATAGCGGGCCACCCCCTTCCACTCGCAGAAGCTGCGCCCGGCCGCGGGCCGCAGCATCGCCGGACCAAAGGCCTCCGGAGGCAAATAGAACGTGGGCGGATGGAAGGTTTCCAACAGCCGAAAGGAGCGGCGGGTGTCGGCCAGCAGGCGCCCAAGGGCCTCCACGCGCAGGTGGCGCTCGCAGGCCACCAGAACTGGGGGGCGGGGATAATCAGCCGCCCGCTCCCGGGGGGTCGCACTGGCCATGGCTCAGCCCGGGATGAAATGGCGCAATCGGCGGGCTTCCTCGCCGGCCCGTCGCTGCAGCTCCCCATGGCTCAACTCCGCCTCGGCCCGCTGTTGGGCGGCGATCACATCGCTGTCCTGCAGCGTGAATCCATGCTCCTGCGCCAGGGCCAGGAAGGCCTCCA
>JBJTUM010000068.1:0-5992 GCA_046080725.1 Cyanobium sp. | reverse complement strand
AGCGGATCTGGTGATGAAACAACTCCGAGGGCGCATCCCCTACAGCGAGATGGAACCAGTTGCCTTTGGCACGATGGTTTCAAGCTTGTTGATGGCCCTGCGCGACAGGCGCCAGGCACTGGTGGAGGAAGCGGCGACACTGCTGATCACAGAACAACAGGAAAAGGCCTTTGCCCTCGCAGCACGACTGGTGCATGCGGATCGGATCGCCACACAAGAGGAAGCCAACCTCCTGACCGATCTGAGCTGCGCCCTCTCCGTTTCTCCAGAGCGCCTGGAGGAAATTGAGGCATCGATTGCCTTGCTCAGCCAGGACATTCCGAACTAGATCGCCCGAACGAAATGAAGCGTTACACCACCTGGGCATTCCAGCACCCGAGGGCCGCAACACCCCGGTAGTGGCTCAGCACATTCAACGTCGCAGTGTCCAAAAGGAACCGACCGCCCTCACCCGGCGACAACCCCAGCCAGCGTGCGGCAACAACGCGTAAAAGATGGCCATGGGCGAAAAGGATGGTGGGTCCTTGCAGAACAGCCCCCTGTCGTAGGCGGGCAAGAACGCGATCCACTCGCTCTCCCACCTGTTGGGGGGTTTCTCCATCGGGGCAGCCATCTGCAAACACCTGCCAGTCGGGGTGGGAGTAGCGAATCTGTTCCGTCGTGAGCCCCTCGTACGCACCATAGTTCCACTCCATCAAGTCGGGGTCGACCTCCGCTTGGTCCCCAAGGCCAGCCAGCTCGCAAGTGCGCCGAGCCCGCTGGAGGGGGCTCACCAGAACGCGGGAGAAGCGCTGAGTAGACAGCAGGGGGGCCAAGACCCTGGCCTGGGTCTCTCCTTTTTCGGTGAGGGGAATGTCGGTACGCCCCGTGTGCTGACCGGAGAGACTCCAAGTGGTTTTACCATGGCGCACCAGCACCACATCCGTCGGGTTGAGATGAAGAAGTGTCATGACAGCTTGGGAAAAGGATGGTGGGTAAGGCTGAGTCAAAACGACTGCCAATCATGCTCCAGCTTGACGCGGCCACTCATCGGTAGCTGGAAGCGCCGGGGGAGAAGATTTTCATGACAGGCCCCGTGATGGGGATCATCCGCACGATCCCAGATCACGACAAAGCGGAAGCAAATCGGTTGCCCTGCCGAAAGGGAAAAAGGAATCTCATTAAACCAGGTGGCGGCATTCACAAATTCCAACCGAGGGGCTCGACGCAGGTCCCATTCACCAAGCTCGGGCACATCTCCACTCACCACAACAACTTGTCCCAATTGAGTGAAATAGTTATTGAGTTGAAACTTCGCCACCACGGGAGCATCGACTGGCTCACCCATCACACTAAACGCCCTTGCAGACCTTGCTGGAAGTGAAAGATCACGCATGGCACCTGCTTCCACAAGCGCTGGCTCATCACTCAGCAGACACCGGTACTCCCCATCAGGAAGATCGCAATGCTCGATGCGAAGGGTGGTTGACTCTCCTTGGTTGAGCAACGTGAGCACACGGGATTGGCGGTAGCTGCGCGAGTAGGCATAAAGGGATTCACTCACGTATTTTTGATGGTGAGATCCATAGGCAAGGGCGCGATTGGTTTGACGCAATTCAGCCAACAGCCGAATAGACCGAAACAGCGAGCCATCCTGATCCCAACGTTCCATCATCGGCCTATTAAACGGATCCTGTCCGCCGTTTGTATGATTGACAAGAAACTGCTCAGTTCCGTAGAAAATGCATGGAATCCCCCGTAAGGTGAGCAGGAGGATCATGGCCAATTCCAGTTTTTCGTGGGACTGACAGACGGACAGGAATCTGGGCATATCATGGTTATCAACGAAGGTCACCAGCTCTGTTGAGCGCTTGTAGACGTGATCCATGTCAAGAACCGCCTGCACCTCCTGAAAACCTCCAGAACCACCTGAGAAAGCACCCCTGATTGCATACGCAAGTCCAAAATCAAGCAACGACATGCCGCTGTGGTTGGCATAGGCAAGGGTGCGGGGATCATGAGGACTGCCGAAGCCATACTGCCCAAAAATGAAAGTTTGTGGGTGGGCCCTCCGGACATCACTCACAAATTCCTGCCAAAACCAGAGCGGCATATGTTTAACCGTATCCACTCTAAGCGCATCAAAACCAAAATCAAGCCAAGAGATTATAGACGTTTTGATATATCTCGTAAAGAATGGGTTTGCCTCATTAAAGGTGGCCAGACCCATCATTTCATGATTGATTTGCTGAAACTCATCTTCCCAGTCAGTGATTGGTCCGTAGTGGTGATAAAAATCATGAACATCATTATGAAAGTCTGCCAACAGCTCACCGTCGTCATACACGATCCCCTTTCAACCGTTAATTTCAGGAGAGCTGTGATTGCAAACGATGTCAAGAATCAGCTTGATTCCCCGCTGATGGAAGGTCGCTTTAAGGTGGCGCAAGATTCCAGAATCTGCTAGGGAGGAGCTCTCATCAGGGGGGATAAAATGTGGATTCAGGCGCTTGAAGTCCTTGGTCCAATAGCCGTGCATTGGTGCATGACCATCCTGAAGATCATTCACCTGCTCAAAAAGAGGGGAGAGCCAAATGGCTGTGATCCCCATGGCCTGCAAATAGTCTGCCTTTTCGATGACCCCTTTCAGATCTCCTCCCCAATAGCGGCCCCAGTCCTGACGGGTAGGGTCAAATAACCCCTCCCGGCCAGCGAGATCGTTATCACTGCACCGATTAAAGAACCTATCAATGACGATAAAATAAATTGTTTCCTTGCGAAACTCCATCTCAGGAGTGACGAGAAACCCCCCTTGGGCTTGAGCCATGCTTAGAGGTCGGTCGGACACTGGACGCATGACTGGAGTGCTCTACCTCCTCTCTAGCCAAGTGTTCAATGGCAAACGTGTTTGCCATCACCAAGCTTTGTCGTCCAGCACATTGCACTGCAAACGAATAGTCGATGGACCATCCTGGGCAACTGATCGTGATCTGCGGACTGGGTGGGCTTGGGCAAGCTTGTCTGCGCACCCTTCGGCAGTTTGATGTTCCTGTGCGTTGCCTAGACCTGTCACCCCCAATGGGGATGGATGGGATGGGGCGGGCAGGGGAGGCTGAGGCTTGGTTGGAGGGAGATATGCGTCGTCCAGATGCCCTGCAGCAAGCTGGTGTGGGGCAGGCCCGCGCAGTGCTGCTGCTGAGTTCCGACAGCGGCGTCAATTTAGAAGCCGCCTTGCAAGTGCGTCTCCTTAATCCTGTTGCCAGGGTGGTGGTGCGCTCCAATGGGAGCGGGAACCTTGAGCGCCACCTACGACAACGATTGCCTGGGCTGGCCCTGCTGGATCCAGAGCTGCTTACGGCAGGCGTCTTTGCCAATGCATTGCGGCCCGACGGAAGCGAAGCTGCTTTTTCCCTGGGCGGCGAAGTGTTCCGCGTTGTGCGCAGCAGCCTCGACGCTGACAGCCAAGAGGATCTCTTCACCCTTCAGGGACGGCAGCGACGCCTTTTGCAGTGGTGTCCAGCACACAGGGACAGTCAAGGACAACCCGCCAGTCAATGGTGGGATTGGGGAGACAAACCCCTGGCCGGGGACCAGCTGCTGTGGCTGGAGGCAATCAGCAGCCTTGAGAGCTACCGGTCTACTAGGAAAAGCTGGCTGGGGGAGCGGCTCACTCAATGGCGTTTGGCCATGGAGGGTGTGGCAGAGCTTTGGAGGACAATGCTTAGGGGATGGAATCAGGGGGTCTTGCTGGGGATTGCGCTGGTTGCGGTAGTGCTCATCGTGGGAAGCATCCGTTTTGGCTTTGGCTCGCCGTTGCGTGGCCTGCTGATCACCATCGCCCTGCTGAAAGGGGAATACATCGATGCGTTGAGCACCATGACAGGCGGTGCACTGGAATCAGACCAATTGGGTCTCGCGACGTTGAGCCTGGGGTTTGCCCTCGGCGGAACCCTCTTCACGGCTTGGCTCGTAGCCATCATCCTGGACTGGTTGCTAGCCAAACGCCTGGGCCGGCGTGAACCCAGCCCACTTGCCGCTGGATCAGGCTATGTGGTCGTGGTGGGTGGACCCAGACTGGCCAGTCGCTTGGAGCGATTGCTCCTAAAGGGACGTTTTGCTGTGCGACGGGTCGTGACAGATGACGAAGCGCCATCCGATCAGGTGTTCGGAACTTTGGAACGGGCTCTTCGGGTGTTGCGCCATGGCCGTTGCCAAGCTGTGGCGGTTTTAGGCGATGACGTGATGGCTAACTTAGAGACAGCTCTGAGCCTTCAGGATCGCTGGCCCATGGCGAGGGTTGCCGTTCAATCCCATTCCATCAATCGATCATCGGAGCTGAACCAACTCTTCCCAGGCATGGAGGTGATCAATCCGTTGGAGTTAGCGGCTGAAGCGGTTGTGGCCACTGCATTTGGCGAGCGTGTGCTGGAGGTTTTGCGAGTGGACGACACCAATCTGCTGTTGACCGACTACCGGGTGGAATCAGGTGACACTCTCTCGGGGAAAAGCCTGGGTCAGATCTCGGAAGGCTATGGGGTGACGCCAGTATCCCTGATGCCAAAAGGACAAACGAGAGGACTGATGTTACCTGGCCTGGATCGGATTCTTCACCCGGGTGACGCGCTCGTTGTTCTCTCGGCTCTACCAGGACTGCGGAAGGTGGAATCCGGCCGATTAGAGGCGCCGAGCTGGTGCTTGGAGCTGAAGGGAATGGGAGTTGGAGCAGATCGGTTCACTGCCCAGATGCTGCTGGCGCGACACCTGAACCAACCCCCCGGAGCGATGGCCTCCTTTCTGGATTTTCGTGAGGGTCCAAGATGGACACCAATGCTCCATCAAGGGCAGGCGCAGGAGCTAATAGCCGAATTGAAACGATTAGGAATCATGTGCAAGCTCATCCGAGGCGGAAGCTTTCACGCGCCTTAGGCGATCATCTAATGCTTGGAGGCTCTCAAGTGCAAACATCGGGAACTATTGAATCGCAAGAAAAAAACGCTCGCGATTCATGGGCAACAATTGTACCGGGGTGACCGCGAAAGCACTGCAATAGCGCAGGTGCCGTGGATCAACCATTACATCAAAGCCAAAGCAATCTCCCGGCTCCAGGACTTCAAAGATATTTTCTCCCCACTCGATTCTTACTGAGCCATCAATAATGGCAAAGAGATGGTCGCCAGGTTCACCCGCATGAAAGATCACATCTCCAGCAGCATGGCTTTCGAGGGTTTGGCCATCGGCTAGGGAACGGATGGTTTCTAGAGCAATATTGGGTTGAGTGGCCATGGCAGGATACCAGGAGAGGGAAGAGAAGGATGAATGGGTCAGGGCTGAACCGTGCTTAGCGCTGCTTTCCCTTGTTCCAGAACGGATGCAGGGAGAGGAATGAAACCCAGTTCAGGAGCGATGGCCTGAGCAGAGGGCGATAAGGTGTGTTCAAACACTTTTTTGAGCGCTTCCGCTTTAGGTCCGTTTCCGGTTTTGTAGAGCAAGATCCAGCTGAAGGTCACGATTGGGTAGCCTGCGGCGGGATTCGGGTTGCTGCCAATCAGATCCGATCCCAAATCAATCGAAGCCAAGGCTTCCTGTTCAGTTTCAGAGGTGGGCTTCACCGTCTTTCCGGAAGCGTTCGTGAGGGCGGCAGCTTGAAGAGGAGGCTTAACGAACGCCGCTTCCACATAGCCCAGTCCTCCCTCCACCTGGAGCAGTTGGGCGGCCACACCCTCATTCCCTTTGGCGGCGGTTCCAACGGGCCACTTTACACTTTTTGCAGCGCCTATTTGCTGCTTCCAAGTGGAATCGATGGCAGCAAGATGGGCGGTGAAATTAGCTGTAGTACCAGATCCATCAGCACGCACCACAATCTTAATGGGCTTATCGGCACAACCCAGTTGGCTGTAATTGGTAATTTTTCCCTGGAAGATCCCTACTAATTGGTTTTGAGTGAGCTTGAGTTCACAGCCAGGATTGTTGTAGGCCACAGCGATGGCCCCTGCCGTCATGGGGATCTGGACCA
>JBJTUM010000067.1:0-5635 GCA_046080725.1 Cyanobium sp. | reverse complement strand
CCGTGAAGAAGTGGTGAAGCTGCAGGGGGGCGATCCGGTGAGCCTCAAGGCCTGGACCCTGCTCTGCGAGCAATCCCGGCGGGAGTTTCAGCAGATCTACGACCGCTTGGGCATTGCGCTCAACGAGCGGGGGGAATCCTTTTACAACCCTCTCCTGCCCTCTGTGGTGAGCGACCTGCGGAGCGCGGGCCTGCTGGTGGAAGACGCCGGCGCCGAATGCGTGTTTCTTGAGGAGGGCAAGCCGCCGGTGATTGTGCAAAAAGGCGATGGGGGCTTCAACTACGCCACCACAGACCTCGCCGCCATCCGCTACCGCTTTGCCCCCCCGCCCGAGGGCGATGGGGCCCGGCGGGTGGTTTACGTGACGGATGCGGGACAGGCCAACCATTTCGCCGCCGTGTTTGAGGTGGCCCGGCGCGCGGGTTGGGTGCCGGAGGGGGGCCGGCTGGAGCATGTGCCCTTTGGCCTGGTGCAGGGCGACGACGGCAAAAAGCTCAAAACCCGCTCGGGCGACACCGTGCGGCTGAAAGACCTGCTGGATGAGGCGGTGGAAAGGGCGGAGGCTGATCTCAAGTCCCGGCTGGCGGAGGAGGGCCGGCAGGAGGAGGAGGGCTTCATCCAGGAGGTGGCCACAGCGGTGGGCCTGGGGGCCGTGAAATACGCCGATCTGGCCACCAACCGGATCACCAACTACCAGTTCAGCTTTGATCGCATGCTCGCCCTGCAGGGCAACACGGCGCCCTATCTGCTCTATGCGGTGGTGCGCCTGGCGGGCATCGTGCGGCGGGGCGGGGAGGCGGCCGCGGCCGAAGCGGTGCCCGATCCCCTGGTGTTCAGCGACCCCCTGGAGTGGGCCCTGGTGCGGGAGCTGCTGCGTTTTGATGCAGTGATCCTGGAGGTGGAGGAGGATCTGCTGCCCAACCGGCTCTGCACCTACCTCTTTGAGCTCAGCCAGAGCTTTAACCGCTTCTACGACCAGGTGCCCGTGCTCAAGGCCGAAGGGGCGGAGCGAGGCTCCAGGCTGGCCCTCTGCCGCCTCTGCGCCGACACCCTAAAGCTGGGGCTGGGGCTGCTGGGCATCCCAACCCTGAGCCGGATGTAGGTGCCTGGCGCCGACTAGATTCGCGCCTGCTCCCCTCCACCCCATGGGCCCAAGCGGCGCAGACTCCTGGACGGCCGCCAGCAGCGCCGCGCTGTATGGGCTGGATCGCTGGGGAGACCCCTATTTCTCCGTGAATGCCCGCGGGCACGTGATGGTGCAGCCCAAAGGGGAGCGGGGGGGATCGCTGGATCTGGTGGAGTTGGTGAAGGGGCTCCAGGGGCGCGACCTGGCCCTGCCCCTGCTGATCCGCTTCGACGACATCCTGGACGACCGGCTGGAGCGACTCCATGCGGCCTTCGGGCGGGCCATCGCCCAGTACGGCTACAGCGGCCGCTACCAGGGGGTGTTTCCGGTGAAATGCAACCAGCAGCGCCACGTGGTGGAGCAGCTGGTGGAAACGGGCCGGCGCTGGCATTTCGGCCTGGAGGCGGGCAGCAAGGCGGAACTGCTCATCGCCCTGGCCTTGTTGGAGGATCCGGAGGCCCTGCTGTTGTGCAACGGCTACAAGGACCGCCGGTATATCGAAACCGCCATTCTGGCGCGCCGTTTGGGCCGGCAGCCGGTGGTGGTGATCGAGCAGGCCGATGAGGTGGAGCGGATCATCGCCGCCAGCCAGGCCCTCTGGGCCGCACCCCTGATCGGGGTGCGGGCAAAACTGTCGGCCCGCAGCGTGGGGCGCTGGGGCAGCTCCGTGGGGGAGGGGGCCAAGTTTGGGCTGTCCATCCCCGATCTGCTCGCCACCGTGGAGGCCCTGCGCCAGGCGGATCTTCTCGCGGATCTCCGCCTGCTCCATTTCCACATCGGCAGTCAGATCAACGACATCGCCGTGCTCAAGGATGCCCTGCAGGAGGCGGGCCAGATTTACGTGGAGTTGAACCGCCTCGGAGCGGCCATGGGCTATCTGGATGTGGGCGGGGGCCTGGGGATCGATTACGACGGCAGCCGCACCGCCACCAACGCCTCCACGAACTACTCCCTGCAGAACTATGCCAACGACGTGGTGGCCACCGTTCGGGAGTGCTGCGAGCCCCATGGCGTCACCTTGCCCACGTTGGTGAGTGAGAGTGGCCGGGCCATCGCCAGTCACTTCAGCGTGCTGGTGTTCAACGTGCTGGGCTGCAGCCAGCCCCCGGCGGCCGTGCGCGAGCCTGAGGGGGAAGAGCCTCTGATCGTGCGCAACCTGAGGGACACCCTGGCGATGATTGGCCGGGCGGAGGAGTGCGATCCCACCCATCCCGCGAGCTGCGAACCTCTGCAAGAGGCCTGGAACGACGCCATCAAGTTCAAGGAGGATGCCCTCTCGGCCTTTCGCCTGGGCTACCTGGGGCTGAAGGAGCGGGGCCAGGCCGAAGCGCTCTATTGGGCCTGTGGCCTGGCCATCGCCCAGCGCCTGGCCGCCCTTCCGAGCGGCACCCCGATCCCGGACGACCTGCGCAACCTGCAGGCGGCCCTGGCCAGCACGTATTACGCCAACCTTTCGGTGTTTCGCTCCGCCCCCGACACCTGGGCCATCCAGCAGCTCTTTCCCGTGCTGCCCATCCACCGGCTCTCCGAGCGCCCCGACCGGTTGGGCCGGTTCGCGGACCTCACCTGTGATTCCGACGGCAAGCTGGCACGCTTCATCGGGCCTGGGGTGGAGAAGCCCCTGCTGGAGCTCCATGGGCTGCAGGAAGGGGAGCCCTATTGGGTGGGTTTGTTTCTGGGGGGGGCCTACCAGGAGGTGATGGGCAACCTGCACAACCTCTTCGGCCGCACCAATGCGGCGCACATCCGCCTTACTGATGGGGGCGGCTACCGGGTGGAGCATGTGGTGCGGGGTGACACCAATGCGGAGGTGCTCCAAGCCATGGAACACGATCCGGAGAACCTCCAGGAACACCTGCGGCAGGCCAGCGAAGAGGCCATCGCTGCTGGCCGTTTGTCGATCGCGGATGCCCGCAGGCTGATGCTGCATCTGGAAACCAGCCTGGGCCAGACCACCTATCTGGAGGGTTAACGCTCAGATCATCACCGGACCGCCCGGGGTGGCCAGCAAATGCATTTGAACCATAAAGGCGCCCGCGTCGCGCTTGAGGTGAAGCTGACCCTGATGCTGCTGGCAAAAGCGCTCCACGATCTGCAGTCCCAGGCCCCGGTGGCGATGGTGCTGTTCAGGGCGGGGCAGGGAGGATCCATTCACCCCTGTCCCATTGTCCTGCACCTGGAGCACGAGGGATGAGTCGTGCGCCCAGGCCTGGATCTTCACCGGCGGCTGGCCATGGTCGAGGGCGTTGTCGATGAGGTTTCTCAGGGCCCTCTCCAGGCCGGCCCCATCGAGGCGCACCCGGAGTCTGGGGATCTGCAGGTGGATGGGATGTTGCAGATAGCTGGAGACCACCCGCTCGATGAGGTCATCCAGGTTGAGTTGCTGCACAGGAGGGGAGAGCTGATCGGCATAGGCCAGCAAGGCCAGGTGGTCACTCATGGCCGCGAGCTGGCAGAGGTCGCTGTGGATGGCCTTGAAGGCTTTTTGGTGCTGCGGTTGGGAAGGCTCTTGGAGCAGGTTGAGCTGCAGAGCGATGCGGGTCTGGGGACCGGCCAGATCATGGACGATGCCCCGCAGCAGCTGCCTCCGCTCCTCTCCTGCTGCGTTGAGGCGAGCCAGGAGGGTGTTGATGCGCTGGCTCAACAGCCGCAGGGGGGCGATGCACGCGGATTTTCAAAAAAAACACGGTGCCCAGGAGGAGGCCCAGCAGCAGGGCGGCTTTGCGCAGGAAGGGCAAAAACCAGGCGCAGCTGGTGCTGAGGCGATCGGGCTGGTAGAGCCATAGGGAAGGCTGGCTGGATTGCAAACGGATCCAGGTGCCCCCCCAGGAGTCTTCATAGGGGGAAAGATCACGTTGCATGGCCCGGTGAACGCCATAGCGGCTTTCCATCAGGCCATGAACCTGGCGATCGAAGCTGCTCATGGGCAGGAGCAGCCCCTCTGGACCTTCCAGGGAGGAGCGCACGCACTCCTGGAGGGAGCTCGCTGATGGAGTGCTTCTCAAGGGCCATCTCCACCAGCCGCACGCTGCGGGAGTTGCGCAGGGCCGCTTCGGCAATCAGGCTGGGTTCTAGAACCGTTTGCAGGACCCCCTGCAAGACAGCAAAAGAAACGCCGCATCCACACAGCAGACAAAGCGCGAGATGAAGCCAGTCAGACCGGTCCAGGACTTGGGATGGTTTGGGCAGCATCGCCAAGGGGCCTCACCTCCACATTCAGCTTGTAGCCCTGCCCCCGCTCTGGAAGGATGAGATCGGCGCCCGTGAGATTACGCAACACGCGGCGCAAACGGGAGAGGCGCACATCGATGGTGCGGGTTTGGCCGGGGGCCACCAAACTGCCGGAAGACTGAAGAAGTTTGGCACGGGAGAGCACTTGGTGGGGGTGGCGGCAAAAGGCCAGCAGGAGAGCCCCATCCCCGCGGCCGAGGCGGTGGCATTCCCCATCCGGGGTGAGGAGCTGGGGCTGGTCAGCCGCCTCAAAGCGCAGGGGCCCCAGCTGATAACTGCCAGCCTGGAGCGGATGGGCCAACTCGGTGTGCATGACAGAGGGCAGGTCCGCGACAGCATCAGCGTTCCCTCTGTGGCGGCGAAGCAAGCGCTCGCTGCGCAACTGCAACTCACGAAATTGAAAGGGTTTGACCAGATAGTCGTCTGCCCCGGCCTCCAGCCCTACCACCCGATCACCGGGTGCCCCCAGGGCCGAAAGAATCAAGATAGGAAATCCCTGGCGGAGTGTGCGAATTCGGCTGAGCACATCAATGCCATGTTTGTCAGGAAGGAGCAGATCTAGAAGCAGAAGATCGGGTTGGCGCTCTTGGAGCGCTGACAGCAAAGGGAGCGGACGGTGGTACACCTCCGCCATCCATCCAATCCTCTGAAAATTCTCCACCAAAAGCGTGCACATATCTTCGTCGTCATCAAGAATCCATACTTTCCTCTGAGCAGCGTTAACAGGCCTGCGCTTTTTGGCGGGTCGCTTGGTGAGAGGCCGCTGTTCTATTGCGGGCCGATTGGGAGAAAAATCTTTCGGAACAGTATCCATTGCGGCAAATCAAAAAATGCAAACAAGAATTAATTGGTAAAGTTTTTATCTATATTAATTATGCTGGCTTCCGTGGCGGGGATCGGAACCTACAGCACTTTATTTATGTTTCGCAATGCCGAGTGTCCAGCTCGGCCCGCAGCTGTTCCCGGGCTTGCTTCAGGGCCCCATCCAGGGCAGCTCCGTCGCGACCGCCGGCCTGGGCCAGATTGGGCCGGCCGCCGCCGCCACCGCCGCAGGCCTTCGCCACGCCACCGATGAAGGCTCCGGCCTTGGGGCCAGCGGAAACCACCCCCGGGCCGAAAGCCGCCACCAGGATCACCTTGCCCATGTCGGCCTGATCAGGCAGGCCCCCCAGCACCACGGCCGCTCCGTCGCCCAGCTGATCGGCCAGGCCCTGGGCCGCCCCCTGCAGCCCCGCTCCATCCACCCCATCCAGACGGGCCACCAGCAGCCGGTAGGGC
>JBJTUM010000066.1:0-27580 GCA_046080725.1 Cyanobium sp. | reverse complement strand
CAATTGTTTGCGGTCATGGCGAGAGTAAGAAAAAGAGATGACTTTAAGATCGAAACATATGGTTTGCTTACCAAGAATATTGAATCAATATATATTGAATCTCCGTCATTTAATAATTCAGTCCCGTATTCCATGGTAGGATTAATTAATAATAAGAAAACATGGCAGACATGTGTTATCCCTGGTACTGGCAATTTAGATCAAGTTAATGTCCAACTTTTCCCTTTGCTTGAACATGTTGATAGATTGTCCGGAGAGAATCTATCCTTAATCTCAACATTCTTGGGTTCCGACAGTAGTCGCGATTACTCATGTCTGGTCCTTACTTTCCAACCCAAAGCTTTTGAAATGTCAAGGGATGCATGGACATCAATAATTCGCAATGCACAGCTTGCATTGTCCACTCGAGGTCGTTTATGATTAACTTAAATTCTCTTCGACCTATTTATACAATAAATGTTTTCACAGTTCTTTAACCAGAAAAGACCATCGCCAACCAATGGTAATGAAACTGTTTTTTCCCCTAAAGATCCTAAATCCGAAGAATCACCATTATTTTATAATTGGATTATAACAAATAAGCTTGCAATTGGCCCGATGCCAAAAACTGATTCTCATTGGAGACAACTTGAATATGAAGGTTTTAGAAATCGTTTTAGTTGTTGTTATCCTTACGAGCATATTTTTGCTCCAATACCAGAAACATGGAATTCTCGCGAAATCTCGCTACCAGATCATCGGGCTCAAAGTCATCTAGAGAAGGAAAACCTAACTTATGCTTTAACACAAGCAAAAGAAATGATTATGCTTTATCCTGGTCCTCTTTATTTACATTGTTTTGCTGGTCAAGAAAGATCTGCTTTGATTGCTATAGGTTTGCTCTGCATAATTGAAAAGAAAGATTTATTTGACAGCATTGCATTCGTGAAGGAGTGTCACAAAAAAGCAAAACCGTTATATGATCATCTTGATTTGCTAGAGCAAGTTCTCAAGGAAGGTTTCTAAGAAATTGTAGAGTATAAGTTTTACTGGAAACTGCCTATTAGGATTTATTCTCAGGGGTTTTATCGTTTACTGTGGTACCAAAATATGAGTCCTTAGCTTTCCTTAGGTATCCATTTATACCATTATTTTTGTATCCATCTGCATATGAGTAACCGTGATAATAGTAATATCCATACTCATAACCATAATCATTTAAGTTCGTTGGGAATGAAACCTGATTGCAAATCATGCCTAAAACATCTACACCAGTTGCCTTAATTCGGCGAACTGCCTGAGGTGCTACTCGCCTTGATACCTTTCCGAGACCAACAAGGAAGAGAATTCCGTCTAGTTTTTCACCTAGAAGAATTGGATCGGCAAGCATCAAACATGGGGGGCTGTCAAAAAGAACGAGATCATAATCAGTTGAATTCCTAATGATTTGGATAACTTCCTGACAACGTGACGAATTCAGTAACTTTGCAGGATCTGGTGGCCTAGGGCCTGATGAAATAAAATCAAAATTTTCTTGGACTCTAATAATTAATGATTCTAAGGTGATATTCGTATCTGTTAGTAATGATGAAAAACCAGATTCACCAGCTGCGACACCCAAATACTTAGCTTGTGTCGGTAATCTCATATCTGCGTCAACAACAAGGACTTTTAGACCTAAGTCTGCCAAAGTACGTGCAAAGATCGAAATAGAGGTAGATTTTCCCTCTCCTTGACTTGATGATGTAACACCCACTAACTTTATGTCCCTATCAGCTCTGAGCAACCTAAAAGTAGTGAAGAGACTTCTCAACGATTCCTTAATTGCAAATCTTTCACTAGCAGTCATTTTAGAAATACTAGAACCAATATTAATGCCTGGCTCTAAGGGTAAGTAAGGGATAAGACCCAATACTGGCAGTTGAAGTTCTTTTTCAGCATCAGAGGGTGTGTGAAACACATTATCGGTTCTCTCTTTCAGGTATGCAGCAGCTACGCCTCCAAGCAATCCGAATAAGAGAGCTCTTAAAAGATTATCCTTCAAATTTGGTGAAACGGGACTTGGCAAGAAAAATGGAGGATTAATGACTTGCCATGCTGTTGTAAAACGGGCTTTCTCTAGTTTAAAATTCTCCATAGCAGAGACATACGATGCATAATTTTCACGTGCAGCTTGGAGGTTTTGAGAAATTTCATTGAACTCTTTTAATTTATCGGGACTATTTCTAAAATTTTGGTTGAGCATTAGAATTTGGCGATTTATTTCATCTTGTTGCTTGGCATTCTGAAATAACTTTTCACGAAGTGCATCCAGCTGTTGATTTCTAACAACTGGTTCTAAGGCATCTCGTTTAGCAAGAATTGATTGGACAATTGGGGAATCATCACGGTATACAGCCTTTGCTCTTGCTAGCTCTATCTGGAATCTCTGGTATTCGGAAGAAGGACTAGACGTTCCAACAGTCTCCTCAAGGACCTGATCAGGTGACTCACCCGCTCCTGGAATCAAGACTCCACGTCGTCCAAGTTGTTGTACGGCAGTTGGTGCTCCGGATGGTGTGTAAGAAAACTTTCCTGACTGAACGGTCTTGATTTGACTTTCAATTTGCGATTGATCCATTTGAAGCTTACCGACCTGCGCAACTAGAGAATCTCTCTGTGCAATAATCGCTGCAGCATTTTCAGAGGGATCAACAAGCAAATTCTTTTCCCTAAAAACTCTCAACTTATTTTCAAACTTGTTGACATTAGATATAATCATAGGTGCCTGAGACTCTAACCATTTCATGCCTGCATCGATACTTTGCTGACGTTGAACCAATGAATACTTTACGTAATCCTTGGATAAGTTTTCCAATATCAAACGACCTTGTTCAGGATTTTTCCAATCTAGAGAGACGTTTAAGACTGCTGTCGTCCCCTCATCTGGATCAATACGAAGGTTGTCAATAATCTCTCGTACTGGATAACCCAATCTCTCAGCTGTTGGCCCTACCACATACTGGCTTCTTAAAAGTGCTCGCAAAGCAGGAACGTTGCTTTTGACCCTAGATCTGGCCAGTGTTTCGATCTTTCCTTCACCTCGTAGCACTTGATCATCATCCGGCACAGCGGATTCGATGGCTAATTTGAAATTGCCACTATACAAAGGGTTGAATTTAAGCTCACGAAGCGTATTTAGTGCCCACAAGCTAGATATGAGTGCGGTAGTGAAAAGAAAAACGCCTTGCCTACGTTTCAGAACACGTAAGATACCTACAAAACCAGTGTCCCCTGTGTCGGATGGTCCGAGCGGTGAAAATCCAGGATCTTCTTGATTTCCAGAGCCGGGCAGGGGTGGGAGTACTGGGCCAGACCCGGAGGGCTGGAAAGCAGATCCTGCTGAGGTCACAGAGTGATTGCACTTGACTTTTAATCATAGTGGGATGGGTTGACGAGTCAAGCCGAGGTGATCAGTTTGAAATCCATCCCCTTGCCGTTGTCAGAATGGTTTCCTGCCCTTATGATGGTACGCTTCATGCATGGTTTGCAGACCGATGAGATTGGTATGTCGCCAAAATCCTCCAGGCACCATCAGATCAGTTGCATTAGCACTTAGCTTCATTTTACCTTGTTCATTAGGGGGTCCTGCTTTTTCTCGTCCGTTGACAACTGATTTTTCCAGAAGCTCAACGTTGAGTAAATCTATATCTTCATATGATCCTTCGATTTCCGAAACATATACCGATCTTTACACACTTGGCCCCGGTGATACTTTAACGCTCACATTTCTCGACCCAGAGTTAAAAACTTTGGGGGGGCCCATCTCCATTCTCCCGGATGGAACAGCCATTTTACCCCTGATTGGTTCTGCTCAGTTATCGAACCTTACCCTTGGCCAAGCGACCCGTTGGTTGACGTCCCTTTACCAAAAGCAAGTTGTTAGACCTGAATTACTCCTCAACTTACGTACTGCCCGAAATGCAAAAGTGACTGTGATCGGGGAAGTTCTCAAACCTGGCCTGATTGAACTAACTGGTAGATCAGAGCATGTCATTGTTTCACATGTTGTGAATGCTATTCAAAGAGCTGGGGGCATTACGCCCAATGCAGATATCCGAAAAGTTTTACTTCGTCGTGTGGTTGGACAAAACGGTGCTCAGAAACAGACTTTTGTCAACCTTGCTGAGGTTTTTTTATTAGGAAATCAATTTCAAAATCCGGTGTTGTTCGATGGAGATACAATAATTGTCGGAAGAGCTGCAGAGCCCATTCCTGATGAAGTTGTACGAATTGGTCGTACCAACCTTGCACCTACCTCCATAAATGTAACAATTATTGGTGAAGTCAAATCTGCTGGTTCGATTTCTCTGCCTGCGAACACACCACTCATCGAAGCTATTTTCAGGGCTGGTGGCCTTAAGAAATGGAGAGCTAATAAAAATCACATTGAACTCATTCGATTTAATGATAATGGAACAACCACTCGTCAAGCATTCTCTTACAAGGACGATCTGAACGTTTCTAATGGATTTAATCCTCCCTTAAGAGATAGGGATACTATTATCGTTAACCGAACCTTCTATGGAGAGGCCATCGATGCCCTCAACGATATTGCAGTCCCGATCGGCATCATCAACACTCTCGGAGGTCTCGGCAACAATTGGGGCTGGAACAACCGTTAACTATTGCATTCCCTCATGAACTACCAAAACGTTAGTCCTTACTCAAAGGCCAACAAACGAGCTATCGCCTGGGCTCTTTTCAGCCAATCAATTTGGCTACCCGTGTTCCTTAGTGATGCACAGGATGAACATATTACCAATAGCTCGAAATATCATCATTTCTCGGTTAATGCTGGCAACACATTCATCAACAGTCATTCAGACAAGACAAGGCCTATCGCTCTAGGCAAAACCTTCCAAACCCAAACACATGGTGCTTACAGTGGAGTGGTTCTAAGTACGACTCTTTCTAAAGCTCCGTCTTTACAGAGCAAAATAGATTCTTCGAATCTTAATCAAATCTCGAGCTCGTCTCCCATCGCTTTCAGTGCTTCCGTGCGTTCATCGTCCACTCCTATTGCTCTTCGCTATACCTCCATTTCATCTCAAGATGGATCTAAAGCACATCGAACTAAACACGAATTAATTTCACAACCGACAGAACTTTTGCGGAGATTGTATACTAACTCTGATTTGCTCGGGGGTACGCTTACTTTAGAGGATATCAATGAACCATTGATGCCTCCAATTGCTCGAGCTGAGAGAGCTCAATCGAGCAGATCAAAAGATCCTCTCTCTACAATCCCACCAAGTTTGAGAGAGCCCATGAGAAAAGCCCTGATGAGCTTGTCCGGAAATTTTAGGTCTTCCTCTTCCTCTCTTACGGCTGAATCTTCAGAAATCCTCACGGTTGATCAGGCCCGAGTGATTCACATTCCCTCCTCCCGCGTTAAACGCTTATCCGAGGTTCCGCTTGCTCTTCAAGCTGATGGCACTGTCGACATTTTGAACAATCCAGACGATCCCGAAGTTGTAGAGGAAATCAAATCCTGGTCATCCAAACAGCGTCTTCCAGAAAAGGGCCGCATGGCTCCTGCTGTTGTTCATCTACATCCATTACCCTCAGGCCATCTAGCTGTTTCCAAGAAAGCTGTTCAATCAAAGTCGCCGGAGTTGGTAGATCAGCCAACTGCAGGTCAGACCTCTCATGAGATTTCTCCTGCCGTCCAAGACGTTTCCGGCATCGAATCTCTTACACCCACACGAACAGCTCCTCCACCTCCACCGCCAGTCATTGATTTACACACAACTCATCAGCAAGCTGTTGACTCGCAAGCATCCATTGCTGAGACCCCTGCTGCTCCCTCAGTCTCTGCAAGCACCGGAGAAGTTCAATGAGAAGCCAAGATTTAAGTTTTCACACCCTTTGCGCTTCTTCTTTATCAATCATTTTCTGCAGCCTAATATCGATTCCTACGGCCTACTCTCAATCACAGGTTTTGCCTAGCAAGCCAGTTTGGGTTCAGACCCCTAGTGAGCCAATAAATCCAGCCATTCAATGGACCGCAGTTGAAAATTATGAAGATCTACCCAGCCAATTTAAGCCAATTCCATCGCAAATTGATCCCAAAGTTTTAGCAGCAAAACCAAGGATAGAAGGTCCTTATAAATCTCGAGGAATCTATGGCTTTGGCGCTGGAGTTAGGCCAGGTTCATACACTGGTGATCCAACAAATGCTCTGTTCACAGCCAGGGTTGGTTACAAGCTTGGGCAGGATTTTTCAATCTCCTTGCGTCCCAGCATATTAATTAACACTAATACCAACAATAATAACAACAATAACAATAACAATAACAACGGCTGGGAAGCACGTGTTCCTCTTACCTTTGACCTTTTCAATCGCAGCTTTATAACTCCATTCATTGGTGGTGGAATTGCTACAAATGTTGATGGCCTTGGCTATACGGATGGAATGCTGACGGCCGGCCTAGATCTAAACATTACCAAATGGCTAACAATTGGCTCTAACGTCAACTATATTTACCAAACAAATATTGACGATACCGACTGGGAAGTTTTGAGCATGATATATTTAAGGTTTTAATAACTCTGTTTGAAATTATGATTGGCCGTATTTCAAATTTCAGTAACTTCAGCGATTGCCTTTCTTATCTCATCCCTTTGTACGTCGTCATAACCCCAGCGTTCCAGAAAGGTCTGATCCTCGCCCCTTAAATTCAAGCCTTCGATCATCATTTCGAGTCTGTTCTTGACCTGATGTGGTTCAAGCCATCTTAGAAGTTCAAGACATCTGGAGCGTACCCGTAAGGATCCATCCAATAATCCTTGGTCCCCATTGCGTTTGTGGTGGACTCCCATGGCCGTGCTCATCGCGAGATTGCGTACGGTGAGATCAACGACCCCTTCTCCAGCCAAGCGCAACTGGTAAACGAGGGCCTCAGGCAAACGATCCATCAGGGGAGAGTCGCTGGTGAGGGAGGCGACAAAAAATCCCCTGGCCCCGTCTCTTTCCCGCACCAGTTCCCCGACTGCATCGGCAAGCACATCCTCACTCAGCTCTTCTTGATCCCAACGACGAATCCACTCCGTGCTCTGGGCGATGGCTTCTTGGAAAGACAGGGGCTTTGACATGAACCGTAAGGACCAAGCACCCATTTTGCTCACGGGAGGAGATTCACTGCCAGATTTGGTGCATGGATCTCCCCCCTTCAAGCTCTAACTTTCGCTCAGGTTTCATCGGGTTGCTCGGGAGGCCCAACGTCGGCAAGTCAACCCTGCTCAATCGCCTGGTGGGCCAGAAGGTGGCCATCACCTCACCCGTCGCCCAGACCACTCGTCGCCGTTTGCGGGGGATCCTGACGCTCCCTGAAGCCCAGTTGATTTTTGTGGACACACCTGGAATCCACAAACCTCATCACCTGTTGGGGGAGCGGCTGGTGAAAAGTGCGCGGGAGGTCATCGGAGAGGTGGATCTGGTTCTCCTGCTCATGAACGGTGCCATGGAAGCTGGACGCGGCGATGCCTACATCGTGAATCTCCTCAGGGACAGCCACTCCCCTGTGCACATCGCCCTAAACCAATGGGACCTGGTGGATGCATCACAGGCAGAAACAACAATCGCTTCCTACCGCGATCTGCTGTCCGGACCCGACACAACAAACGCGCTCCATTGGCCCATGCATCCGGTCAGTGCCTTGACTGGTCTGGGAACGGATGAACTCTTGCGGGCGCTGATCACAGATCTGCCCTCAGGTCCTTGCCTCTATCCCCCTGAAACCATCTGCGACCAGTCGGAAGAGGCGCTGCTGGGGGAACTAATCCGCGAACAGGTGTTGCATCAGACAAGGGAGGAGATACCACACTCCGTTGCGGTGCAGATCGAGAAAGTTGTGGAAGCTCCCCGTTCTGGGGGCGCAAGTGGAGCCAGTCTAGCCGTGCTAGCAACGGTTCTTGTGGAGCGACAAAGCCAGAAAGGGATCCTGATTGGACGCGGAGGCCAGATGCTGCGATCTATCGGCTCCGGCGCAAGGCAGCAGATGGAGGAGCTGCTCCAGTGCCCCGTTTATCTGGAGATTTTCGTGAAAGTGGTTCCCAACTGGCGTCGCAACTCCGCCAAGCTCAGCGAACTTGGTTATGGAAGAGAATTTTAAGAGCTGGGCCAAAGCCTTAAGTTCAAGAAACGGAGCACAAACGTGTCTTGACAGACTTTCCCCCAGAGGACATCTGCAGCTTTCTTCAGCTCAGCGCCGGAGATTGGCTCGGCCTACGCAGTCTTCTCGAAGCCGAAGATGAGGCTTCCTCAATGGGGGAGTTGCCACTCGGTGGGGAGGAAAGCGAACCCTCCCAGCCGTGGCATGCATCCGAGCGTGCGGAAGTCCACATGGCATTGGTGCAACCCACTTCGGAAATGGACTGGGGGGGACTGGAGATCTTTCTTACAAATCAACCGAACGTGACTTTAATCTTCCACAAAACAGGCACCGTAGCCATCAATGCTGTTCTGGGGAACTGGAACCTGGGTGAAGACGGCAGCTTGGTATTGACCGTGGAAGAGGAAAACCGACGCCTAGAGGAACGGATTTGGTTTCGTAAACCCAACCTGCGACTGCGCTGCACTCTTGAGCAATTTGCGGATGGTCGACCGGGCCGGGCCAGCTTCAGCTCCGAAATCCGGCGGGTGCAAAAGCCTGGGGAGAACCCCCATGCGCATTGACGTGATCACCTTGGTGCCTGAAGCTTTTGCTCCCATGCTTCAGCTCGGGGTCATCGGGCGGGCCTTGGGCCGGGGGATTGCAGAGCTCCACCTCCACAATCCCCGGGACTACACCCAGGACCGCCACCGGAAAGTGGACGATGAGCCCTACGGCGGTGGGGCGGGCATGGTGCTGAAGCCGGAGCCCGTGTTTGCCGCCTTTGAAGCCATTCTAAGGCACGGTGAGCGGGCCACCCTCCTGATGTCACCCCAGGGGGTACCGCTGCACCAGGACGACCTGGAGCGCTGGGCCCAGCAGAAGGACCAGCTGGTGATCCTTTGCGGGCACTACGAAGGATTTGACGAACGCATTCGTTGTTTAGCGGATGAAGAAGTTTCCATTGGCGATTTCGTTCTCACCGGTGGAGAACTTCCCGCCATGACCGTGATCAATGGGGTGGTGCGGCTCTTGCCCGGCACCGTTGGCACGGCGGCATCCCTAGAGGAGGAAAGCCATCGGGGACTGCTGCTGGAGCACCCCCACTACACCCGCCCAGCGCTCTTTCGGGGGATGGAGGTGCCGGCGGTGCTGCGCAGCGGGGATCACAAAGCCATTGCCCTCTGGCGCGAGGGGGAACGACAACGGCGCACCCAAGAACGCCGCCCCGATCTCTACGCCCGCTGGCAAGCTCGGGGGGGCGAGGGTGAACCTTGACCGCTATCGGACAGCCTGAAACTCCCATGGACCTGCGCATCGGACAGGGCTACGACATCCACCGGCTTGTGGCTGGACGGCCTTTGATCCTGGGTGGGGTGGCTCTAGACCATCCAGCCGGACTGGGTCTCGATGGCCACAGTGATGCGGATGTGCTGGTGCATGCCCTGATGGACTCCCTTCTGGGAGCATTGAGCCTGGGGGATATCGGCCAACATTTCCCCCCAGGGGAAGACCGTTGGAAGGATGCGGACAGTTTGAAATTGCTGGCAGAGGTGATGGGACTGGTGAGAGACCGGGGCTGGATAGTGATCAATGTGGATCTGGTGGTGGTGGCTGAAAGGCCCAAACTCAGGCCCCATGTCGACCTGATCCGAACGAATTTGGCCAACGCCCTCAACATCCCAGCCGACCGGGTGAGCGTGAAGGCCACCACCAATGAGGGGCTGGGCCCCACGGGCCGGGAGGAGGGAATCGCCTCCTATGCCGTAGCCCTCCTGCAGAAGGAATGAACAAACGATCCCGCTCATGACCTCCTCGGCCAATCTGGATCTGGGCCGGCGCTCCCGCCTCGGGATGGTGGAGGCGGTGTGGGGACAGCACAAACGGGCTGATCAGATCGCCGCCATCGTTCGTGATTTGGTGGCCGCCGGTGAGACGGCGCTCGTGACAAGGGTGTCACCGGGCAAAGCTGCGGCAGTGGCTCGCTTGTTGGCTGAGGGAGAGTCCCCTCCCCCCTTGACCCACCATCCTCAGGCGCGCTGCCTTACCGCTCCAACACTTACTCAACCCGATCCCCAAAAAGGGACCGTGATGATTGTCACGGGAGGGACCAGTGATCAAGTGGTGGCCCAGGAGGCCTGCCTGGCACTCCAATGCCATGGCATCCTCACTGAGCTCGTGGAGGACGTGGGTGTGGCTGGGCTGCACCGCCTGTTGGATCGACTGGCGATCCTGCAGAAGGCCTCTGTGCTCATCGTCTGTGCTGGCATGGAGGGGGCTCTGCCAACCGTGGTGGCAGGACTCCTCCCCCAGCCCGTGATTGGAGTACCGATCTCAGTGGGCTACGGGGTGAGCAGCGGCGGGACCGCAGCGCTTCAGGGAATGCTGGCGAGCTGCGCTCCAGGACTCAGCGTGGTGAACATCGACAATGGCTACGGGGCTGCCATGGTGGCTCTGCGCATCCTCAATGGCAGAACGGGTGGCAGCCTCCACTCACTCAGAGATGCTGAAGCTGGGGGTAGGCCGTCAACAATTCCTCCGTCGTGAGCACTTCACCGACCCCCTCGGGTTGCCAAATCACCTCAAGGGCTAAGAGGTCGTCATCTCCAATGGATCCAAGCTGCTGGAGGGCCTCCCGAAGGGCTTCGGCACTGTGAGCTTCCTTGACGGAAAGACGGTGCCGGGTGGCCACCAAAACTGTGACCGCAATAAAATCACTTGTTGCATCACTCGCGCCCTGGATGGTTCCAGAAAGATTGTCCTGGCTGCGTCGCCCTGCCACGTTGGTGGTGATCTCCTTGCGAAGCTTGCTTCTTTCTTGCATGGAGAGACGGTTGAAGGTGCCCTCTGCAGAACTGAAGGGAACCTGGGCCGCCTCCGCATTGGCATAAACCCAGAGCTCCGGGTTTCGCAACAGCGAAAGGGTGGTTTCTTGAAGCACCCGCTGCAGACCAGCCGTCGTGCCCGTATCTGCGGTGGCCGCCATCCGACGAAGATCGGCCTGGAGTTGTTTAGCGGAAGGCAAAAGACCCACCTGCACCTGTGCAATGGACACGGGGCCATCAAGGGTGCCGTAAGCGTCATCCCCGGGGAGGCTGTCGCCGTAGGAGGTGGATCGGCTTGGACGAATGGCATTCACCATGAGGCCCAAGACAGCCATTAGAACGAGAAACCCGAGCAGGCCTCCGCTAAAACCAAAGATCGGCACGACAAACGGGAGGCCAAACCCACCCCCGCCGTAGTACCCGCCACCGCCGTAGTAGCCACCCCCGTAGTAGCCACCGCCATAGGGGACTGGGATATAGGTGCCCCCGGTGCGCCCTGAGCCCCCGCGGTATCGGGTTCCTCCACTGCCGTAGCTGCGAGGGGAGGGGGAGGAGCGAAAGCTCCCGCCGCCGATCCGACCCCCACTGGCCGCATCAGCGGCGCGGGGAGACGCCAGGAGAAGGTTGGTGAGCAGGATGGGGACCACCATCAAGCTGGCAACCCGCTTGAACAGACGGAGTCCCATGGAGGAAATCACGGAGAAACTGAAGGAACTAGAAATCTACGTACCTCCTCCCACAATGGTGACAACCTCCAAGGCATCGGATTCCACGACCCTGCGGCCAAACCCCTGGGAGCGGGAGTATATGGTGCCGTTGAGCTCCACCACCACCACATCCGGTTTGTATCCCAGGTGGAGCAATACCTCACGCAACTCCAGCTCTGCCGGACAGGTTCTGGGTTCGCCATTGACGGTGATGGTGATCATGCAGAGGCCCCAAGCTGCTGCAGGAGGGCCAGGCTGGCGCCATAGGGATCTGCAGCTTCCGTGATGGCACGGATCACGGCCACCCGGCTCGCTCCGGCTTGCAGCAAGGCACCCAGATTGGCCCCATTCACACCCCCGATGGCAAACCAGGGGATGGGGCAATCGGCAGCGGCAGCGGCCACATACTCGAGGCCCACCGGCGGACGGCCGGGTTTGGATGGGGTCGCATGCACGGGCCCCACGCCCGCATAGTCACAGCCTTCCAAGACGGCCTGGCGCAACTGGTTGGGCGCATGGGTGCTACGGCCGATCAGCCGATCCGGTCCGAGGAGGCGGCGGGCTACGGCTACCGGCAGATCGTCCTGACCCAGGTGAACACCGTCGGCCTCCACCGCCAGGGCCAGATCCAGGCGATCATTGACGAGGAAGAGGGCGCCGTGGCTCCAGCAGAGCTGGCGCAGCTGGCTGGCCTCCTCCAATCGCTCCGCGTCCGTGGCGGGTTGTTGCTTAGGGCGGTATTGCACCAACTGGACCCCCGCCCGCAAGGCCGCCTCCACCGTGGCGAGGAGATCCGGACCAGGGGAGGTGATCAGATAGAGATGGCAACGGGCCAGTCGTTCCCTTCTCGACTCCCCTGGGACCCCACTGCTCCGCAGACAATCCACCTCCAGGTCATAGAGGGCATAGCGGATCCTGGCCGCCTCCTCGGCCAGCTCCGGATCCCGCCCCCGGCCAAACTCTTCAAGGACCCGCAGGGCTTCCTGGATCCGGCCCGCATTGGCGGCGACCACATCAAGCGGGTTCTGCCGTTCGTTCTGAGCAGGGTGGCCCAGGCCGTTGGCCCCATCGGAGGCGGTGTGGCGAGCCATCTTGTAAGCCAGCCGATGGCATCGACCCAGACGCTGGCGAAGGTCCTTGAACCGCACCACCAGATCGGGACGATCGAGCGCAAAACGGCACCAATCCTCCAGAACCCTCAGCCCCTCCCGGGCCCGATCCAGGTTGGCGTCCAGGAGGCGCTCAATCGAGGCCATTCCGCCCACTGAGGACTCAGTCATGGGGTCCATGGGTGCGACATCAGGTGCTCTCTTGCCGTATCCACATCGCTATCAATCTGTTGGCAGAGCTCCTCCAGGTTCGCAAAACGGCGCTGCGCTCGCAGCCAGCGGATGGGTTGCACCACCAAGGATTGACCCAACAGATCCACCTCACGGTCGAGGAGATGGACCTCCACGGCAGAGGGCGCTTCCGGATCAACGGTGGGCTGACCTCCCAGATTCATCACGGCCGCCATGGGAGGCCCGCCGAGCTGGTCGGGGGTCCAGGCGAAGGCCGCATAGACGCCTTCCATGGGAAGAAACTTCCGCCCACTGACCTGCAGGTTGGCGGTGGGCCAGCCAAGTTGGCGGCCCAGCCCCCGCCCGCTCTGCACCAGGCCTTCGAACCGATAGGGGCGGCCAAGAAGGGCTTCGGCTTCAGAAATCCGTCCCCCGGCCAGGGCCTGGCGAACCCGGCTGCTGCTCACACGACCGGCGGGATCGTGGAGCATAGGCACCACAGACACTCGGATGCCGTGCTGCAGGCCAAGGGCCGAGAGGCGTTCGGCGTCGCCGGAACGGCGGACCCCAAAACGGAAGTTTTCGCCGACAGCCACACAGCAGGCAGCCAGCTGGTCTATTAAGACTTCAGCCACAAAGCGTTCGGGACTCAAGGAGGCCAGTTGTGGGGTAAACGGCAACAACACAAGCTGCTGAATGCCGAGGGGGTCCAGCAAAGCCAGCTTCTCCTCGGGCAAGTCCAATCCCAGGCGCGTTTCGCCGTAGAGCACTTCCCTCGGGTGGGGCCAGAAACTCACCACCGTCGACACCGGTTGCCCACTCTGGGAGGCATCTTGAGCAGCCATGGCTCTCGCCTCGTTGATCACCCGACGATGGCCCGCATGCAGGCCATCAAAGGTCCCGAGTGCCACGGCCGTCGGTTGGCGCACCGGCGCGGGGGGTGACAGGGTGGTCAGGATACAGATGCAGGCTTCGGGAAGGGCCTTGCTCTCACTTCCTTGATCTTCCCATGGCAAGTTGGTGCAGTGCTGCCCACCACCATGGCTGAAGCCCTTGACCTATACCGGATTTCTGCTGCTCTCCGGCGCGTGGGCTGGGTGCGGTTTTGGAGTCAGCTGACCCTCGGCGTCGTGGTGGTGGGGGTGCTCTTCTTTAGCAAGATCGGGAGCCAGCTCGCCGCAAACTCTCAGCGGGCGCTCGGGTTGGGGCCAGGCCTCTCCTTCACTACCCTGGCCTTTCTGGTGTTGCTCTGGAGCCTATGGCATGGCTGGTTGGTGGTGCGCTGCGGTCGCGCCCTGGACCGAACGGTCCGTCCCAGCAAAGGGGAAACTGCCCAGCTGCTCAAACGGGGGCTGCTCGGGGATCTGCTGGGCCTCACCTTCGCCGCGGTGGGCTACCAGGCCCTAGCCGGCAGTCTGTTCGTGCAAGCCTCCCTGCAGGCACCTGGATTTTTTGGCGCTCCCATCAATGGTGGAGGATTGAACAGGGTAGTGGGGTTTCCCATCACCTCCATTGAGATGCTCGGGGTGCTGAGCAACACCCAGGTGCTCTTTGCCCATCTCCTCGGCTTGATGTTCTCCCTCTGGATGCTGCAGCGGATCCATCGCCGTACTTAGCCCATCCCTTCCCCCGGGCTCCCGCAGATTGGCATCCTCTCCAGATGGGGCAGTGAGGAACTTTGGCCTCGCCAGAACAACTCCGGCTGCAGGGGCGACAGGCTGGCCCCATTGGCCTGGATCCAGCCCACATCCGTGGGCCACTCCTCAGGGCCGGCAACCCTGGCCTCAAGGTCATTGACCACTTCCCCCGCCAACCAGTAGTAGGTGCGCCCCCTGGGATCGACGCGGCAATCAAACTGGTCGACGTAGCGCCTCACGGCAGGGCGACACCAGCGCAGGGGACCAATCACCTCCCAGGGGACGGGGGGCACATTGAGGTTGAGCAGCAAACCCTCCGGCCAACCCTTGGCCAGCATGCCCTCCGCCACCTCAAGGGCCAGACGGGCAGCAGGCTGGAACTGGCGCCAGCGAAAGTCCGCGGTGCTCACCGCCATGGAGTGCAGCCCCTCAATGGTGCCCTCCATGGCCGCAGCCACCGTACCCGAATAGAGCACATCCGTTCCAAGGTTGGGGCCGTGGTTGATGCCAGAGAGCACCAGGTCAGGCGGCTCTTCCAACAGGCGAAACAGGGCCAGCTTCACGCAATCAGCGGGGGTGCCACTGCAAGCCCAGGCCGTGACTCCTTCTGCAAAGAGCTCATCCGCCCTCTCCGCACGAATTGGGGTCTGGAGCGTAAGGCCGTGGCCTGTGGCAGAGCGTTCCTGATCGGGACACACCACCGTGACGCGATGCCCCCGCAGCTGGGCTTCCGCCGCCAGAGCCTGGATTCCCTCCGCAAAGACCCCGTCGTCATTGCTGATGAGAATGCGGAGAGGGGTCAATAGGGTTGGCGGTGTCATGGGGATCGGCCATGGCCATAGCAAAAGGAAGGCCCGCAAAGCAGAGTAGTCAGCTCCGTACAGTCGCCCTAGCCATCCCCTTGCCCGTGGGCGCCGACATCAGCCTTGAGGAGCTCAGCCAACGACTCGACCAACTGGAGCGGGAGGCGGTTGGAGCCATTGAGGAAGCCAAAAGCCCTGGCGCTTTGGAGGAGTTGCGCGTCAACCTTCTCGGTCGGAAGGGGCGGCTCTCGGCGGTGCTTGGAGCCATGGGCCAGCTCACCGCAGAGGAACGGCCCCTGGTGGGGGAACGGGCCAATCGTCTCAAGGATCAGGTTCAGCAGCAGCTGGCCGAGCAGCTCGATCATCTGCGCTCCTCAGAACTGGAGGACCGGCTCCAGAGAGAACGCATTGATGTGACCATGCCCTGGTCCGGAACCCCCCCCGGCCATCGCCATCCCCTGATCCAGACCTGTGAGGAGATCGTGGATCTTTTCTCAGGTCTGGGCTACAGGGTTTCAGAGGGGCCGGAGATCGAAACCGATCACTACAACTTCACGGCGCTCAACATCCCCCCCCACCATCCCGCCAGGGACATGCAAGACACCTTCTACCTGGAAAGAGAAGGTGGGACGGACCAGCGATTGCTGAGAACCCACACCTCACCGGTTCAGATTCGCTATCTCGAGGCCAATCCTCCGCCCGTGCGGGTGGTGGCGCCAGGGCGGGTGTTCCGTAGGGATTCCATGGATGCAACCCACTCCCCCGTGTTCCACCAGGTGGAGGTGCTGGCGATTGACGAAGGATTGGATTTCAGCCACCTCCGGGGAACGGTGACCACCTTTCTGCAGGCCTTTTTTGGGGATCTGCCGGTGCGATTCCGCGCCAGCTACTTTCCGTTCACGGAGCCTTCTGCAGAGGTGGACGTGCAATGGCGTGGACGCTGGCTGGAAGTCATGGGCTGCGGCATGGTGGATCCTGCGGTGCTGGAGGGATTGGGCATTGATCCGACGCGTTGGAGTGGGTTCGCTGCAGGGCTTGGCGTGGAGCGCTTCTGCATGGTGCGGCATGGCATTGACGACATCCGCAGGCTTTACACCAGTGATCTGCGTTTTCTTGAACAGTTTTAAAGCGAGTTTTCGCGCAACTTCAGGGGCTCTTAGCTGTTGTGGTTGGGTGTCCGTGTCTCCCTAACATTCATTGATCTGCGGCAATGCCCTGCCCCGCGTCGGACTCATCGTGAATGATGGCAAGGCCGTGGCGCTCTCCACAGCCGAAGCCATTGAATCCCGGCTGAAGGCGGCTGGAGTTGAGGTGGTGCGGGCGAGCAGTTCTGGCGGGGTGGTGGGATTCGCTAATCCTGATCAGCATCTTCGGGGACTGGGATACGCCGCCTGCGTACCCAAGGGCTTTGACAAAAGCTTGGAGCTGGCCCTGGTGCTGGGAGGGGACGGCACCGTGCTCTCGGCTGCCCGCCAGACCGCTCCCATTGGGGTTCCCATCCTCACCATCAACACGGGGCACCTGGGATTTCTGGCCGAGGCCTACCTCAAGGATTTGGATAGGGTTCTTGATCAGGTGGTGGCCCAGCAATGGAGCGTGGAACAACGCACCATGCTGGTGGTGACCGTAATGCGTGGGGAACAGCGCCGCTGGGAATTGCTCTGTCTCAATGAGATGGCCCTCCATCGCGAGCCCCTTACAAGCATGTGCCATTTCGAGGTGGCCATCGGCCGCCATGCTCCGGTGGACATTGCTGCCGATGGGGTCATTCTCTCCACCCCCACCGGGTCGACGGCCTACTCCCTCAGCGCCGGAGGCCCGGTGATCACTCCCGATTGTCCGGTCCTGCAGCTAACGCCGATCGCTGCCCATTCCCTGGCATCGAGGGCACTGGTGTTTTCGGATCGGGAGCCGGTCACCGTCTTTCCCGCCACCCCCGAACGGCTCATGATGGTGGTGGATGGCAGTGCGGGCTGCTATGTGTGGCCCGAAGATCGGGTGCTCATCCGTCGCAGCGACCATCCGCTGGGCTTTGTGCGCCTGGCCGATCATGAATTTTTCCAGGTGCTCCGCAACAAGCTGGGATGGGGCCTCCCCCACGTGGCCAAACCTCGCCAGAACCCCAACAATGATTAGGTCCGTGCCCATTGTTCTACTGGGCGGAACGGTGGCCATGGAATTGGCCCCCAGGCTGGAGGCCTCTGGGTATGCCACCCAGCCCCTGTTGCCCCTGGAGAGGCCCGACAAGACCCATGACCCGCCCCCAGCTGCGGTGATCCTCTCCAGCGGGCTGGAAGAACAGATCCCATCCCTTCGGAGCCGATGGGGTTCCTTGCCCATCCTGCTGGGGAGTCATCAGGACGACGTGGAGGGCCGATGCCGAGCCCTGGGTAGCGGGGCCGATGATCTATGGCTGTGCTCTGCCGGGCCTAGCGACCTCTTGACGCGTCTCCGCCTCCACCTACAGCTCAAACCACCCACCAGCGAAACGAGTCAGCCCATCGTGGTAGGCGACCTGGAGGTGTATCCCTTGGACCAATCAGTGCAGCGAGCCGGTCAACCCATTTCCTTAACCTCCAGAGAGTATGAGCTGCTCCTGATGCTGGTGCGACTCAGTCCAAAGGTGGTGAGTCGGGAGGTCATCCTCAAGGACATCTGGCCCGGCGAACGTTCTACCACCAGCAACGTGATTGAGGTCTACGTGCGCTACCTGCGTCGCAAGCTGGAAACGGGAGGCCAATCCCGGCTCATCCATACGGTGCGGGGCCAGGGCTACACTTTGAGGGAAGAACGATGAGAACGGGCTTGCCCCTTGGGGGGTTGGTGTTAGGCCTAACAAGTGCTTGCCTGTTCATGTCGGCCTGCGGGGCCGATGAAGGTGAAAAAGGCCCCCCCCAATACCTTCCGATTGAGGCCCAATGGTGTGTGTCGGAAGACCCACCCCGCTGCATCGACCTGGAGGTGCCAATCACTCCGCGCCAATTCAGCATGGGGCTGCAACAGCGGCCTGCCCTGCCCTCCCTTCGGGGGATGTGGTTTGTTTTCAGCCCTCCTGAGGTGGCGAAATTTTGGATGCACCGCACCCTCGCCCCCCTCGATTTGCTTTTCATCGCCAACAACCGCATCCTCGCCATCGAGGCCAACGTGCCGATCTGTACCAACCTCCCCTGCCCCAGCTATGGACCCAATGTGCCAGTGGATGGGGTCGTGGAACTCGGTGCGGGAGAAGCGGCACGGCTCGGGCTCAAGGTGGGGAGCCCGGTGCAGATCCACTGGCTTGCCCAGCCCGCCAAGCCTTCAATACGAACACCGGATTGAGGGGGGCCAATCGGGTGCCATCGGCCAGGGAGACCCCTCGCCAGGCCTGCACCTGAGTGACCGCGATCTGAAAGCACGCGGAGTCGAAATCGCCCCGGAGCTCCGCGAGGGCCTCCACCATGGCCAAGGGGATCACCACCTTTCCGTCCGGCTTCAATCTGGCTAGGACCGCTCGGAGCACCTCCCTGCGGCCTCGTCCTCCCCCGCCGATCAGCACCCGGTCGGGCGGCGGCAGATCGGCCAGGGCACTGGGGGCCTCCCCTTCCACCACGCCTGCCGGCTCCACAGCGAGTCGTCTCGCGTTCTGCCGGATCAGATCGGCGGCACCAGGCCGGCGTTCTACGGCCCAGAGCTGCAGGTGGGGGCGCAACCGCAGGGCTTCCAAGCCAACCGAACCCACCCCCGCCCCCACATCCCACAACACCCCTTCCGGGGGAAGATCCAGGTCGGCCAGGAGCTGGATGCGCACCTCCCGCTTGGTCATCAGACCGGGGTGATCGTCGATCTGAAGCCAGAGTCCATCGTCTAAACCAAACAGAGGCAACCGCTCTGGATCGGGACTCTCCGGGGACTCCGCCAGAAGCACCACTAGGTGCAGAGGATCAAGATCTTTAGGCAGAGGGATCTGGGAAGAAAAGCGACGCATGCGCTCCTGGGGGTGGCCCAGACGCTCAAACACCCAAAACGCATAACTGGCCCCCAAACCTGACGCCAGCAGCCCTTGGCGAACCGCTTCCGCTCCCCTCTGGCCAGGATCGGTAAGGATCGCCAATGCCGATGGGCGACCCTTCAAGGCCTCCGCCAGGGGCTCAGGATCTCGGCCGTGCATGCTTAGCCAAGAGGCATCCTGCCAGGGCCGACCCAAGCGGGCAAAGGCCAGCTGCAGGGAAGTGGGAGCAGGGTGGAAAGTCAGGCACTGGGCCGGCAGGGTGTTCACGAGCAGGCGGCCGATGCCGAACCACAAGGGATCGCCACTGGCCAATAACACCCCCTGGCCGCCCGCATCGAGCGCCTCCTCCAGCCAAGGAAGCAGCACATCCGGCTGATCCGTGGCCACGAGCAGGGGGGGAGAGGGGGCTTGGGCCCAACAGGCCTGCAAACCTGAATGAAGCCGGCGGGGGGCGGCCACCCAATCCACCTCCAGAAGACGATCCTTCCAGCGCTGGCTCAACCCCTCAAGGCCGGAGGCATCGGTGCCCACCACATCCAGATGGCCCCTACCCATGATGCCTATGACCTACCCAGAAGGACGACCCTTCCACCATGGCTGATCGTCGACAAAGGATTCATGAACTGGTGGTGGCCCTGATGGCACACCAGGGGGAAATGGAGTTGCTGAGTGAAGAAGGTGGCCCCCTTGGTCCACCCCAAGGGGAGGGCCCAGCCCACCCTGGGGAAGCAATGAAACGCAGCCGACGGGTGATTCGCCACTACCAGGCCCTGGTGCTGTCGGCTGTCACGCTCGATGCGCTGATCGACCAGGAACTGCTCGGGAGCCCGCTGACCTCCTCCCTCACGGGGACAGGAGACACCTTCTGCCCATAAAACCCTCTGAGGGCATCACCCCTCAAACCACCTCAGGCTGGGGAGACTCCATCAACTCCTGGGCCAAAAGCCCCCGATCCAACGGGACCCCCAGATGCTGAACGATGGCTTCAGCATCGCGCACGGCATTCCCCAGGCAACAGGTTCCCCCAGGGGAGGGGGTGACATTGAAGACCAGGCCGGGACCCGCAGGAATACTCACCTCGCCCAGCATCAACTTGCGCTTTTGTTTATCAATCAGTTGGGGGCGAACCCCTCCATACCCCTTAGCAAAGCAGAGGTCCTCAATCTGCAGGTCGGGCACGATCTTGCGCACATCTGCCGCAAAAAGGCGGCGACGCAATCCGGGAACTTCATAGAGCAGGTTACGGAGGATGTAAGCACGGATATCGGTATCAAAAAAGAGCTCACCCAAAACAGCCAATACGTTCCCGTCAACGCGGAGCACCTCCAGGAATTCGGCAAAGGAAGCTGGTCGATACCGTTCCAGGAGCGGAAGAAGAAGGGCCGTGGGCCCGAAGCGCGTTTGCCCCGCCACCCGCACATCCGGATCACCGTGGAGGGCAGCAAAGGGCAACTTGTCGTTCTGCATGGTGTACACCTTGCCGCGCAGCATGGACGGGGCGAAGTAGAAACTGCCCGCTACAGGCAGACAGGAATACTGCAGGCCATAGCCCATGCGTTGAGCTAACAGAAGGCTATGGCCCCCCGCGTTTACCACCACGTAGCGGGCCCTCAGGCGCCGGAGTTCCGGGAGGCGGCCAGTTGCTCCCTCACTTCCAGGCCATGGCTGGAGCTCCACCAGAAAGCCATCCCCATCGGATCTCAGGCTCCGAAGCTCCGTTCCGAGATGGAGATTCAGGGCTCTGTGGGGCTGGCTGGCAAGTCGGGTGGAGGCTTGATCGACAAACGATTCAGCCAAAGCTTCGTAATCCACCGCCGTGGCCTCTCCCCGGATGCCGATCGCCACCAGGTCCTCGGGCCGCAGCTCACCCCTCACCAAACCCACCCGGGGCTCCCAGTCCGCGATGGCGGCCTTGTCCAGCAGCTGCATGGCGGGGAAATGGGGAGAGAAGCTCTCAAAACGCTCACGCAAACGGGTGGTTTCCCCCTCCCCCACGGCCAGGACCATCTTCTGGGTGTTGAACACACAGCGTCCCCGCTGATCCGGAGGCAACTGGCTGGCATAGCGGCCAATCATGCCGGCAATCCGCTTCACCCTCAGCGCCTTTTCAAGGGTGTAGTTCGTCTCGATATCCCCGCAGTGGATGGTCTGGCTGTTGCTCGAGGCGCGGGAGTTCACCTGGGCCAGCTCCCCATAGCGCTCTACCAGGGTGAGATGGGAGAGGGCGGTGTAACGGGCCAGAACGAACAGCAGGGCTGTCCCGCACACCCCCCCCCCGACGATCAGCACATCCGTGGTGGGAAGGGTTTCGGCTTCCAGAGCAAGCGTCTCCGGCTGCGGCATGGCACCCCATGGCAGGCATCACAGCCCCCATGGTGACGGATCAGCACTCAGCCATTGGGGGATATCAGAATCAGGACGGCACCCGCCAACATCAGGGCCACGGCAGGAAGCCGAAGATCGGGCCGAGGCTCTCCCAGAAACATCCCCCCGGCGGCAGCACTGAAGAGGGTGCTCAAACGCTTGATGGCAATGACATTGACGACAGCCGTGCGCTGCACCGCTTCCATTTGCACCGCCATGCCCAGGGCGCCGATCACCCCAAAAAGCAGAAGGATTCCTCTGTTGCTCGGGAGGGCCAAGGTTCGCCCCTCACCCGCCACCAGGGCAGAGCACGTCAGGGGCAGGCCTACCACCATGTTCAATCCCACGACCCAGGCCAGGCTGCTGCTGGCCCTCACGCCCACTTTGTCGATGCCGGCCCCGATGCCCCAGAGCATGGCCACGAGCAACATCCATCGAGCCCCAGGGGGGCCTAGCAGGCCTCGCGAGGTCTCCCCACCCGTGGCCCCAAGACGAAGGGCACCAAGGACGATCAACACCATGCCGGCCACGCAGGAGGGGCCCGGCGTCTCCCCCAACATCAGCCAGGCACTGATCAGGAGCACCAAGGGGGAGAGATTCAGGAGCGGCACCACAAGACTGAGCTCGCCGCGATGCAGGGCACGGCCGTAGGCCCAGAAGGCCACACCATTCACCAGAGCGGTGGCGACCAGGGCCTGAAGGAGATCAGGCCAATGGGGGGTGGACCCGGCAAGGAAGGCGAGGGGCATGGCAACAAGAGCCGCCACCAGACATCCCACGCCCATCACCAATCTGGAGGTGAGTCCGGAGCGTTTCAGGAGGCGCCGGGCCAGCAAATCCTGACCGCTCTGGCAGCAGGCGGTGAACAAGGCCAGAACGGGCCAGATCATGGCGGTGGGCAGGCCCAGGGTGGTTTATGCTCCCTTCCTTGGCAAACCGCACACTGCGGAGCCACCAGGGCGATTAGCACAGTGGTAGCGCACTTCCTTCACACGGAAGGGGTCACTGGTTCGAATCCAGTATCGCCCATTACCTGAAAGGGTTCCCGCCTCTGGATCTTTTTGATCGTGACGCCCCATCGCTCCGGCCAACATTCCTGGGCCAGCGATGTGGATCTTGAGCCGATGCAGGCCGTCTCTCCCCTGGCCATACTTCGAATGGCTGAATCCCACGCATGAAGAGCAACTCTGAGGCCCCTCTCCCATTTGATGGAGTTGGAGAGGACTCCATTCCTGAGCTGGTCCGGTTGGGAGACCAACTGACGCGTGCCAGGGAGGCGGCTGGTTTGTCCCTGGATGCCCTGGGCAAGCGGCTCCGGGTGGAACCTCGGCTCCTGCAGGCCCTGGAGAGGGGGGATCACAACAAACTCCCTGAAGGCGTGTTCATCGTGGCCCTGGCCCGCCGCATCGCTGAAACCCTGAATGTGAATCTGGAGGAAGGGATCGTCGGCGTGCGCCAAAGCCGGCTGATGGAGCGCAGACCTGCTGGCCCAGCCAAAGCCTCCGGGGATGGAAGCCCAGACCTTTCTGCCTCGCCGTCAGAGGCCATCCGCAATCCCCCGCGGCCAACCCCCAGCCTTGCAAGGCGAAGGTCCATCCCCCTTTGGGGCTGGCCCCTGGCAGCCCTGCTGACGGCCCTTGGAGCAACAGCAGCTTGGCTCCTGCTGGCCCCCTCCCCTAGTCGCGGCCCCTCCGCTTCTCCTGAGCTGGCGCCCACCCCCGCCCCCGCCCCGGAACAAGCCATTCCCCAACCTTCTTCCCTGCAACCGACCCAGGGCACGAAGGCCGGCAGCATCTCCAGCAACACACCAGCGGCGGACACCCTGCGCCTTCAGGCCAACGAGCCCAGCTGGCTGGAGGTGCGCGACGCCAACGGAAAAACCATCTTCGAAGGGACACTCAACGGGGAAAGGAGCTTCCCCTTGGGCCGCGGCCTGGAGGTCATGACCGGACGTCCCCACGCGGTGCGTGCCGCCATCGGCCCCGGTCAGGCCACTCCCCTTGGAGGGGTGAATGACATTCGCTGGAAACGGTTCAGCCCAAAGGTCCTCACGCCGGCAGCGCCTCCTCCGCCAACGCCCTCACCTTGAGCTCCAACCCGGATGCCTCCAGCACCACGGGGGCACAAGAGCGGAGGCTCCAGCACTCCAGGCTGAGATCCTGCCAACCCTCTCCGTTCATGGCAGGCTCTGGCACCAGGGCAATCTCGAAGGCTGCCGTTCCAAGGCGACTGACCTTGAGCCCTGCAACCATCTGGCCCGGCCGACGGTCGAGGGCGGCAGCAAGCCGCAACAGGAGCGCCATGGTGCTGACGGTGCGGCGATCCTCCCGACTTTCGATCAGTTGCCACGACTCGTGGCGCTTTTTGGGCAAGCTCCGACGGTGGTAGCGGGCCATGGCGGCCACCATCAGGTGTTCCGCCTCCGAGTAGCCCAACAGCTCCCCATGGCGGATGAGGTACCAGGTGTGCTTGTGATAAGCCGCCACGTTGATGTGCTGCCCACAGGTGTGGAGCTGAGCAGCAGCCCAAAGCAGCAAACGACCCGGACCCGGGTCCTGATGCAACCATCCCCGTGCCTGGTCGTAGAGGCTAAGGGCAAAGCCCGATACCCGGGCTGCCCGCGCCAGATCCACCCCGTAGGTGCGAGCGAGGTGGAGCACCGTGCGTTCCCGAATGGTGCTCTGAAAGGCAAAGCGATCATCCAGCAATCCCTGGCGCAGCATCCAATCCACAATTAGACCCTCCCGCAGGGCCCGTTCACACACCACCAGCTCACGCATCTGCAGCATCACCATGGCGGTGTGAAGAATGAGCGCCCCGGGCACGATGATTTCAGCCCGACGGTCGTTGATCGGGGCAAGCTGCCGGCGCTGCTCCAGAGGCATGGCCATCAAGCGTTGGAGAAGCGCCTGCACCCGTGATCGGGAGAGACGATAGCCCTGAAGGCGAAGGGGAGGTCGGCCTTCCTCCGCCGCCAGCAGGGCCGCCATGGCCATGGCCGTACCGCTGGTGGCCACCATCAAGGGCTTTTCGCCCAGCTGCAGGGCTTGCTTGACCTGGGCTACTGAAGGGTCCAAGGCACCCTGGATATAGGCCTCCAGAAAGCTGCGCCGAGAAGGAGGAAGGGGGTCCTCCTGGCAAAAATCGCGCTGCAAGCGCACCGCCCCGATCCGCGTGCTCGTGAGCACCCGGGCATCGGAGCCATCGGCCAGGATCAGCTCCGTGGACCCGCCACCGATATCCAAAATGATATGGGGGGTCTGATCGAGGGCCATGCCGGAGAGCACGCCCAGATAGATCAATCGGGCTTCCTCCGGGCCGCTGACCAGATCCACCTCGAGGCCCAACTGGTCCTCTATGGCTTGCAGCACCTCCCGGCCATTGGGCGCCTCCCGAACCGCGCTGGTCGCTGCGGTGAGGATCTGCTCCACCCCATGGCTGAGGGCCAGATCGCGACAGTGGCGCAGAGTGAGGAAAGCCCGCTCAATGGCCTCTCCGCCTAGATCCCCAGTCACTGGATCCCGTTCCCCCAGGCGGGTGGTGGCTTTCTCCGCCAGGAGCACCCGAAAGCTGTGGAGAGCCGGATCAACGGCAGCGATTAATAAATGGATGGAGTTGGTGCCAATGTCGATGGCGGCCACACGGCGTTCACCCCCATCTGCTTGCCCCTGGGAAGAGATCGAAACCGAAGGCTCGCTGCTGCCCATTCGAACCATGCTGGGCGAAGGCCGCGCTACTTTGCCACCAGTGGCCCCCGGCAGACCGTCCGCTGCAGCAATCCGCAGTGCTCCCCTGACCGATAACCTGCCGCCACCGGGGAAAATGAGGTTGGGGCAGAGATCACCAGTACCCTGGCCCATGGGCCGAACAATTGGAAACTGGCTGGAACTGCTGCGCTGGCACAAGCCTAGCGTCAGACTTATTTTGCTCATTCCGGCCGGATGGGCCCTTTGGCTCCACCCCCTTTCCCCTCCCCCTGGGGGGCTCGTGGGATGGATCGCTCTTGGAGGCCTGGCAGTGAGCGGCGCAGGCTGCGTAGCCAACGACCTCTGGGACCGATCCATTGACCCCCTGGTGGATCGCACCAAGGGGCGCCCCTTAGCCGATGGACGGGTGAAGGTGGGGACCGCTTGGGTGATTCTCGGGAGCTGCCTTCTGGTGGCCCTAATGGTGGTGCTGGCCCTCCCGGCCCCAAGCCGCGGCCCTTGTCTGGCTCTGGCTCTGGCTTGCCTCCCGCCTGTGTTGCTTTATCCCTCCGCCAAGCGCTGGTTTCCCCTCCCCCAGCTGGTGTTGGCACTCTGCTGGGGGTTTGCAGTGCTGATTCCCTGGGCCGCGAGCAGCGGCGCGAGAGGCGCCGCTCCTGAAGCAGCCTGGGGATCTCTCCTTCTCACCTGGCTGGCCACCCTGCTGTGGACCTTCGGGTTCGACACGGTGTATGCCATGAGCGACCTGGACGATGATCGCCGGATTGGGGTGCGCAGCAGCGCTCTCACCCTCGGCCCAACGGCCCCCCTGGTGGTGGCCGGGTGCTACGCCCTGACCTGCGTGGCCCTTGCTGGTGCGGCCTGGCTGCGCGGGGTGAACCACCCCTTGTTCTGGGTGTTCTGGGCTGGAGCAACCCTCGCCATGCAGCGGGAAGCCTGGATCCTGCGCCGTCCTGCTCTGCCCAGGACCACCTACGCTCAACACTTCAGCCATCAGGTGTGGCTTGGCAGCCTGCTGCTGCTGGGCCTGGTGGTGGCCCAGGCATGAGGAGCCCCCCCCTTCCGCCCCCACTCCGATTAGGCGACAGGGTGCGTTTGGTGGCGGCCAGCTCCGCGGTGGAATCGCCGGAGCGTCTAGGGGCTGGCATCGCCCTGCTGCGGAGCTGGGGGCTGCAAGTGCAGGAACCGAGCCCGCTGGTGGGGAGGCGCTGGGGCTATCTGGCGGGAACCGACCCAGAGCGGACGGAGGATCTGACACGCCAGGAACCGGATGGCTCCTTGGCTCCCCTGCTGGCCTGCGTGCGTGGGGGCTGGGGGGCGGCCCGAGTTCTGGAGAATGGGGATGGTGGATTGCCCTTTTTGGCGAGTTCCCAGTGGCTACTGGGTTTCTCAGACGTGACCTCGCTGCTTTGGGCCCGCTGGGCCCGGGGCTGCAGCGGAGGGGTGCATGGCCCCCTTCTCACAACCCTGGCGTATGAACCCTCCTGGAGTCAGGAGCGACTACATGACCTTCTCTTCGGTAGAGGGCTGGCTCCGCTGGAAGGCAGCGGGTGGGGAGGCGGTGTGGCAGAGGGCCCCCTGCTGGTGGCCAACCTAACTGTGGCAACCCATCTGCTGGGCACCCCCCACCTCCCGGATCTCCGGGGGGCCATCGTGGTATTTGAGGACGTGGGAGAGGCCCCCTACCGAATCGAGCGCATGCTCACCCACTGGCGCCTCTGTGGGGCCCTTCAGCAGCTGGCGGGAATCGGCTGGGGAAGCTTCAGTGGTTGTATTGATCAGGATCGGGCCGAGCTCTCCCCCGACTCCTTTTTCAGCACCGAGCAGGTGCTAAGGGAGCGGACGGCAGACCTGGACATCCCTGTCGTAGCCCACCTGCCCGTGGGCCACACACCTGGCAACGCTGCCCTGCCGATCGGGGTCTGGGCACGGTTGGATGGATCGGCGGGTCTGCTGGAGCTGGAACCCACCTGGCTGGAGGCCTAGGCCCCAGGGCGGGGTGGCCAGGGCGGCACGGTGGTGGGATTGCCGTTGCGCATGGCGTGGTACGCCGGCGAGCGGATCTCCACCCCTGCCCCAGCAAACTGATCCTGGATGGTGCCCAGCAGGTCGGAGAGGATCTCTCGATAACGGAGCACATCCGACACGTAGGCATTCA
>JBJTUM010000065.1:0-5607 GCA_046080725.1 Cyanobium sp. | reverse complement strand
AGCCACTGCTCGTAAGTCTTCACCGTGCGGCGCGCGTAGTGGCGGGCTTGCAGCTCCTCGCGGTAGCGCTGAATCAGCCCCGGCGGCTGGTTCGGGTTGGTCATCGATGGGATGCTTGTGAACCCATGGAGTATTCCCCCGTTGTGACAATCATCCGCAACAGCTATTCGCAACATGGACGGGCGATGCTCCTGCGCCCTGCCTGATACGCCTAACGCCAAATGGGTGGTTTCTGTGAACCACCGCAGGCCGGCCGTTGCTTTCCGTGAACCACAGAGAGAGCAGCTGCAGAGTTAAGCGGAAACCCTGTTGCTGCATAGGCTTTGGTTTGCAACTTCCATACTGAAGCTGTGGTCACGGGTCCGATAACCTCAGGTTCGTACTGATACACCAGCCGGGATCGACTGGCTTGGCCATGCTTGCCATTTGTTCGGCTGGGAGGAGGCAACCCTTGGCAGTCGTGGCTCCTAACGATCCAGAAGAGCGGCGACCATCGGCGGGGCTGGGCGCTACAGGGATGAACCATCACCTTGCGCTCCACAACCTGAACTCAACGTGCTTGGTGGCGGCATGAAAGTCTTGGTCCGTCGTTAACAAGGTCAGATCGTTGTTGCGACAGAGCTGGATGAGGAGGGCGTCTATGGTGCCTATTTGCACGCCGCAACGACGGCAGGAGTTTCGGACTTCAGCTGCTTCGATGTGATCTTCCTTAACCGGCTGGAGAAAGGCGAGCGCTGAGATGCAATCGAGCAGTTGGGCTCGGTCCTTCGGCCCAGCAAAGCCTTGCAACAGCTCCTGGAGAACAAGCCCTGTCGTGAAGACTTGATCCGTCCCGAGAAGTGCGTGGCGGAGGGCCACGACCTCGGGCGCGGATGGCTCAACATCACGGCGCAGAGCCAGTGACCAGACGCTCGTGTCAACAAGCAGACTCACTTGCGAGCTCGTTCAGCCTTGTAGTCGAACGAAGCGTCCCACTCAAGCTTTCCAAAAAGCTCTGCGACCCGCCGCTGCTCTCTGCGGGCGATGAACTCCTGAAGGGCTCGGGTAACGGCGGCTTTCTTGGTCGGCTCCCCACTGACGCGGAAGGCTCGATCGAGCAGCTCCTGGTCGAGAGCAAGATTCGTGGCCATGTGTGACTCCTCTGTGACGAGCCTACACACCCAGCGTTGTGCGCGCTTGACTGCTCAAGCGTCGTTTGGTTCTAGCGTTGAGGGGCTTGGCCGTTCACTGATCGGAGAGCTGCCGTCGCACATTCCCTTGTCCGCCGCGCCTGCCAGGATGCCCTCTGGCCTGCCATCGCCTGATGACCCTCAGCTGGGCTGATCTGGAAGCCCGCCTCCCCGCCGCACCCGACCGGGTGCAGGGGCCCACCAATGCCCAGGCCGCCCTGCGGTTGTTTGGCCAGGATGAGGCGGCCGTTCGGGTGACGCTGTATCGCGACCACCACGCTTGGTGCCCCTATTGCCAAAAGGTGTGGCTGTGGCTGGAGGAGCGGCGCATCCCCTATCGCATCCGCAAGGTGACGATGTTCTGTTATGGGGAGAAGGAAGCCTGGTACCGGCAACGGGTGCCTTCCGGCATGCTGCCGGCCCTGGAGGTGGATGGGAGGTTGATCACAGAAAGCGATCGCATCCTGGAAGCCCTGGAGCAGGCCTTGGGCCCCCTCGGCCCCGCCATGGGCAATCCACAGGTGTTGCCCCTGCGGCAGCTGGAGCGGGTGCTGTTTCGCGCCTGGTGTGAATGGCTCTGCCAGCCCAATAGCGGCGCCTCCGAGGCGCGGGCACGGGCCCAGTTTCAGCGGATTGCCCACTCCATGGAGCAGGCCCTGGCCGTCCATGGTGGCCCCTTCTTCCTTGGCGGCGATCTCACCACGGCGGATGTGGTGTTTGTGCCCTACGTGGAGCGGATGAACGCCTCCCTCGCTTATTACAAGGGCTTCCTCCTGCGCCAGGAGCACCCGGCGATCCACCGCTGGTTTGAGGCCCTGGAGCAGCGCCCCACCTACCTGGGCACCCAGAGTGACTTCCACACCCACGCCCACGACCTGCCCCCCCAGATGGGTGGTTGCTACGCCAATGGCGACCAGTCCCAGCGGCTGCTGGCGGCCCGCATCGACCAGGGCCCCTGGCCCATCGCCGATCCCGATCCGGAAACTTCACAGCCTCAGCCGCTCGAGGCGGCCTTGGTGGCTCTGGCCCGGGTGCTCAAGCACCGCCATGTCCTTGTGGCCCGCAATCCCCTGCCCCCGAAGCTCTTGGAGCCCGCCCTCCGCTCTGCCCTCACCGCCCTGCTCACCCCCACCGACCTGAGCGCGATTGCTCCTCCGCCTGCGCGCAGCGCGCCGGGGCTGCGCTATCTGCGGGATCGCATCAGCGTTCCCCGCGACATGCCGCTCCATTCCGCCCGCCTCCTGCGCCAGGCCCTGGAGGCCACGGCCCTGCGGGATCCCGCCGATCCGGCCCGCCAGGGTGAACCCATTCCTGTTCAACACCGGCGGGATCAGGATCCCCGCCCCTTTCTGGCCACGGCTATTTGAGCCGGGTGGCCACGTGAAACCGCTCCAACCAAAGGTTCACTCGCCTCCGCAGCCGGGGCGGCACCTCCTGCACCAATCGCACCAGCTCCTCTGCAGCCAGCCGATGCAGCACGCGGGCATCCACATGCCATAGGGCCTCTGCCTCCTGGATCAATCGGGCCCAGGTGCGCACCGATTGCCACCGCCGCACCCGCACTTGCATCGGATCGCTCGTGTGGGTGGGAGGGAGGTGATCCATGACACCAGGCTGGCGACAGCGGGGCAGAGATGGGGAAACTTCCACGGATCGCTTCGGAGATCGGTAGCAAATCCGCACAGGGCGCACCGGCCCTTCCCTCAGGCGCTCAGAACGGGATTCACAGGGAAAGGCAAGGTGGTGAGCTCCCGCTCACTCAGCCGCTTGCTCCAGGCCCCAGGCACCGGATCGTTCCAGCGAAAGCCTGCCTCCTTGGCCTGGTGGCGCTCGCTGTAGGCCAGCTGGGCCCGATAGAGCCGCCTCGGCTCCTGGGCCGCGAGAAGGAGATCCTCCAGTTCGTCGCAGCGCTGCAACACTTGCACCAGATAGGTGCAGTCGGTGAGGGCCCGGTGGGCTGCCCACACGGGCACCCCGTAAGCCAGGGCCAGATCCCGCACCGACGGGTTGGGCCGGAGTTGCCGTTCGGCAGGCCAGGGGATGTCTTCCATCGAGCAGATCCACGGTTTCTCGAGGGCTGGCAGGGCCCCATGGCCAAACCATTGCCGATCAAAGGCGGCGTTGTGGGCCAGGATTCCATCGGCTGCAGCCACCATCGCTTGGAAGCAGCTGAGGGCGGCTTCCCAGGGCTGCTCCAGCTGGCTCACGGTCGCGGCAATGCCGTTGATGGCCTCCGCCTCATTTCTGGGGCAGGGCAGGAGAAACGACACCTGGGTGAGCACCGCCCGGCCGGGCACATGGAACAGCACGGCCCCCACCTCAATGCACTCCCCCTGCTCCGGGGAGAGCGCCGTGGTTTCCGTATCCAGCACCAGCAGCCGCTCCATCGGGCGGCTGCTGCCCCGAGCGACGCTTCTGGTGAAGCCCGGCAAGGAAACGGGCGGGGCGATCCGCACCGGGGCCGCCTTGTCCTCAGGCTCCATGGCGTCGGCGGTTTCCATGGCGTCCGCGGTTTCCACGGTTTCCAGGGGTTGATCGGGTTCCTCAGGGGCAGCCGCCTTGGGATAGGAGGCCACGGCCAGCCCTAGAAGGTCTGTTTGCTCCCAGTTCGAGGTTGCGTCCGCCATCGCCCCTTTCATTCCCACCCATGCTCTCAGCCCGCGCAAGGGTCGGCAGTCCGCCCTGAGCCCCTGGGCTCCCGTTCCTAAGGTCCTTTCAACCCGTCCCCATTTCGCCGTGCCTGCCCCCCTCTCCATCGGTGATCCAGCTCCCGCCATCTCCCTCAAAGATGCGGAAGGGGTGGAGCGGCGCAGTGATCAACTGGCGGGGGCCCCGCTGGTGCTCTTCTTCTATCCCAAAGACGACACCCCCGGCTGCACCATGGAAGCCTGCGCCTGCCGCGACAGCGTTGCCGACTCCCAGGCCCTGGGGGCCCAGGTGTGGGGAGTGAGCGGCGATGACGCCGCCAGCCATCAGCGCTTTGCCGCACGCCACCAGCTCCCCTTTCCCTTGCTGGTGGATCAAGGCAACCAATTGCGTCGCGCCTTCGGGGTGCCCAATGCCCTGGGGCTTTTCCCTGGGCGCGTCACCTATGTGATCGATGGCACCGGCGTAATCCGCCACGTGTTCAACAACCTGCTGGACGGCCCGGCCCACCGGAAAGAAGCCCTCGATGCCCTGCGCAAGATCCCCCCCGGAGGCCACCAAGGTGCCTGAGGCCACCTGGCGCCAGAGGGGTCCCCTGCTGGAGCTGGATCCCCTTCCAGCCTCCCGCCCCCAGGCCCGAGCCGGGCTGGTGGAATTCATCGGGGGCAGCTACCTGGCCGCCACGCCCCAGATCAGCTACCGGCGCCTGTTGGAAGCGCTCGCGGCGCGGGGCTGGCAGGTTCGGGCCTGGAGCTATGTGCCCGGGTTCGACCACCAAAGCCAGGCCAATGAGGCCTGGCGCGCCTTCCGCCAGGCCCGTGACAAGGCGCCACCGCCCGGGGAGGGTTACCTGCTGCGTCTGGGCCACAGCCTGGGGTGCAAGCTCCATCTGCTGGCGCCCGACAACGGCCGCACCTGCTCCGGCCTTGCCGCCCTGAGCTTCAACAACTTTTCTGCGGAACGCTCCGTGCCCTTGCTTTCGGAAGTGGCGCAGCAATTTGGCTTCCGCACGGAATTCAGCCCCTCCCCGAGCGAAACCCTGCGGCAGGTGTCGCGCAGCTACCGCCAACCCCGAAACCTGTTGGTGCGTTTCCGCAGCGATGGGCTCGATCAGAGCCGTCGCCTCTATGGGGTGCTGCAGGAACGGCCCGATGACGCCACCTCTCTCTTGGAACTGCCCGGCGATCACCTCACCCCGGCCAGCGCCGGCCTGCGCCGCCAATTGCTGGGCGACTGGGCTGATGACCCCAGCCGCCAGCGCCAGATCGATCGCCTGGCGGACACCATCACGGATTGGTGCACACCCTCCTGAGAATCACACCCTCAGGGCATCCAGCACGCTGCGATCCTCCAGGGTGCTGGTGTCGCCGCTCACCTCTTGGCCCGAGGCCAGGGCCCGCAGGATCCGCCGCATGATCTTGCCGCTGCGGGTTTTGGGCAGGGCCTCGCTGAACTTGATCACATCCGGCCGGGCAATGGGGCCGATCTCCTTGCCCACATGCTTTTTGAGTTCCCCCATCAGGGCGTCATCGCCCAGGAGGCCAGCCTGGAGGGTCACAAAGGCCACAATGCCTTCTCCTTTGAGCTCATCGGGCCGGCCCACCACGGCGGCTTCCGCCACGGCGGGGTGGCTCACCAGGGCGCTTTCAATCTCCATCGTGCCCAGCCGGTGCCCCGACACGTTGATCACGTCGTCGACCCGGCCCATCACCCAGAAGTAGCCGTCGCCGTCGCGGCGGGCCCCATCGCCGGCGAAATACACATGGCTGCCGTCCCCTGGACGGATCTCCTC
>JBJTUM010000064.1:0-3495 GCA_046080725.1 Cyanobium sp. | reverse complement strand
TACAGCATCTTGCATTACCAAGTCGACATCAGCCTGAAAGATCTTTCGGAATGCTTCACGTGCATCAAGATAGGCATGAAATAACTTTGTAACTTCCAATGGGCCAAATTCAACAAGAAGATCAATATCGCTTTCTCCAGGCCTGAAATCTTCTCTGAGAGCAGAGCCAAAGATGAATAAGCGCTCGATACCATATCTCTGGCAGGCTTCTGCGATCTCTTCTCGCTTCTGATCAATGAGAATGGGCATAAGACGCCCCCCTCTCAAGGCACTCGGAGAGCAGAACCTATGCCGCGTCAAACTAACGCTGTGTTCACGGGTCCACTAGGATCCCAGCCACGTCACCGGACAGCCTAAGACGAACGACTGGTAGGTGAGATCTGGTGAAATGCACAGCCGTGGGACGTGGTTGAGAGGTTCAGCTGCTCTCCCCTGGAATTTTGAGTGTGCGTTGTTGCCTCCAGCTCAGAGGGCCAGTCCATCGATAGCACCCCATCAATTAAAGCTCATCGAACAATCCCCGGAGGAGACCCTGAGGCGCCGTCCGCTGGCGATGATCCTGACGTCATGGGCGGAGAGTAACGGACATCCAGAGACGTAGCTCTCTGCTGCACCTGACCTGGTGCCGGGCTTTTTGGTGGGGGCGGCCCTGTGCTGTGGGCTGGCTCCTTGTCCGCCGATGGATCCCGGCGGGCATGTGCGCCTCGCGACTTCACAAGCCCAGTTTTTGAAATCAACATCATCTGAGAGGGGGGCGCGCCTTTTGGCTTTGGCACTGACATCGCCTGCTGGATCTCCATTGCGCAGATCGGCTTCGATCGACTGCTTCCACTTAGTTTCGATGGGCTCCACTGCTTGGACATCAGGGCCTTGGATGATGGCAAGAACGAAGAGGGAAACGCCAAGAGACCATTTTGGTGCCATTGGCAGCTTGTGAACTTTTCCCATGATGGCCATGATCTCAGGAAAAGACCTCCGCTTTCCCTACTACTGCGGAAGGGCTGAGGGCATGGAAGTTGAGCTTGACGGTGTCATGAACTGCCGGGCATCCCTGGATGTTGGCTCGTAACCGTAACCGTACATGCCCCCTTCTGTGTCGTTGATGATGCGTGGGGTGACCATAATCACAAGCTCGCGCTTGTCACGATTGTTGGTAGTGGCCCGGAAGAATTGGCCTACCACAGGAATATCACCGAGGATGGGCCACTTGGACACAACAGCCCTGTCAAAGTCAGAGATGACGCCGGTAAGAATGAGCGTTTGTCCATCGCGTACGCGCACAACGCCTGTGTCAAGACGGCGGACTCTAAGAATACTGATCGGCGGGCACTGCTGGCCAGAAGGAAGTTCTTCTTCAACAGCAGAGATCCGCGGAGAGAGAGAAAAAGAGACAAACCCATTGTCATCAATTTTTTGAACTCTTGCGCCCAGAACAAGACCGGCAGTGCTAATCTCACTGATCGAGCAGCTAGTGGTTCCAGCCGAAGGTGTCACTTTGGATTCAACCTTGGTTGGAACATTGACTCCTATGCGCACAATACCCTCGTTGCCTCGCCTGCGCCCTATTGGTGCATCAATATCATCGAAAGATGATTCAAACTGGCCTGCTCCAGCACTCGCACCTCCTTGTGAAGATCCGCCGCTCGAAGCGTCATCTCTCAGTATAGAGGGATCTTCCTGCAGAATTAAGGTTGGACTTGCGAGGACCTTGGTGTTTTCCGCAAAGATACGGGCCTGCAAGAAATCGAAGAAGTTTTCACGTGGATATGCCAGGCCAGGATTCGCGCTACCTATGTAACCCGCCAAGGGGAACCCGGGAAGCAGGGGAGAACCCAGCGCACCCTGAGGGGTGGCACCTCCCAACAAGGATCCAAAATTGGCCGCCACAGTGCCGTTATCATTAACGATGAAGTTATTCCCCCAGCGGAATGCAAAACTATTGTAAGTGTCAGCATCATTCCTAAGATTTACGTCCAGGATCTTCACCGAGAGCGCCACCTGGCGCTGGCGTAGATCGAGCTGCTTGAGGTATCGCTCTGCCACTGCCACTAGTGCTGGGCTGCCCACCAGAGTTATGGTCGATAGGCGCGAATCGGTGGTGGCCCGTAGGCCGAGCAGCGGCCCCGATAATGCACCGTAGGCTTCCACGTTCGTGGTGGTGCTGGATGTGGTGGTGGAGGCCGTAGGGCTGCCGGCAGGGGATGCTGTGGAGGCCACACCTTCGGAAACTGCCGTAGTGATTGTATTGGTCTTGGTCACCTGGGCTCCCAGGTTGGCCAGATAATCGGCCGCAGAATTGGCGGCAACCTGATTCAACCGATACACCTTCGAGAGCTGCGTCCCGAAGGATTTACCCAGCACGTTGGTGCCCACCAGAAGGGTCCTGCCCTCCAATTTTCCCTGCAGTCCTGCAGCAAGCAGGGTGGAATTGAGAGCCCGGCCGTAGTTCTCGTTGCGGAAACTGACCGTCACCGTGATGGGCCTGGCCGCCGCCCCTGTGGGCGCTCCCACATTGCCGCTGTCGTTGACATATACGAAGCTGTAGCCACCCATCCGCGCCAGGGCCATCAGCGCCGCCTGAGCAGACGCGTTCCTGAGCGTCATCGTCACCGGCGGACCGCTGGCGTTCACGAAGCCGAAATTGCGCAACACCATCGTCCCCACCGCCATATCCCCTACCGGTGGTGCAGAAGCCCGTTGGCGCAGGGGGGGCGCAAAGTTGGGGTTGGCCACGGCCCCTGGCGCCAGGGTGTTGCGGCTGAGCGTTTGCTGCGACGGCATCGCCGGTGCCGAGAAGCTCAGCACCACATTGCGGCCATCGGCGCTCACGATCGGTGCCCGCACCGGGTAGCCCGGCACCGGCGTTACCCGCAGGTTGTACACCGTGCCGCCGCCTTCGATGCTGATGCGCCCAAAGCCCGCATCCGGCACCGAGATCGCCTGCGGCCCCCGCAGCAACACCGAGGGCTGGCTGGTGTACAACCGCCCCCTCCAGCTGCCCCCGCCACTGCTCTGCTCCAGCTGGGGAGCCGTACCCGTGTTTTCAATCACCACCTCCACCGCATCCTTCACCCGGCGCACCTTCAGCTCCAACCCCACCGCATTGGCTCCCACCCGCTCCGGACCCGGTGCCGTGGGATAGCTTGGCGCCGGGGGTGGGAAGGCCTGCTGCGCTCCTGCCAGTGGGGCCACTGCCGTGCTCAGCACCAGCGCCACCGCAACCTTCACCCCCAGCTCCACCCTTGCGCGCACGCGTCACTTTTACACTGGAGGGTATTAAACCACTGTTTTTTTTTAAGGCAGCCGGCCCTTGGCCTTGGTCTTCCTCCTGCTGTCGTCCTTCTTCTCCTTGCCCTCGTAGAACGCCAGCGAGAGCTTCACCTCCACCTCCGGCACCGGTGGCTCCAGCTGCTTGTTCACCGGCGTGCCATCCGGCAAATCGCCCGACACCCCCAGGGCCAAATTGCTTTGCTCCACCAGCACATCCAGCAGCTC
>JBJTUM010000063.1:0-2576 GCA_046080725.1 Cyanobium sp. | reverse complement strand
GCACCCTTCCACACTGCCCCCCACCCAAGCGGCAGCAAGGATCAGGCCGGGCTGCTGGCGCAGTCCTTGCAGCCGCTCAGGCGGAGGGCGCTCAGTGGGTGTCCCACGCCGTTCCTTCCATGGCGATCCCCTCCGGTCCCTGCTGCCAGATCCGTGCTTTGGTGCTCCATGTCTATCCAGATGGCATCAAGGCCTATGGCCATGAGCGCCACACCATCCCCCTTGGCCGCCGCGGCAAGCCCGTCAAAAAGATGCGCTTCATTTCCGCTGAGCGGGCCCATGCCCTCGCTCGCAAGCTCCAAGGGCGGTTTGGCACCACCGTGTCGGTGCTTTGAGGCTCTGGGCTCTGCCTTCTGCCGGCCAGGTGAAGCTTGGGTCCGCTTCTATGTTCTGCTTCAGAAGCTGTGTTTTGGCGATTTGCATGAGCGTATGGCTCAAGCAAAGACAGAGCCAACCGAGATCCCTCCCAGTGCAGGAAGAACACCAGAAAAGCCGCTGATGTTAATGAGGAGATCATTGCTGTTGCTCCTTGATGCTATGCCGTCATTGATCAGCAGATAGGTGCCGGCAATCGGTGCGCGGGTGGCTACAACAAGGACTGCAGCGTTAGCCGCAAAGGGTTGGGTGCCATCCGCAGCGCCATTGGCATCGGAAAATACAACCGCTGCCAACTCAGATAGTGTGGCGGCGGTGGTGTTGTCGCTTGCACGGCTGAAAGCCGTTGGCGCAGGCCGGGCGGCACCAGTAGCGGTCAACAGATCGATTTGATCGGACCCAAATTGAAAATCAGTGATCCGATCCGGAGCGGTGAAGGTGGAATGGCCGTATCGGAAGCCGAAAACATCGGGCCCAGTCCCACCGGTAAGGGTGTCTCTGCCTTGCAGCCCGTCGATGTATTCAAGTGTGGCTGTGCCGAGGAGAGTGTTGTTGGATGCCGTACCGATCAGATCATCATTGACGATGGTGCCTATGACAGCCGTGGTGGTACCGATAGTGTAGCCAGCTCCTCCGGCAAGTCGAAGGATTACAGTCTCGCTAACTTCCTGATTCCGATCTGCATTAGGATTAATAACAATCCTAGCGGTAGAGGATCCCGCTAGAAATGTTATTGACTTTATGCCGGCCGAATTCACGATACTGCTAGAATAATCTATCCCAGGAGTTGCAGAGCCCCCAACGGTAAAGTTTGCTTTGAGGGCTTTTTCTATTGATCCATTTCTTGTCAAGGCATAAACAAGATTTGAAGTTCCATCTTCATTAACGGAGGCCGGAGAAAGGGTTAATGTAATTGTTGGGATAAAAGAGTTTGTCTGGCCTGAAAAACTGGCAGTGATTCTTCCAAGGCCAACCCCAAAGTTATTCACTGCATCGAAGGACAATGAACCAACCACTCTTCTTCCAGCATCTGAGAATGAAAGCTCAGCCCTGCCTTTTACAATCTGCTTAGGAAGCGCAAGAAGACCACCGCTGGGAACAAAGCTATTGGCAAGGACTATTCGCGCTGTGCTCTCATCTAAGGTGAAGTTTACCTTCCCTGCGCCTGGGTTGGTGGTCACAAAAGCGACGTCTAGTGCGCTCCTGGCACTAGACGTGTCCTGAAAGTATTTATAGAGTTGCATTGAGTTTGTTGCAAATTGAAGTGCTCCTGCTGGCGGTTGAAACTATTGAAAGGTCCATCGGCAAAGGCAATCGATATGTCTACTAAGTTTTTGCCATTCGTAGAGTTGCTTGCCATAATGCCCGGCTCAATTATCAATTCACCTGGCAATATAAATTGGTTTACAGGAAAAAGATTATTGGCGAAATCTAGTGAATAGGTGGTGCCAGTAGCATTAAGCTTGTAACTCGTCTTGGCAGAAGGGATAGTGGATGCCATCTTTGTTGCTTGAGATCAGTGCGTTTACCTATAGCAACATCAACTTATGCAATGAGCCTAATGTAATGCTCATTAACCTTTTGTGTGAGTCTTTGCGCGTACGCATAAGTCTCGGTCTCGGAACAACGAATAAATCCGCCAATTTCCCTGCCTCTCTGGTAAACCCCACGGCAGATCTCCCAACGCGGAGGGGTCTCAGCCCCCCAGCTCCAGCCACCAGCCTGAGCCCACACCCTCCACCATCCAGCGATGCCCCCAGTTGCGCTCGGAATAGCGCAGAGCCCTGACGCTGCCGATGGCGGTGCTCACGTAGCCGCCGCCTATGAGGTTGGCTTCTCCGTAGGGATCGTGCATGAGCACCTGGCGGGTGGCCGGATCCCAACCCACCACCAGGCTCCAGTGCCCCCCGCCCCGTGGAGCAGACGCGGGCCCATGGTGGAGCCAGCCCACAGGGATGGGAAAGCCCAGGCGCAGCTGGGCGATCAGCTGCTCGATGCGGCCATCGGTGCGGAAGCTCGCCAGGATCCCCAGCCGTTGCAACGCGGCAATTTGAGCCTGGCTGCTGGTGGTGTCGCCAAAGCGCTCCACCAGCGCCAGGTAGCGATCATCCGGCTGGCCGGCCCCCGCCAGGCAACCCGGCTTGAGGAACGCCGCCGCCATCGCGCAGGTGGAGGAAAAGCACATCCGGTGGCCCTGCCAG
>JBJTUM010000062.1:0-8089 GCA_046080725.1 Cyanobium sp. | reverse complement strand
CCAGGGTGCTTCTGGCGGCCGGATCCCTCTCCCGGATTAGGGCCAGATCGGCCCGCATGGCCTGGATGAGGGCGTTCGCGAATCGCATCAGACGGCCAGAAGGCCGATTTCCTTGCGTAATTGATCAATCGTGGCACTGCCCAGATAGCTCTGGGCGCAGTGCACCACAGGCAGGCGCATCAGTTGGGCACGGTTTTGGCGCAGGGTTTGTTCCACCAAAGGCAGGCTTGGCTTATCGCAGAGCACATGACTGGCGGCCCTCAGCAGCGCCAGCAATCGGCTACCTGTATCGGGGTTTGCCGTCATCACCAGCAGATCATTTCCGCGCATGGAGTGCAGGATCACCTCTGCGGCCCGCAGGATGCCCGGGCTGATGCTCACCAAGCCCACACAGCTGCCGCCCCTAAGCTCCTTGAGCAGGTCCAGCTCATGGCGGAAGTCGTTTAGGTCGACTGGTACGGCACGGACCCCATGGCGTTGAGCAATTTCTTCCACGGGCTGAAGAAAATAGCGGCTGGTGACCACGGTGCCTTTGCTGGAGTTCTCTAGCACTGCTTCCAGCTCCTCCATCGGAACCACCTCCACCGGCACCTCCAGATTCGGCGTCAATTCCTCAGCGATCAACATTGACGCCCCTATGTCCTCCCGGGGGGTGCTCACCAAAACGCGGGCCCCGCAGCGGAGGCGCCAGTCGACCTCCCGGGTGAGCAGATCGCGGGACTGCTGCAGCGAGCAGCCCGCATTGAGCAGGCCATCGATGCTTTGGCGCACCACTCGGTCGATATCGGGCGGGGTTTTGGTGCGAATTCCTGGGGGTGGTTTGATTTCTCTCGGTTTTTGCTGGTCGCGCACATAGATGCCAGATCCGGCCATGGCTTCCACCACGCCGTCCGTTTCCAGTTGCCGATACACCTTGCTGATGGTGTTGCGGTGCAGGCCTGTTTGCATGGCCAACTGGCGGGTGCTCGGTAGGCGGTGACCAGGGGGATAGTGTCGCGCCGCGATGGCAAAGCAGATCTGGTTATACAGCTGCGTCGAAGCGGGGATATCGCTTTCCTGCTGGATGTGGAATCGCACGCGGCACAACGATCGGATCTTGCGGCCACCCTACGGAGCTTTTGCCTCCGTGACAATTCCCCCCCTGTCATAGGACCATGTGCCGGTTGCCCTGGGGCGATGGAAGAAACAGAGCGAATGGAACCCTTCTCAGCCGGTTGGCTCACCCTGGCTCCAGAACAACCCGAGGAGGTGCCTCTTCGCAGTTGGTGGGCGCGGCCCGAGTCCGGCCGACTCAAGGGTTGCCTGTTGATATTGCCGGAAATCTTCGGGGTGAATCCCTGGGTGTGCACGGTGGCCAATCGCTTGGCCCAACTTGGCTATGGGGCTCTGGCTATTCCCTTGTTTGCGCGAACGGCTCCCGAGCTCAGCCTGGGCTACGGCCCTGAGCAGCTCCAGGAGGGTCGCTCCCACAAGGAGCGAACAAGCGCCCGCACCCTTCTGGTGGATGGGGCTCGGGCTGTGCGCTGGCTCCAAAGCCAGGGAGCCAAGGACCAACCCTTGGCGGTGGGGTGCATTGGCTTCTGCTTCGGGGGGCATGTTGCCCTATTGGCCAGTTCACTGGAAGGCGTGGCGGCCAGCTGCGCGTGTTATGGAGCGGGGGTGGTGCAAGGGAGGCCCGGGGGAGGCCCTCCTACCTTGGAGGTGCTCTCCCAGCCTGGGGGCCGGGTGCTGTTGATCTACGGGCGGGAGGATCCCTTGGTGCCAACGGACGATCTGTTGGCCATCGCCACCGCCGTGGATCAGGCCAATGCCAGGGGGAAGGGGGATCGTGCCCAGCTGCTGACCTTTGCCGCGGGCCATGGTTTTTTCTGCGAGGCCCGAGGCGACTTCCGGCCAGTGGAAGCGCAGGCCGCATGGGAAGCCATCACGGCGTTTTTTGCCAAAACCTTTGCTGAAAAGGCCTAGTCTTCAGCAGGAGTCGGGCTGACCGCCGCGCTGGAGGCTTCGGCACCAGCTGGAGCTGCTTTGACGGGTTTCGCTGTTTTGACGGGGGCTGTTTTGCTGGCCGCTTGCCGTTTAGGGGACAGGAACATGATCATGTTTCGTCCCTCCCGTTTTGGAGGCTGTTGGAGTTCAGCATTTTCCTCCAGATCCTTGGCTATCCGCATGAGAAGAGCTTCTGCAAGGGACGTGTGTTGAATTTCGCGGCCACGAAAAATCACCGTGCATTTGACCTTGTCGCCGGATTTCAGGAAGCGGCTGGCTTGGCCAATGCGCACCTGGTAATCATGTGAATCGATTTTGTAGCGCATCTTGACCTCCTTGACTTCGGTCTGGTGCGACTTTTTCTTGGCTTCCTTGGCTTTTTTTTCCTGCTCAAACTTATATTTGCCGTAATCCATGACCCGGCACACTGGCGGATCGGCCTTCTCGCTTACTAGCACCAGGTCGAGCTCCCGCTCCTTTGCCACCTCCAGGGCGGCCTCCCGTGTGATGACTCCGAGCTGACTCCCATCGGCATCGACGACCCGCAGGTTTGGGTAGCTGATGCGCTCGTTGATGTTGGGAAGCTCCCGAACGGGAGCACGGCGGTCTACGCGGGGGCGGGGAGGCATTCAAAAGGGCAGATTGTTCTTCACCCTAAACCTTGCTGTGACCCCTTCAAGGCCAAGAGGGCTTGTTGCATCAGATCCTCACCTTTGAGCCAGAGGGGCAGATGTTGGCGGCGAAACCAGGTGCGCTGCCGTTTGGCGTATTGACGGGTGCGCTGCTCTGTCAAGGCGATGGCCTGGCCTTCCTCCAGCTCCCCCCGTAAAAGGCCCCGCGCCTCCGCATACCCCATGGTGTTGAGAAGGGGGCAGCTATCCCCATGTCGGCGCATCAGGTTGGCGGTTTCAGCCAGTAATCCCGCTGCAAACATGTCCCTCGTGCGCTGGCGGATCCGCTGGGGTAGGTCGGCAGGGTCCAGCCCCAGCTCCAGGATGGACCAGGGGGGAGGGATGCGTTTCTGTTGGGAGGAGATGGTCTGGCCTGTGGCATAGAACACCTCCAGAGCCCTTTGGGTGCGAGAGATGTCGGCAGGGGCAATGCGGGAGCCTGCCAAGGGATCGCAACGTTCCAGTAGGGCGTGACAAAGCGGTTGGCCCATGGCCTTGAACTGGTCTCGGAGCTGGGCCTGGGGAGGCACGGCGGGGGGAGTGAGGCCCTGGAGCAAGCCCTGCAGATAAAGCCCACTGCCCCCCACCAGTAGGGCGAGACCGCAGCGCTCCAGTTCGGCCCGGATGGCGGCTCGTCCCAGGGGCAGAAACTCCTGCAGGGTGAGGGGTTGGGTGGGGGGACGCAGGTCGAGGAGTTCGTGCCGCACCCGCTGCCGTTGCTGCGGGGTGGGCTTGGCCGTGCCGATGTCCATGCCCACGTACACCTGGCGGGCGTCAACGCTGATCACTGCCAGGTTCAGCGCTTCGGCCAGCTCAAGGGCCAGAGCCGTTTTGCCGCTTGCGGTCGGACCCATTAGGGCGATCACAAGGCCTGCGCCCCCTGCTGCGTGGGTGGATGGGGTGAACGACGATGTCATCTCCTCACTCTGGGTCCTGTCCAGGCCCTATCGGGATCTGCTGATCAAGGGGGCGGTGCATCCCCATCTGGAAAGCGGTCCCAGAAGCGGCTGGGTGGCGCAGGGAGGGGCGAATGGTAGATTGGCGCTCAAGCTAAAGCCGATTTCCGCCCAAGCCTTATCCGCGGCGCTTCTGCGGCCCATTCTGGCTGTCGAAATCGTCTGACCGTTCAGCTCCCTCCATCCCCCCTGAGACCCGCCCTCGCATGAGCGACGCCTCGCGAGTCCAATCCGCCTACGGCGCCGAACAGATCCAAGTGCTGGAAGGCCTGGAGCCGGTTCGTAAACGGCCGGGAATGTACATCGGCACCACTGGGCCGCGGGGCCTCCACCACCTCGTCTACGAGGTGGTGGACAACTCGGTCGATGAGGCGCTGGCTGGCCATTGCGATGAAATCTCGGTCGTCCTTCATGACGATGGATCGGCGAGTGTGACCGACAATGGTCGAGGGATTCCCACTGATCTCCATCCACGCACGGGGAAAAGTGCGCTGGAAACGGTGCTGACCGTGCTCCATGCGGGCGGCAAGTTTGGTTCAGGAGGATACAAAGTGTCGGGCGGTCTCCATGGGGTGGGGATCTCCGTGGTCAATGCCCTCAGCGAGTGGGTGGAGGTCACGGTTCTCCGACAGGGTCATGAGCACAATCAACGGTTTGAGCGGGGGACTCCCATTGGCTCCCTAGTGGCCAAGCCAGCTACCGATCCCAAGCAAACAGGCACCCGGGTGCGTTTCCTGCCGGACCACGAAATTTTCACCGGCGGGATTGAATTCGATTACCAGACCCTGGCCGCGCGCCTCAGGGAACTGGCCTATCTGAATGGAGGGGTGCGCATCGTTTTTCGTGACGAGCGCCCCGGACGTGGCCAAGAAGCCGTGCATGAAGAGATCTACCACTATGAGGGTGGCATCAAGGAATATGTTGCTTATATGAATGCCGAGAAAGATCCCCTGCACCCAGAAATCATCTATGTGAATTCTGAGAAGGATAATGTTCAGGTTGAAGCTGCATTGCAGTGGTGTGTCGATGCCTATTCGGACAATATTTTTGGCTTTGCCAACAATATTCGCACCATCGATGGGGGCACCCACATCGAAGGCTTGAAAACCGTTCTGACCCGAACCCTGAACGCCTTCGCCAAGAAGCGTGGCAAACGCAAGGAAAGTGACGCCAATCTTGCTGGTGAAAATATCCGTGAAGGCCTCACAGCTGTCCTCTCCGTCAAGGTGCCAGATCCTGAGTTTGAGGGTCAAACCAAAACCAAGTTGGGCAACACGGAGGTGCGTGGAATTGTGGATACCCTGGTTGGCGAAGCTCTGGGTGAATACCTTGAATTTCACCCCTCGGTGATTGATCTCATCCTGGAGAAGGCCATTCAGGCCTTCAATGCAGCGGAGGCGGCCCGCCGTGCCAGGGAGCTTGTGCGCCGCAAATCCGTTCTGGAGAGTTCCACCCTGCCAGGCAAGCTGGCAGATTGCAGCTCCCGTGATCCCAGTGATTCAGAGATCTACATCGTTGAGGGAGACTCCGCCGGGGGATCGGCCAAGCAGGGCCGGGATAGGCGTTTTCAGGCCATCCTTCCCCTGAGGGGGAAAATCTTGAATATTGAAAAAACAGACGACTCCAAAATTTATAAGAATACCGAAATCCAAGCCCTCATCACTGCACTGGGCTTGGGGATCAAGGGTGAAGAATTCGAATCGAAAAATCTGCGATACCATCGTGTTGTCATCATGACAGATGCGGATGTTGATGGGGCTCACATCCGCACTCTCCTTCTCACATTTTTTTATCGCTACCAGCGGGCCCTCGTGGAAGGTGGTTATATTTATATCGCCTGCCCGCCGCTCTACAAAGTTGAGCGGGGCAAGAATCATACCTACTGCTACAACGAATCCGATCTGAGAAAAACCCTGGATGCCTTTGGCGAGAAGGCTAACTACACCATTCAGCGCTTTAAGGGTTTGGGTGAAATGATGCCCAAGCAGCTGTGGGAAACAACCATGGACCCCACCACCCGGATGATGAAGAGAGTGGAAATTGAGGACGCGGCTGAGGCGGATCGAATCTTTACAATCCTCATGGGCGACAAGGTTGCGCCGCGTAGGGAATTCATTGAAGCCCACAGCGCCGAGCTGGATTTTGCACAACTGGATATCTGAATGCTCCTGATTCCTCTACGACCCCCCGTTCTCACCTGGGCAGCTCTGCTTGGATTTGCCCTGTTTGCTCCAGCGGCCTTGCCCGCCGGTGGGGCTGAACGCCGTCTGCCCGAACTTCGCCGCAGGGAGTCTGCCCAGGAGCCACTGCTCAACCTGAGGAGCTGTTCCCTTCTGGCCTCTCCTCGCTGTCAGGCCCCTGTGCTGACTTTCCTGGAGCCTGGCATTCCCATGCGGGTGTTGCGAATCTGGCTGGAGCCTGGCGGGCGCCGCTGGCTGCAAGTGGCCACCGCAGGGCCATCGGGCCGGCAGACCCGGGGCTGGCTTGTGGGCTAGGCGGTGCCATGAGCGAACCCTCTGGCGGCGCTGAAGTTCTCGCTCAACATCTCCAGCTTCTTCTTGAGGCGGGCAACTACGACGGGGCCAAGGTGCTCCTCAAACCCGTGCAGCCCGTGGATGGGGCTGAGGCCATCGGCAGCCTGCCCACCACCTTGCAGGCCCTGGCCTTTCGCCTGTTGCCAAAGGATGAGGCCATTGAGGTGTACGAATATCTGGAGCCAGCCGTGCAGCAAAGCCTCTTGGAGCGTCTTCGTTCCGGAGAAGTGCTCGAGCTGGTGGAGGAGATGTCGCCCGACGACCGGGTGCGGTTGTTTGATGAGCTGCCGGCCAAGGTGGTGAGACGCCTGCTGGCGGAGCTGAGTCCGGCGGAGCGCCGCATCACGGCCCAGATGCTCGGTTACGAGAGCGGCACCGCTGGCCGCCTGATGACCACGGAATTCATCGACCTCAAGGAGTTTCACAAGGCAAACCAGGCCCTGGAGCTCGTGCGGCGCCGTGCCCGTGATACGGAGACCATTTACAGCCTTTACGTGACTGATGCATCCCGTCACCTCACAGGGATTCTGTCGCTCCGTGACCTGGTGACCGCAGAGCCCGAGGAGCGCCTTGGTGATGTGATGACCCGAGAGGTGGTAAGCGTTTCCACGGACACCGACCAGGAGGAGGTGGCCCGATTGATCCAGCGTTACGACTTTCTGGCCGTGCCAGTGGTGGATCGGGAACAGCGCTTGGTGGGCATTGTCACCGTGGACGATGTGATCGATGTGATCCAGCAGGAAGCCACTCGGGACATTTACGCGGCCGGCGCTCTGCAGGCCGGCGACGAGGATGACTATTTCCAGAGCAACCTGTTCACCGTGGCAAGGCGGCGGGTGGTGTGGTTGCTTGTGCTGCTTTTGGCCAACACCGCCACTTCGGCCGTGATCGCTTCCGAAGATGCGGTCCTCAAGCGGGTGGTCGTTTTGGCCGCCTTCATCCCGCTGCTCATCGGCACCGGGGGCAACGTGGGGGCCCAGAGTTCCACCGTGGTCATCCGGGGTTTGAGCACCCAGCGCATCCAGTCCCTGGGCCCAGCGATGGCCGTCGGAAGAGAGGCGGTGGCCGGGGCCCTGCTGGGTCTGCTGATGATGTTTGTGGTGGTGCCCTGGGCGGGCTATGTCTCCCATAACTGGGTTGTGGCCTGGGCCGCAGGGATCAGCCTCCTGGCCATCACCACCCTCGCCGCAACGGCGGGCTCGGCTCTTCCCCTTCTGTTCAACCATCTCGGCCTCGATCCGGCCCTGATGTCGGCTCCCTTCATTGCCACGGCCACGGATGTGGCAGGGGTATTCATCTACCTCCAGACCGCGTCCTGGCTGCTGGAGCGTTTTGCCAGTCCCTGAGCGGCTTTTGGGGCTCTGCCGGCAGCCAGATCTCCAAGATGAGAGACATTTACACTTCGTTAGGTTAGGCTTCACACATCGTTAGGTTCCGGCCGATGAGCCCCGTCTCTGCCGTCGATCTCTTGCCCTCTGAGCTCACTGAGCTCCCAACTGTTGCCGCTCCAGTCCGCGACTTGCCCTCCCTAGATGCGGATCTTGTGCGTTCCTATCTGCGGGACATTGGCCGGGTGCCTCTGCTGACGCATGAGCAGGAGATCACGCTGGGACGTCATGTGCAGGAGCTGGTGGCTCTGGAGGAGCTGGAGTCTGAGCTGACGCTGCGTGCTGGGGGTGAGGCACCGAGCCAGGAGCAGCTGGCGGTGGAGGCGGGCTTGACGGTTCCGTCGCTGAAGCGCCGGTTGCAGGTGGGTCGCCGGGCGAAGGAGCGGATGGTGGCGGCGAATTTGCGGTTGGTGGTGAGCGTGGCGAAGAAATACACCAAGCGGAACATGGAGCTGCTGGATCTGATCCAGGAGGGAACGATCGGCTTGGTGCGAGGGGTGGAGAAGTTTGATCCAACGCGTGGCTATAAGTTTTCAACGTATGCCTATTGGTGG
>JBJTUM010000061.1:0-5251 GCA_046080725.1 Cyanobium sp. | reverse complement strand
AGCTTTGTGGTGCTCACCCTCTGCTGCTTTGCGGCCCAGGCCATCGGTCTGGAGGCCGCCCTTGGGGCCTTTGCCGCCGGGCTGATCCTCAGCGCTTCCAAGCACACCGAAGACATCGACAAGGCTGTGAAACCCCTGGTGGCCCTGTTTGCCACGGTATTCTTCGTGTTGATCGGCACCGGTATGGACCTCTCGGTGCTGAATCCCTTTGATCCCGCCAACCGGGAGGGATTGATCGTGGCCGCTTTTCTGCTGGCGGTGTCGATTGTGGGCAAGGTGGCCGCTGGCTGGAGCTACGTGAGCGAGGAACCCACCAACCGGCTGGTGGTGGGCCTGGGGATGATGCCCCGGGGCGAGGTGGGCCTGATCTTCCTGGGCCTCGGCCGCCAGGCCGGCATCCTCACCCCGGCGTTGGAGGCTGCCATCCTCTTGATGGTGATCGGCACCACCTTCCTGGCGCCGATCCTGCTGCGCTTGGTGATCCCCTCTGAGCCCGAGCCCTCTCTGGCGGAAGCCATCCAGCCCTCCCCTTAACTGATCGTTCGCTGCCCTCACTCCTGGCCTCGCTCTCCTCTCCCAGTTCCTATGCGGGCCAAGTGGTGGCCCTGGCCACCCGCCACGGCAAGGAGCGGGTGATCGGCCGGCCCCTGCGCTGGGGCCTGGGTGCGGAGCTGCTCCATGTGCAGAGCGTGGATACGGATCTCCTGGGTAGCTTCTGCGGCACCGTGCACCGCCAGGGGGATGCACTGCAGGCCTGCATCGCCAAGGCAGAGGTTGCCCTGCGGGAAGGGGGCACGGAGCTGGCGATCGCCAGCGAGGGCAGATTCGGGCCCCATCCCCATCTGCCCTTTCTGGCGGCGGGCATGGAGTGCATGGTGTTTCTGGATCAGCGCCGGGGGCTGATGATCCAGGAGCAGCTGCTGGCTCGGCGCACCAACTTCGCTCACCGACTGGTGCCACCGGCTTCTCCCAGCGGGCCAGAGCCAGAGCTGGAGCGCTGGCTGGAGCAGGTGGGGTTCCCTCGCCATGCCCTGATCGTGCGCCCCCAGTGCTCCTCAGCGAGCACCGGGGACTCTGGTGAGCCTGTGGAGAAAGGGCTCCGCCGCTGGGAGGATCTGCAGCCCGCGATCCAGCGGGCAGCTTCTGCCTCACGGGAAGGGCTGGCGCTGGTGGAAACCGACATGCGCGCCCACTGCAACCCCACCCGCATGGAAGCGATTCGTGCCCTGGCCTTCCGCCTCGTGCGGCGCCTTGCCACACTCTGTCCGGGTTGCCAGACCCCTGGCTGGGGCCTGGTGGATCAGCTGCCAGGGCTGCGCTGCGGTGGGTGCGGCCTGCCCACGGAGCTGGTGGTGGCGGAGGTGTGGGGGTGCGGGCTTTGTACTTACCGGGAAGAGCGGCCTCGCAGGGATGGGCTGCTGGCCGCCGATCCAGGCCAGTGCCCGTGGTGCAATCCCTAAGCGTTAGGCGTCGGGTTGGTCTTCGGGGGGCTCTTGGTGTTGCCCAGGGGCAGCGGGGGGTTCAGCGACCTCCGCCACCATGATTTTGTCAACCCGTTTCCCATCCATATCCATCACCTCAAAGCTGAGCCCATCCCAGCGGAAGTGCTCGCCGGCCATGGGGATGCGCCCCAGGTGATGCATCACGAAGCCGCCAATGGTGTGGTAGCCCCCGGACACTTCGTCTGGGAGTTCCTCCCGATCCACAAGCGCTTTGAAGTCTCCGATGTCGAGGGAGCCATCCAGCAGCCAGGAGCCATCCTCCCGCTCCACCACCAGGGGTTCCTCCTGATCCTCGGCGGAGGGCAGATCCCCCACGATCGCCTCCATCAGATCGTTGAGGGTGAGCAGCCCCTCGATGCCTCCGAATTCATCGGTGACCAGGGCAATGTGCACTCCCGTTTCCCGGAATTGCTCCAGCACATTGAGAGCTCGCATGCTTTCCCCAACGAATAGGGGAGGCTGCATCATCGATTCCAGATTCACGGGCTGGTTTTCCACGACAGCTGTGAGCAGCGTGCGAATGCGGATCGTGCCCACGCAATTGTCAAGATTGCCCCTGGCCACCGGAAAGCGGGAGTGGGTGCTTTCGAGCACCTCCTTCAAGGAGGCTTCCAAGGGTTCCTCGAGATCCAGCCAGGCGATTTCGGTGCGGGGGGTCATCATTGAGCGGATCGGACGATCCCCTAGCCGGAACACCCGTTGCACCATGTCGTGCTCCACCTCTTCAAACACACCGGATTCGGTGCCCTGACGAATCAGGGCTTTGATTTCCTCCTCGGTGATTTCCGGTTCTTCGGAGGCTTTAACTCCCAGCAGGCGCAACATGCCATCGGTGGACCCACTGAGGATGTGCACAAGGGGGGCCGTGAGGCGGGAAAGAAAACGCATTGGCCCAGCCACCTGGCAGGCGATGGCCTCCGGGTTGCTGAGGGCGATGCGCTTGGGAACCAGCTCACCGATCACCAGAGAGAGATAGGTGATCACGGTGACCACAAAGGCCAGGCTGAGCAGCTCACTGGATCCCCTCAGGGCCGGCACCTGATCGAGATAGGGCTTGAGTCGTTGGGCGATTGTGGCACCGCCAAGTGCACCGCTGAGGATGCCGATCAGGGTGATCCCCACCTGGACGGTGGAGAGAAAATCATTAGGAGAGTTGGCGAGCTTGAGGGCTTTCCTGGCCTTGCGATTCCCTCGATCCGCCAGCTGCTCTAGGCGAACTTTTCTGGAGGAAACAACGGCAATTTCCGATCCGGAAAAGACTCCATTTGCTATCAGGAGAACAAGAATTAAGAAACACTCGCTGACGAGTGAAGACACGTGAGAGGCAATAGTGATAGTAGAGCCTAGCAGCAGCTTTTGATTTGGATGTCAGAAATGCATGCCTGTTTGCTCACCGTTCAGGGCTGCACTTAAACAGGTGGACCTCGGGGCCAGCAGGCTTGGGCTGGGCGGGGCGAAGGCTCACCGCTATGCAGACCCTGCTTGGAAGGGTTGGGGGAATGGGCGAGGATGAAAGGAGCCAGGTTGGCTTGGCGCCGCGTTCAAAGAGCTGCTTTTCCCCGATGGGCTTCACGGGCGAGCCCGTGTACCAATTGAGGCTGGGCCGCTCCTCCAGCTGCCAGAGGTGGAGCGATGGGGAGGACGACGTTGGGCCCATGGCCTGAACCACAGGCCCGACGGCCCAGGTTTCGTTTAGTTCCCAGAGCCACAAGGGGCCTGCCATCAGCAGCAGCAGGGCTGCCCAGAGGCCAGCCACGAGCACCAGGGCCCCCGCTTTTCTTCGCTGCGGACGCCGGGCCAGCAACAGGCCACCCCCCACCAGCAGTCCAAACCCACCCGCGCCGGCCACCGTTGCCAGGGGATGGAGAGCTGTTGGTTGGCCGGTGGCCCACACAACAATGGCCAGGGCACTGAGCAGGGCGCCGATCAGGGCCCAAAAGGCAGGGACCTTCCGGGTGAGGGCTGCGAAGGGTGGCTTCAGAGCCGGCTCACGATGGACCAACCACACCAGCAGAGGTCCGCAAGACAACACCAGGGGCGGCCAGAGAAGAAGGCTGTACCAGGGGAGCTGGGTGCCGAGGGGCAACACCAGGGCAGCCGTGATCACCGTTGTGCCCAAGCACCAGCGCCCGGCGCGCGTGAAGCGCTCCCGCCAGGCCAGTGCCACCGCGCTCGGCCAGAGCGCTAACCACGGCCAACCCCCTTCAAGAATTTCCGTGAAGGGCATCAAGGGGCCTCCGCTGTGCCCCTCCAATTGCCGATGCACCCGGGCAAAGCCCTGCCGACCCCACATCTCAAGGGCATCGGAACCCCTCACCAGCAGGTGGGCTCCATGCCAGGCCAGACCTGGCAGACAGCCGATGGCCAGGCCACCCAGCAGCCACAACCACTGCTGCCGGTGCAGCTCCCGATCCAGCGCCCGCAAAGCGAGGGTGGCGACCAGCAGGGGGAGGGCCAAGGGAGCTTTCAACAGCAGGAGCGCCGAGACCGCCAGACCCATCAGCCCTCCGGAGATCACCAGGGGGACCTTCCGCTGATCTGGCGTTAGCACAGCCCACCAGAGGAGCAGGATCGTGGCCAGTTGGCACCCATCCAGCATCACCAGCCGGCCGTGGCGTGCCAGGGGCAAGAGGGTGAGGGCCATGGCGGCGCTCGCCAGGGCGGCGCCCGGTTGATGGGGCCGCAGCCTGGCCTGCACCAGACCCACAAGGGGCACGACGGTGCTCGAAAGCAGCGCTGGCACAAGCCGCAGAACCCATTCCGGTGGCAGGGTGTTGGGGCTAGAGCCACCGATGGTGCGCCAGAGGTTGATGGCAGCGGCGATGAGCAGATGAAGCCCGGGGGGTTTGTTGAGGTAGGGATCTCCCCAATAGAGAGGGAAGAGCCTGTCTGGCCAGGGCTTTTGGGAGGCTTCCAGGGCCACCCGGGCCACGATGCCCTCATCCCAGTCGCGAAGAGGCAATTGGCCCAGTCCTGTGAGGGTGAGCGCCCCAGCCAGCAACCAGAGCACCACCAGACCCCCTCCCAGACTCCCCTTTTTCACAGCAACTCAGGCAGGGCACCGGCTGGATGGTTGGCCGCGGGCCAGTGATGCAGCAGTTGAAAATCCGCAAAATCAAAGCCCGGACCCACGCAACAGCTCACCAGGCTCCATTCGCCAAGGGACCGGGCCGCTTGCCACCAGTCCGCGGGCACCACCTGCACCGGTTGGGCTTGCTCCTCCATGGCTCCGAGGGGACCAAGCAGACAACGCTCGGCCACCCCTCCAGTGGGAGGCAGGATCCAGAGCTCGAGGGGCGCACCACACGCATGGTGCCAGGTTTCATCAGCTCCCACGACCCGATGCCAGCGGCTGATGTCTTCGTTTGTGAGCAGAAACCAGATCAGGGTGAGGGCGCTGCGGGCCTGCCCATCGCTCCGCCGCACCTGCTGGGAACTGCGATGCACTTCACGAAACCAGCCTCCCTCAGGATGGGGCTCCAGGCCCAGCTGCTCACGCGGGGAAAGATTCAAGAAGCACATCCATTCACCTTAGTCAGGGTGCTCGATGAAGGATTGATCCAACAAAAAAGCCCCCACCATGTGGTGGGGGCTTCAAGGATCCAGCGGTAGCTGGATGATTAACTTCAGCCGATGGAAGGAGCCACCAGAGCCACAGGGGTGGCTTCTGCAGAAGCCAGATCCAGGGGGAAGTTGTGCGCATTGCGCTCGTGCATCACTTCCATGCCCAGGCCAGCACGGTTCAGCAC
>JBJTUM010000060.1:0-7207 GCA_046080725.1 Cyanobium sp. | reverse complement strand
CCACCAATAGGCATACGTTGAAAACTTATAGCCACGCGTTGGATCAAACTTCTCCACCCCTCGCACCAAGCCGATCGTTCCCTCCTGGATCAGATCCAGCAGCTCCATGTTCCGCTTGGTGTATTTCTTCGCCACGCTCACTACCAACCGCAAATTCGCCGCCACCATCCGCTCCTTCGCCCGGCGACCCACCTGCAACCGGCGCTTCAGCAACGGCACCGTCAAGCCCGCCTCCACCGCCAGCTGCTCCTGGCTCGGTGCCTCACCCCCAGCACGCAGCGTCAGCTCAGACTCCAGCTCCTCCAGAGCCACCAGCTCCTGCACCTGACGTCCCAGCGTGATCTCCTGCTCATGGGTCAGCAGAGGCACCCGGCCAATGTCCCGCAGATAGGAACGGAGGAGATCGCTGGTTTGAGCCTGAGAGGCGGAGGTGTCCAGAAAGATCGAGGGCATCTCGGCGAGGTTTCGAAACCTTTGTGTTTCGTAAACATACCATTGTTTTCCGTCTGCTCCCCATCACCCCCCCCCTGGCCAGGGCATTCAGAATGGGGGAATGGCTCAGGAACGGCTTCAGAAACTGATCGCGGGCTCAGGACTCTGTTCCCGCCGCCAGGCCGAAGCCCTCCTCCGGGAAGGTCAGGTGTGGGTGAATGGCTCTGTGGCCCAACTGGGCGAACAAGCGGACCCGGTGCGCGATCAGATTTCCGTTGCCGGCCAGCCTCTCGCCCCCGCCCCAGCTCCGCTGACTCTCCTTCTCCACAAACCGCCCGGGGTTCTCTGCACTTGCCACGACCCCCAGGGGCGCCCCACCGTTCTCGATTTGCTTCCCGACCATTGGCGGCAGCAGTCCGGCCTGCATCCGGTGGGTCGGCTGGATGCGGAGAGTCGGGGCGCCTTGCTGCTGAGCAACGATGGCAACCTGACCCTTCGCCTCACCCATCCGCGCTATGGCCACAGGAAAATTTACCGGGTATGGGTTGGGGGCCACCCGAGCGAAGAAACCCTCCACACCTGGCGGCGTGGGGTGTCCTTGGATGGGGTTGCTAGCGCGCCTGTGGGCGTGCACTGGCTCCAACACTCTCGCCACGCCACCCTGCTGGAAGTGACCATGCACGAAGGACGGAATCGTCAGATTCGTCGCACGGCCGAACGCCTCGGCCATCCCGTGCGCGACCTGCTTCGGGTGGCGATCGGAGCCGTGGCCCTCGGCCAGCTGCCCGAGGGCCATTGGCGCCGTCTTGACCCCAGCAGCCTCTCGTGAGCAACCCCTCCCCCCGAGCCAGGGCCTCTCACTGGCTGCATCAACTGAAACCAGGGTTTCTCACCCCGCCCCCATCCCTTCCCTCCTCCGATCCCCTGCGAAATGCGGGAGATCTGGTGCGGGAAGCTCGGGAAGCCAAGGGGCTAGGTCTTCGAGATCTGGCTCAGAACACCCGGATCAGCATCGCCGTTCTGGAGGCCCTGGAAGGGGGCTGGAAGGATCGTCTGCCGGAGGCCACCTATTTGCGGGCCATGCTCCCCCTGCTAGAGCACCAACTGGATCTGCCGGCTGGCAGCCTGGAACCGCTCCTCCCCCATGCCAGACAGCGCGCCCCTGTGGCTGGAGGGCAAGCTGGCTCCCAGGCAGCAGCGTTCTCCCCCTCTACCCTCCTTCTCCTGACAAGCTGGCAGAGCGGTCTGCTCTATGGGCTGTTGTTGCTTGGCCTGCTTTATGGGGTCAACCTGCAACAGCAACGGCTGGCGGCCATGGGACGCCTGGTGGCCCATCCGATTCCCCTGTCCCCCAAGCAACCCCAAGCTCAGAGGACCCCTGAGAAGCCCTTCCCCGCCCTTCGCCCTCTCCAGCTGGCGGAAGCCGGGCAAGCCATGGGTCTGCTCCGGAAGGAGACCAAACTGGGCGGTCCTGATCGAAGCCTGGGCCTCCTCACCTTGACGCTCAGCCAGCCGAGCCAGCTGAATCTTGAATCCAAACGCAGTGGCCCCACCCAGCTAGGGGGGCTGTCTGGGGAAATCTCCCTGCCCGTGTTGCCGCCCTTTGTCTTGCGTCTCAGCCCCCCACCTCCTGCAGGAGCGGTCCGTTGGAGAGGGCAAATGCTTCGGGAGAAAGGTCCGAGCCCATCAGACCAGCCGGCGACGGAAGTTGAGACCACGGCCGTCTATCTGGTGCCCTAACCCCGATTCCGGCTGCGAGCCATCTCCCCAAACCCCTTCAAGGGACCTCGGAGATCTGCCACGGTTCGATCGAGGCGCCAGCTCCAGTTGCCCTCGGTGGTGCCCGGGGTGTTGAAACGGCCCTCATCCCCTAACTCCAGCAGATCCTGAAGGGGCACCACCACAAGCGCAGCGGAGGAGTTCAAAGCCACCTCCAGCAGTTGCCAGCCGGGAGCATGCACCTCGGAGCCCACAAGGGCCGCTACCTGACCCCGCACGCCATCGTCCAGGGTCCGCCACCAGCCCAAGCTGGTGGCGTTGTCGTGGGTACCGGTGTAAACCACCCAGTTTGGGCCCTGGTAGTTGGCAGGGAGATAGGGATTGGAGGCCTGCCCATCAAAGGCAAACTGGAGGATCTTCATGCCGGGCAGCTGGAAAGCATCGCGTAGCTGTTCCACCTCCGGGGTGATCACTCCCAGATCTTCTGCAACCATCGGAAGCCTACCTTCAGCGGTGAGGCGGCCGCGACGCCGGCAACGCCGCTGGAGCAGCCCCAGCAGGGCGGCCCCAGGCGAAGGACACCATGTCCCAGTTTCGGCGGTTGTCGCCTGGCCCGGCACACTCCAATAGGCTTCTAACGCTCGGAAGTGATCGAGCCTGAGGAGGTCGAACAACTCCAGCTGACGCTCCAACCGATGCATCCACCAGCGGAAGCCAGTGAGGCGATGAAGCCACCAGCGGTAAACTGGAGTTCCCCAAAGTTGGCCGGTTGCAGAAAAGTAATCGGGGGGCACCCCGCTCTGCTCCAGCAACCCGCCTTGCCGATCCAGGGAGAAGAGGCCTTGGCGGCTCCAGACATCAGCGCTGTCGTGGGCCACATAGAACGGCAGATCGCCAAACAGGGTGACCCCCACCCGACGGGCCTGCTCCTGCAGGCGCTGCCACTGCCGTTGCAGATGCCATTGCAGCAGGGCTTCCTCCAACAGAGCCTGCCGCTCCTGGGTTGCCGCTGCGGACATCGCACGGCGGGAGCGCCGCACCAGCTCGGGAGACCACTCCCACCAAGGCCGGAGGCCATGGCGGCGCCGGAGGGCCATGAACAGGCCATGATCCCCAAGCCAGAAGCGCTGGCGGTGCGACCACAGACGAAACGCCCGGTGCTCCTGCGCCGATTGTTCGGGCCAGCGTTGCGCCAGAGCTTGCCCTAGGGCAAGGGCTCTGGCGGCGGCCACCTCTGGCTCCATCCGCCCCATACCTCCCCCTGGCAGCGCCTCCAGATCGGAAGGGTGCAAGGCTCCCACGGCCACCAGATCCTCCCCATCCAGCAACCAGGGATTGAGGGCTGAGCCGCTGGGCGAGCTGTAGGGCGATCCCAGCCCATCGGGGGGAGCCAGGGGAAGAACCTGCCAAACCCCTACGCCAGATTGGGCCAGGAGATCGATCCAGGCCCGGGCCTGGGCTCCAAGGGTGCCGCAAGCGGGTGTTCCCGGAAGGGATGTGGGGTGAAACAGCACCCCCGCCGCCCGGGCCGTAGAGGCCATCAGCTGATCGGACGCCTTGGGTGGATCACTCACGAGGAGGGCAGGCGATAGCGCCCGATGATGCGCTTGGCGAACGCGGGGATGTGGCGCTCGACCCTGTCGCCGTGCTGTCGGCGAAGCCAGAGGGCATTGCGGGTGAAGTGGGAATCGATTGAGAACCTGCCGTATTCCAGTCCTTGGGGGCCGAATCGCTGCACAAACCAGCCCACCACCTCCGCCAGCCAGAGGGGCAACTTCAACGCCCTTTCGTAGGCCTCAATTCCCTGCTGTACCGCCTGCCGGCGATCGCCGCGGCTCGTGACCGGGGCCCTATCGAGCTCCGGCTCCACCAAGGCCAGCAGGCGGGCGCCCTTGGGATTGCGCACGGTGATCCACTGTCGGCCGAAGGTGGCGCCCATATAACCCACCACCAGATCAGCCCCCGCATTTGTGTAGTCAAAACAACTCAAACAGCTTGGGGCGAAGACATCCTTGAGGGCGGGAGTGTCCAGTCCAAAGAAGGGCACGGTCTCCACCGCCCCATCCGCATGGCGGAAATGAATGCGGAAATCCTGCATGAATTCATAGTGCACCACCGTCTCAGGGGAACGGCTAGCGCTGTTGAGAAAGGTTTGAAGGCCCTCCCGGCTGACGTTATCCACACAGGGAAGGCCCAGCACATATAGAGCCTCCAGGGGAAGGGTGGCTTCCACGGTGCGCAGGGCCTGCACCTGGCACCCCACACCGATGGCCAGAAGTCGCTGGATCCCACTCCCCGGGAGCTCCTCCAACACCTTGAGGTTCGGGGATAGGGTGGGTTTGTTCACCCGGGCGGCCAAAACCTCTTCGGGGCTTCGGGCCAGGACTGGTACGGGGGTGAACCGGTCGTCCGCACTTTGCTGAACGCACAACACCGCATCAACCAGGTCCGTTTCGAGGGCCCGCACCGCGATCCGACTGACGATTCCTGTCCACTGGGCCCCGTCGATTGGCGTGGTGAGGCGCGCCGTGAGCATCCGCTCGTGCACCCCGAAGTAGAGCTCGTCCTCATCCTCCAGATTCCTGCACCGACCATGGCTCTGCAGCTCCATGGCGTCAAAGTGCTGATCTAGGAAGGCACAAGCCTGGCCCACATAGGCCACCCAGCGGGTATCGCAGAGGCCGCACTCACTGCAGAGATCGCGGGCGGGCCTGGGGCTGCCCACGGCCATGGGACGAGCCCGCAAGTGCCCTCGCGCTGAGGAAGGGATCAAGGGATGGGAGGGCGGCTCTACAGCAGTCAAAGGCGCGGCAGGGGCAGTCCAACCACAACCTATCGGCTGGCCTCCCTGTTGGGGGGAGCAGGTGTGGAGTCGCTCAGCCAAAGTGGCCCCCAGTCCTGCCAGATCGGGCACCCATGGCCGAACGCCGGAAACGTCGCTCTCCCATCCCAAAGCCAGATACCGCTGATGTGCTCTGGAGGCTGCCACGCTCCAGGCCCTCCTGGCCTGGGATGGGGGTGGCCGCCATGGCTCTGGTTGGCGCCATCGCCGGTGCCAGCCTGTTGGGGGTGATCTGGCCAAAACCCGACCGCTCGGCCCATCTCCGGGAGGAGATCACCGCTGACAGCTTGGCCCCGAAGCCCACCGAGACCGTCACCGTCCTGGTGATCGGCAGCGACGCGGACACTCTCCGCGCCACCAGCAACGGGGCCGCCCCTCCTGGCCCGCCCAATGGCGACACGCTGCTGCTGGTGCGGGTGAATCCCCAGGGGCCCTTGCAGGTGCTCCAGCTTCCGTCGGAACTGGCGCTCTCCTTGCCGGGTCGCCCGAACCCGGTGGCCCTCGGTGCGCTCTATCGCCAGGGCGGGGTGGCCCTAACGGCCGAAACCGTACGGGAACTGCTCAGCCTGAGCCCAACGGCTCCTGAGCGCTACCTGGTCGTGCCCCGGCAAGCTCTGCGAGATTTGGTGGATGGGGTGGGAGGCGTGGAGGTGAGTCCGCCACGGCGGCTGAAATACACCGACAAAACCTTGAAGTTCAGCATCGATGTCCCCAGCGGCCTGCAGCGTCTCTCGGGGGCAAAGGTGGAGCAGATGGTGCGCTACCGCGACAAATGGCTGGGAGAGGCCGGCCGGAGGAGCAACCAGCAGCTGGTGCTGGACGGACTGAGGGAAAAGCTGGGTCGTTCGGAACAACTCGCCCTGCTCCCGAACCTGGTGGCCAGCTGGAGAGGGGAGGTTGACACCAACCTGAGCCCCCAGGAGATGCTTAGCCTCCTGGCCGCCGGACTGGACAAGGGCACCTCCCTCGAATTCCGCAACCTGCCCCTGATGCCCGCGAGCAATGAGTTTGGCGACCTGCGGCAGCTGGATTCTGCTGCACCACAGCCCCTCTGGCCTGAGCCCAAAGCTTCTGAATCCTCCGAATCCCCTTCCGCGGATTCTCCTTAGGAGGGCAAGGGGAGATCGAGGGAGGTCCAGCGCCGCCGCAGGAGCTCCAGCAGATCGATCATCGCGTCGCTTCCCTCCCAAGCTCCCCCCTCCTCCAGGCGCCCGAGCCATGGGAGGCCGTCCCGGCGACGAAGGTCGGCCTTCCAGGTTCCACCCCATTGCACCAGCCCCAGCAGGGGCACCCGCCACTGGCGCAGCAGGGCGGTGCTCGAGGCAGCCGCCCCACTGGAGAGCTGCTGGGCACCCAGGATCACCAGGGTGGGTTGGCTCCAGGCACCGAGGGCCTCAGCCCAGGTGCTGCCATCCGGCAAGGACTGGCCTGGATCCAGGGGAAGACTGGCCAGCCACCCCTGTCCTGAGGCCGCAAGCTGCTGCAGCTGCCAATCGGGGGAGCCCGGATCGGAGATTGGGCGATGGGGTAGGGCAAGGGACCGGGCCAGGCGACGGGCGGCAAGCTCTGTCGGACTGTCAGGTCCCCGCAGCAGGGCTTCTGGACCCGATCCCACCACCATGATGGCCACAGCGTCGTCAAGGCACGCTTCTACGATCTACTCTGCCGCGTGGAGCCCGTGCCCGCCGTGACCACCTTCTCTCCCACCGAACGGCTGGAGCCCAGTGGCACCCAACTCCATGGCACGAATGACAGCAGGCGCCTGAGGCTCTTCAGTGGCAACTCCAATCCCGAGCTGGCCAGGGAAATCGGGGCCTATCTCGGCATTCCAGACGGACCACGGGTGATCAAGCGGTTTGCAGATGGGGAGTTTTATATCCAGATTCAGGAATCCATCCGGGGCTGCGATGTCTTTCTGATCCAACCCACCTGCGCTCCTGTGAATGATCACCTGATGGAGCTGTTGATCATGGTGGATGCCTGCCGGCGGGCATCGGCGAGACAAATCACGGCCGTGATTCCCTATTATGGCTACGCAAGAGCAGACAGAAAGACCGCCGGCAGGGAATCTATTACGGCCAAATTAGTGGCCAACTTGCTCGTAAAGTCAGGCGTGGATCGGGTGTTGGCGATGGATCTCCACTCATCACAGATTCAGGGTTATTTTGATATTCCTTGCGATCACATCTACGGTTCTCCCGTTCTAGTGGATTA
>JBJTUM010000059.1:0-3346 GCA_046080725.1 Cyanobium sp. | reverse complement strand
ACGATGATCACACGCACTCTCCGGGTGAGACCAAACCAACGACTCCTTGAATCGCGGAGGTTCAGCGGAACATCTCGTATCAGGCTGGCGGATCGAGTGGGTTGGAACAATCCCATGTCAGCTGCCTTATCGAGACGAGCGGCGTCCACCAGTACGAGCACCCTGAGTTCACGGCCTCCCTGCCGCTGTCGTCAGACACCGTAGTGGTGAGCACTCTCCCCTCGCTTGAAAGCAATGCGGCCATCCGCCATGGTCTGGAATCGGCGGGCTTCCAGGGCCACTTCATCGCCACCGCCCACGACGAGGCCGAGGTGGTGAAGCTGGAATGGCTCGGCGCCCATCGCACCCTATTGCCGTTTCTTGATGCAGCTGAACGGGCGGCCGAGCTGATCGTGACCGATCTGCGCGAGCTGGCGATGCGCTCCAGATCCATCGGCGGACGCTGATGGGCGATCTACAGTTCCGCCTTTGATGCGGCTCTCCTGTTGATGGCACGCCTCCGGACCTGGTTCGTGCGCTCCGCACCCCTCCTGCTTTTCATCGGCGGAGGGCTGCATGCGGCCCTGCCAGAGCCGGCCAGTGCCGGCCCGCTGGTGCGGCGCGCTCAGGAACGAAAAGCTTGCCAGGAGTTCGCCACCAAGCTTCAGGAAGCCGGGGGCAACACCCCAGCCGCCCAGCAGGTGTATCAGCAGGGGGTGCTGCAGCTCGTGGCCCGCTTCGGGGAGAACCCCTGCACCGACATTCCAGCTCCCACGGCCACTGGTGCGGCCCCCTCCTCCACAACAGTGCCCACCCAGCAGCAACAGGCCTGCCAGCAATTCGCCGGCAAGGTGCAGGTGGCATCCGCCAGTGGCGACAAGGTAACTGCCCAGCAGACCTATGCCATGGGCCTTCAGAAGCTCACGGGCATGTTTGGCAGCAATCCCTGCCCCACGGTGAAGCCTCCCCAGTGAGCGTCAACTTCACCCCAGCGGCACTCTCGCTTATCGACTGGCTGCAGCTCCTCCATCCGGTGCTGATGATCCTTTTCGTCTACCCAGTGGTGGGAGCCACGATCCGGCTAGGAATCCTGGTGCGGGAACGGCGGCTCGAGATCAACCCCATCGCGCCCACGGTGCCTGTGGAGCATGTGGATCACGGGCGCTGGGTTGCCACCGGCACCGTGGTGGCGGTGCTCCTGGCTCTGGCCGCGAATCTAGCCCGCCATGGTGCCCGAGGCGCCATGGCCCCGCTGCTGCTGCCTGCGGCCGTGGCGTTGGCGGGCTGCCTGGCCCTCTGGCGGGCGCGGCGGCCCGCAGCCCGAGCCACACTTGCCCTGCTCAGCTGGGGGGCCCTGATCCTGCTGGTGGCCCAGCCCCCATTATGGTTTCGGGGCACCCGCCCGTGGGAAAGGGTCTGGGGCAACCATGCCATCAGCGGCGTGCTGCTCTGCGGCCTGCTGCTCTTCGCCATGGCCGCCGCTGCGGAGATTCGCAGCCGCCCGGCTTGGCGGAGGCTGCACACCGGAGCCGCCTTCCTCACCGCCCTGCTGTTGGCCGTCCAGGCGATCAGCGGGAGCCGCGATCTGCTCACCCTCCTTTGATTCCCCATGTGTCGTTTTCCTGGCCGCCAACAGCCTCTCAATGCGACACGATGAAGGCAGACGTTGAGGACTGCATCCCGTGCACCTGAGCATCGGCTGCCAGTTGGAGCTGGGCTGCGAACAGGCCACACCCCTACTGGTTCTGGTCCATGTCCACAGCAGCCTGGTGCCGGATCTGGTCGGGCCGGAACACCTCCAGGTTAGTCCTGAAGGCCCCTACGAGGTGCTGACCGACCAGACGGGGAATCGCTGGTGTCGTCTGCTGGCTCGGCCCGGTCGAACCAGCCTGGGATACCTCACCCGTATTCAAGTGCCCGATCACACAGATCCGGTATGGCCCCAGATGGGGCCGTGCCCGATTGAAGCCCTGCCGATCGAGACCTACCGTTTCCTCAACGCCAGCACCTATTGCGACACTCTGGCCCTGATGGATCAGGCCTGGAACACCTTCGCGGGGATCGCTCCAGGATGGCCCCAGGTGCAGGCCATCTGCGACTGGGTGCATGAACGGATCCAATTCAGCTACGGCTCCTCTCAACCCCATCAGACCGCCAGCCAGTCGGCTGCTTCTGGAACGGGCGTCTGCCGCGACTTTGCCCATCTGGCGATTACCCTCTGTCGGTGCCTCAACCTTCCCGCCCGCTACTGCACTGGTTATCTGGGCTACACCGGCATTCCACTGGGGGAGGCTCCCGTGGATTTCTCTGCGTGGTTTGAGGTGTTCCTGCAAGATCGCTGGGTCGTGTTCGACGCCCGACACAACATTCCCCGCTGCGGCCGAGTCCTCATTGCACGCGGAAGGGATGCGGCCGATGTGCCCTTCCTTCGCTCCTTCGGAGCCCACCAACTCACTGGCTTCCAGGTGATCACAGGCACTTGCACGCCGGGTGCTCGCATCTTTGCTGAGGCCGTGAACAAGCCACAGTGAAGAAGCAGGAGCGTGCCGCCTTGATCCTGCAGCGGCTCGAGGAGCACTACCCCGAAACGCCGGTGCCACTGGATCACCGCGATGCGTTCACGCTCCTGATCGCGGTGCTGCTGAGCGCCCAGTGCACCGACAAGAAGGTGAATGAAGTAACGCCGGCGCTTTTTGCCGCCGGGCCCACCCCTGCGGCGATGGCAGCCCTGAAAGAAGCCACGATCCTGGGTCACATCCGCCAGCTGGGGCTGGCCCATACCAAGGCCAAAAACGTGAAGCGGCTGGCCGAGCTGCTACTGGAGCGGCACGCGGGCGAGGTACCGCAAAGTTTTCAAGCTTTGGAGGCCTTGCCGGGGGTGGGTCACAAAACAGCGAGCGTGGTGATGGCCCAAGCCTTCGGGGTGCCGGCTTTTCCCGTGGATACCCACATTCATCGACTGGCCCAGCGCTGGGGCCTGAGCAGCGGCGTGAGCGTGGCGCGCACCGAAACCGATCTCAAGCGCCTCTTCCCCCGTGAAGCCTGGAACAAGCTCCACCTTCAGATCATTCTCTATGGGCGCGAGTTCTGCACGGCCCGGGGTTGCGATGGCACGGCCTGCCCACTGTGCAAGGAGCTCTATCCCAAACGCCGCCAACCGGTGCCCTGGCTCAAGGCTTGAACAAAAAAGCCCCCACCAATCGGTGGGGGCAAGAAGGATCCAACCGTAGCTGGATGATTAACTTCAGCCGATGGAAGGAGCCACCAGAGCCACAGGGGTGGCTTCTGCAGAAGCCAGATCCAGGGGGAAGTTGTGCGCATTGCGCTCGTGCATCACTTCCATGCCCAGGCCAGCACGGTTCAGCAC
>JBJTUM010000058.1:0-6642 GCA_046080725.1 Cyanobium sp. | reverse complement strand
TGGAGTTCCGCCGCTCCACGCCGGAAGCCCATGTCAATCCCGCCGAGGAAGCGGTGGCTGAGTGGTTCTGAAGGCACCCGGGAGATGGTGGCGGAGTTCTTCCTCCACCTGGTTCAGTTCGTCTCCTACCACTTGAACCGGTTTTTCTTCTGGATGAAGGGGTTCTTGGTTGCTCCACTGTTGCAGCAACACCACGTTGTCGGCTTCTGAAGGATCGTTCCCGATCCTTTTCCGCCTGGCTATCCGGCTTTGGGCCATTTCCAGAGTGACGGGACAATCAAGGATCACGACAGGGACACGGAGGCGCGCAGCCACGGACATGAAGGTGCTGCGCTGACCACGTTTCAGGAATGTGGCGTCCACCACGACGGTCATCCCCGCGCTCAGAATCTGTTCGGTGGCCTGAGGCAAGAGACGGTCATAGAGCTCCGTGGTGATGGCTGGGCTGTAGCGATCTCCCTCCCTGGGGGGATACAGCCCCGTTCCCCAGAGTCCATAGAGTCGTCGGCGCTCCACATCGGAGCGCAAATGCACCCAGCCGTGGCGCTCACACAGCTGGAGGGCCAACTGACTTTTGCCACTTCCCGTCACCCCATGGGTGATCATCAAGGCCCCGGTCCCTGATCCCCCACGGCTTGCATAAGCCTGGTGAATGTAGCCCCAGAGCTGCTTGTCCAGCAATTCTCGCTGCTGGGCGTTCCCAGGAGCGAGTTGTTCCATTCTCAGGGCAAGCACCTTGGCCCGCACCAGGGTCCGGTACGTGCAGTACCACGACCAAAGGTTGAGGGCTCCGTAGTCGCCGCAGGTGATGAGCCACCGGTTCAACACCCGCCCCGCCAGAACCTTTGCTCCTCGTTGCTGCAGATCCATGGCCAGAAAAGCCACATCACTGAGAACGTCGATCCAACGCAAGGAGGGGTTGAATTCCAGACAGTCGAATCCAAGCACGTCTCCCTGATGGACCACCAGGTTGTCCAGGTGCAGGTCTCCATGCCCCTCGCGCACCCTTCCTTGGGCCAAGCGCTGGGCGAAGCTGGCTTCCAGCCTGCTCCCTTCGGCAATGGTCCATTCCTGCAAGCTGGCCAGGGTGGGCTCCTGTGGATGGATCCGTCGCAGCACCTCCAGGTTGGCCAGTGCAGGCGCCTTCACGGCCTGCGGTGTGCCGAAGGGCCCATCTGGCGCTGCCACCTCCGCATCCCCATGGAAGCGGGCCAGCCGTTCGGCGAAGCGCTCGAGTTGCTCCCCTGAGACACGATCAGTGCCCAAGGCCCTGGTCAGGAGGTTCTCTTCCGCAAACTGATGCATGCGCACCGCCACCTCGATCACGGGGCCCGATCCCCGCAAGCTCGCCTGTTCCACCGGCCCGTGGATCTCCACCAGATCCAGATAGATCTCGGGAGCCAGCCGTTTGTTGAGGCGGAGCTCCTCCTCGCAGAAATGACGCCGCTGCTCCGGTCCACTGAAATCAACAAAGCCCAGTGAAATGGGCTTTTTGATCTTGTAGGCAAAGGGGCCGGTGAGCAACACCCAGGAGATGTGCGTTTCCCTCAGGCAGATTGGGCCCGTGGCATGGGGATAGGCGTTCGGACTGAGCAGGGCAGCGATCAGTGGATCCATCCCACACGTCGCCTCGCAGAACTCACGAACGCTACGTTCTCTAAGACCTCAGAGCATGCTCAGATGGTGCCTCCTCCTGAGGGTCCGCGGCGGCCGCCCTGGCTGCAATGGCTGATCCTGCTCATCTTTCTTTGGACGTCCTGGCAGCTGGCCGGGTTGTGGGTCCAGCGGCTGCATGGCTGATGGTCGTGGTTCTGGATTGCTTCGTGGCAATGGCGCCTGAAATGGCGCGCACCAGGCGCGCCAGGCCTCCCACCAAAAGCAGCAGGGCAAACAGAGCCATGGCTGCCACGGTCAGCAAAGCCAAGATCTGCAGCAGTCCCGTGGCGAGAAGGGAAAGTCCACGAATCAGGTTGGCCACCGCCTGGCTGACCAAAAGCAGGGTGTTGAAGCGCTCTGCGAAGGCGGTCAACATCGCCAGGATCAAGGAGCCACCGACCACACACATCAGTCCCATTCCCAGATGCTTCCATCTGGAGGGTTGACGCCTTCGCTTCTTCTTGGAACGGACCTTTGGTTGCTGGCCGGGTTGGGGAACACCCGGTGTGGGCAAATGCAGCGGGCGAATCCTGGGTGGGGGAAATGGACTCATGGATCCGCGGGTCATGACCGGGTGCAGCGGGTGGGGAATGGCGTTGTTTGGCTCAGAGATCCAGCGGGTAACCAGCACCGCGCATCCAGCGCTCAAATTCCAGCAGCACCAGCTCGTTCGGACACTCAATCAGGGACAGGTCGTTGACCGTGCAGTCGCCGTGACCGCCGTGGTGCAGGGTTAGGTGGAAGGTGTCACCGCTGAGGCCACAGACCTCCGGATCGCTGCGCACCACCACATCCAGGGCCGAACCGAGCCGGGCCACTCTTCGTCTGAGTTCGGGCCAGGTCATCGCCATGCCTGGGTAAAGCCTGGTGAACAGGCACCCTACCAGCCGTGCCATGGGGCAAGTTCCCAGAACCCGTCAGGAGTCACCACACCACGAACGAGCAACACGGGATCCTCAGGGGTGGATGGCACCTCCTCTGGCGGCAACCCGAGGGAGCCGCGCTGCTCCCCGGTGGAGCCCTCCACCGGGCTGGCTGCCACCACAGCACCCTCTGCATTCACGGCCAGCTTCCAGGTTTGGGGGGCTGGGCCAACCCCTGTGGTGGGCGTTCGGGCGATGAGCCACGTCCGTAGTCGTTTCATGCGCGCTTCTGGACCAACCTGAGAAGCGGGAGCAGGGGCTTGGGCCGCAGATCCAGTCCTGGCAGCGGTGAAGGGATTGGTTGAAGCAGGCGGGGGGTTAAGGGGAACTGGGCTGTCAGACGACTTGAGGCTGGTTTTTTGGGGTGATGCGGGTCCGCCAGAGGGTCCTGGGGTGGGGAACAGGGTGCTGGCGCCCGTTGCCAGGGCCAGGGCGGCTAGTCCACCAACGGGCGCACTCAGGCGGTGGCGGAGGGGAACACGGTTGCGCAGCTCCCTTGTCGGGAGGGGTAGTGATGCTGGTACCGGAAGGGGAAGCTGGATCCTGGGATCTAGACGGCACTGGTCGAGCACTCTGACCAGATCCGCGAGTTCCGCATCGTCGAGATGCACCTCCAGCGGAGGGGTGTTGGGCTGGCTGCTGCGCAACTGCATTTGGTGCCCTCCAGTGGGATGGGGGCCAATGCTCACAGGATCCTCCTCCCCTCCCATGGCCCTTGGGACGCCGCTGAGGAGGTGCCGGGCGTAGGGGATGACGGTGGCCATGAGGGCCTGCAGATGTTCCCGCCGCCCTTCCAATTGGGGACGTCCCACCCAATCGAGACACCACCCGGTGATGATTCCCAAAGCCTCTGCTCCCTGGCCGGAGGACACATCAGGAAATCCTTCCACCCGCAATCGGCAGGCATGGGCCCCGAAGCTGTGGGGCTGATACGTCAACGTCTGCTTCATAGCCGCACTGGCGATCGCTGCACTCTGCCCGAAGGCCCTAGGGGTTGGGGTCCATCAAGCTGGCCCTTAAGCGATCCACCCCTCCAGGGCCGGCGGCGAGGGCCAGCGTTTGGATGAGGCTTCGGCGTTGTTCCGCCCCAGCCTTGGGGGCCATCAGGCTCTGCACGCTGCTCCGGCGGGTGTTCATGCGCTCCTTGAGCAACTCCCGCAGACGATCGTCGAACAGCTGCCAATGCTGGCGGTTGAGTTCTGCAGGCTCCCGGCTGGAGAGCAGGCCACGCACCATCGGGTAGACCCGATCCGCCATGGCGCAAAGCATCTGGATCAGGGCTTCCGTTTCAGCCCCTTCCGGGGTGCCACGCCGGCAGGCTCGCCTGAGCGGGTTGTGGGACCGCAGCTTCCAAAGCGACACCCGATTGGGAAAAAGAGAGGAGAAGCCAAGTTGGTGGGCCATCCATAGCAAGGTTTCTCCCCCGTTCAGATCCAGGGCCTCCACGCAGAGGAGCAGCAGGTCGAGCCGTTCCAGGCCTTGCCTGGGAAGAGGTTGCCAGTCGGCCTTTGGCAGGCCGGCGGGGGGTGGTGCCGGCACCGCGGCCAGCGTTGGGGCAGAAATGTTGACCATGGCTGCGATGATGCCAGCGTTTGAGCCCTTTCGTCACCCTTTCGTCGCTGCATGGATGCCTCAGATCCTTCTCTCGATCTTCGCCAGTGGGTGCGGGAGATTCCAGATTTCCCCAAGCCAGGCATCCTCTTTCGCGATCTCACCCCCCTGATGCGGGATCCCAGGGGGTGGCAAGAGACCGTTCACCGCCTGGGTCTCCAGTGCGAGCGGCTCCAGCCCGACTTGATCGTAGGGATCGAATCGAGGGGCTTCATCGTGGGGACAGCCCTGGCCACGGCGTTGCGCCTTCCCTTCGCCCCCGTGCGCAAGCCGGGCAAGCTGCCCGGTGAAGTGCATGGCATTGATTACACCCTGGAATACGGCACCGATCGTTTGGAGATGCACGCCGATGGCTTTGAAGGGGCGCCGAAGGTGTTGGTGGTCGATGATCTGCTGGCCACCGGTGGTACGGCAGCGGCCTGCGGCCAACTGGTGCAGATGGCCGGAGGACGGCTGGCGGGGTTCAGCTTTGTGGTGGAGCTCAGTGCCCTCAACGGTCGGAGCAAGTTGCCCACTCACGTGCCGGCCGAATCCCTGATTGTGTATTGATGGTCCCCTTCCGCTTGATCAGTGGTTGTCTTGCCAGCTGAGCACCCGATCGAGCTGGTCCAGGGTAATCAGTCCATAACGCCAGAGCACAGCAGGGAGTGGGGCCTGCTCAAGGGCCGATTGCCGAAGCCCCAGATCAACCGCACCCTCGCTGAGGCCAATCTGATGGCGTAGGAAGGCCAACAGTTCGGCGGAGGGAGGGGGTTGGCGGCAGTTGCTGATCACCATGCGGTCACGTTGGCGCCGGCCGCATCACCTGGCAAGGCCCGTGGCTCATGGCGGACAACAGCCCTTTCCTCAGCAGGGGAATCCGATCCACCTGTCGGAGCACCAGAGCGCGCACGGGGACGAGAAGAGGATGGCGGTTGGAGAAGAGGCGCACCAGGCTGTCGGTGATCAAAAGGGTGAGGCAGACATCGACCCAGCGCCGGCGCGCGTAGCTGGGGCCGAGCTGGGCAGGGGTCATGCGGCCGGCTTGGATGTTCTGGGCCAGTCTGTGCAGGGTGGCCACATCCCGCCAGCAGAGGTTGAGTCCCTGGCCGCCCACCGGATGGCAGCGGTGGGCCGTTTCCCCAACAAGGATGGTGCGACCCCGATGCATGCGGTGGGCCAGGAGCAAGCCCACGGGGAAGGCCCGGGGCGCCTCCTCTAGCTGTTCCACATCCACCCCAGGGGGGAGAACCGGCGCAAGGGCATCGAGAAACGCCGCTGGAGAGAGGCTCTCCAGCTGGCGGCAGCGCCAGGCTGGAGCACTCCAGACCACCTGAAACCGATCCCCGCCCATGGGCAGCAGGGCAAAAGGACCTTCTGGCCTGAGCCGCTCCCAAGCCATGGTGCCTAGGGCCCCCCGCAGCCTCACCTGGACGGTGAGGCACTGTTGCTGATAGGTGTGATGCCACACCCCGATGCCCAGCTGTTCCCTGGTGGGGGAGTGGCCCCCATCAGCGGCGATGATCCAATCCACCTGCTGCTCGGCGCGTACGGCACTGGGATCACCGGGTTGGGTGCCAAGGCGAAGGTGGAGTCCTGGTCGGGCTTCCAATTGCTGAATCAACACCTCCATCAGGCGGGTGTGTTCTCCGATCCAGCCCACGGCATCACCGGGGGTTGCAGCACCCCGGAGGTCTGAAGGACCGAAGCGGCTGCCCTGGCGCGCCGCCAAATCCTCTAAATCAAGCTGTTGAAAGGGCTGCAGGATGGGCGCGATCGGATTCCAAAGCCCGAGGCGCTGAAGCAGGTGCCGGGAGGAGTGGGTGAAGGCGTAGGCCCTGGAGCGCTCCAGGAGTTGGGTGCGGCTGGAGGGATCCACCAGGGTCACGCGCCAACCGGCATGGTGGAGAGCTAGGGCTGCGAGTGCCCCTGTGGGCCCGGCTCCCCGCACCAGGGCGGCGCAAGATCGGGGAGCCTGGGAAGGGGACGGGGCAGGCTTCACCGGAGGAGAGGCGGGTGGGCAAACAAAGAGCCGCAGCACATTGTGCTGCGGCTGAAAAGAGATTTGGAAATTTCCTCAGTGGATTTTCGAGATCAGCCGATGCCGAGCAGGCCGCGAGTGAAAGCTTCGCCGCCCAAAGCGAATTCGGTAGCGAGCAAGGCGATGAAACCAAGCATGGCCATGCGCCCGTTGAGCTTTTCGGCGCGCTCGTGAAAGCCCCAGCCGTTATCGGCACTCACGACTTCCATGCGGGGCTCGGTGGCGAACGCATTCAAACGGCCGCCGTCTTCGGTGGTGACTTGGGCACCGCGGATAGGAGCTGCGGATTGGGCCATGGGATCCTTTTGGGATGTACTAGCGGAATTGTAACGCAATGTTGCAAGGGCCAAGGGCGGGGCCTGTGGGGCGGTTCACCGCCCCCCCAGTCGCATCAGGCACAGCTCTTCAAAGGCAGGGCGCAGCAGGTAGGGG
>JBJTUM010000057.1:0-3040 GCA_046080725.1 Cyanobium sp. | reverse complement strand
GGCGAGCCATTGCCGCGCAGGATGGGGCCCTGGAGAGCCGCCGCGGCGAGCTCACGATCACCAACCGCCCGGTGAAAAAACAGCTGCAGGCGTTGGAGGAGCTGCGCAAAGACGACGTGATCGCTCGCTACAGCCCCCTTTGGGTGGGTGCCCAGGATCTCTATCTGCGCAACCGGGCCGATATTGCCACCATCGATGGTCAGCGGGCGCAGTTGCGCTCTGAAATGGCCCAACTCCGTGCACGGGCTGCCGAGCTTCGCTCCCAGCGGGCCGCTTTGGCGGCCCAGGAACTGTCCCAGGATGTGTTCAGCCCGGCAGAGGGGCGGATCTTGGATCTCACCGTGTTGCCTGGCCAGGCGGTGTTGCCCGGCCAACGGCTCGGCAGCCTGGCCATGGCAGGCGATCAGGACAGGCGGCTGGCGGTGGTGCTTTTCACCACGGCCGATGCCACCCGCCTTGCGCCAGGGGTGGAGTTGGAGCTCGATCCGAAGGTGATGAGCCGTGACAGTTATGGCGGGGCGGAGCAACGCTGGGGCACCCTGCGGGGCACCCTGCTGCGCCTCTCTCCGGCCAGTGTGGATTTGGAAGATGTGGCGGCCCAGGTGGGAGGCAAGGAAGAGGCGGCCAATATGATGGCTCGTGCGCGCCAGCAATCGTTTGGGGAGGGGGGTGATCTCACCTCCCAGTTGCCAGATCGCGCAGGGGCTCCCGTAGTGCTCGGGGTGGTCCGCTTGGAGGACGCCGCCACGCCCAGTGGCCTGGCCTGGAGCCGGGGCAGTGGCCCCCCGCGGGCTCTGCCTGCTCGCACGCCCCTGGAGGTGTCGGCGGAAGTGGAGCGGCGCTCCTTGTTGAGCTATATCGCACCCTTTGGCCGTTGGCTTACGGGGTCGCGCCCATGACGCGCCCTACTCCCTTGAACCGGTTGGCCAGTCTCTGGATCAAGCCCTGGCGATCCCCCTGGCCCTGGGTGAGCCTGGGTTTGCTCTGGCTGTGCACCCGCACCGAACCGCCGCGCCTGTGGTTTTGGCTGGCGTTGTTGTTGATCAGCCTGCTGGTGGGATTGCTCAGGGCCTTGGCCCCCAAGCCTTGAGCCTGCTCTACCCCGTTGTGGTGGGTTTGGCCGCCGCATTGGTGTGGAGCATGGCCCATGCCCTTGGGTTTGGCTCTGGGGCGGCCTACGGCGTAGTGATCGCCGCCCTGGTGGTGCAGCCCAACCTGGCTCCGTTGCCAGTGCCCCTGTTTGTGGTGTTGCCACTGCTCTGTGGGGTGGGCCTGGCTCTGGGCACCCTGCTGAAGCCTCTCCTGGATGCGCCAGTGGTGTGGAGCTTCGCCATCATTACCCTGTTGGCCCAGCTGATCGCCCAGCTCCTGCCCGACAAGTTGGCGCCGCTGCGCACCGTGCTCCCGATCCTGGCGATCTTGCCCCTGCTGGGAAGCAACAGCACCTGGCTCTCGGCCTGGCATGAGTGGATCGCCATTGTGCTGGGCCTGGCGGTGGGGGCCGCGTTGTCCGCCGCATTCCGCCTGCCGGGTGATCGGCTTGCTCGAGAGGAGCGACCAGCGGAACAGGGAAAAGAAGCAGGAAGGCCTTCTGCTGAGCGCTCCCCGGCCGAGCGACTGGAGGATCCCTATTTCTGGCGCAAGGCCATCGCCTCCACCTTGGCACTGGCGGTGGGCCAAGGCTTGGGAGCGGTGAATCCCAAATATGTTTACTTCGGCGTGGTGATCCTGCTCAATGAGAGCGTTGGTGCAACGCTGGCCCGCGTGCGCGATCGCATGGTGGGAGTGAGCCTGGGGATTGTGATGCCTTGGCTGGTGTTCAATCTTTTTGGCGTAAGCAGCCTCTCCCTGGCCCTGGTGATGGGCTCCACGGCGGCCTTGCTTCCGGCCCTGGGGCTGGCACCTCACCTGCGCACGGCTCTGATTTCCAGTGGGGTGACCTTCGCTGGGTACCAGGCTCTCACCGATTGGTACATCCCCACACGCTGGATCGACTACCTGATGGGTTGTGGCTTGGCGCTTCTTGTGTGCGTGCTCTTCCAGCCCAGCTCTGCCTTGCGCCGCTTCCGTGAGCTGGCAGCGGAGTGCTGTCGCACGGGGGAGCCCCCTTCTTTGGAACTGCAGGCCCTGCTTCCCAGTGCCCGAGAGGAAGCTCTGTGGCTGGGCCAGGGAGAGGGTTTCGAGGCCCTGCTGGCGTCGCTGCCCAGGGAGGGGGAGGGGGCGGGCTGAGATTTGCACAATTGAGAGATCTGAACTGCATCGGTTTCGCTTTTTGCTAGGTGGCTTTGAGCAAAATTTCTTCTTCCACGCAAAGGCAAAGGTTGGGCGTCGGCAGAGGCAATAATCTCTGCAAGTATCGGGCAGAACTCATAACAAATATCAGGATTGATGGCTGCGAACGTACGCAACACTTCCCTGCCCTCACCCCTGGTCCATCCCCTAAGAGACCTCTTGCAGTCGAGCGCTTGCCCTGAACAGAGTGCCCAGATCCTCCGCAACGTTCTTCCTCTGCGTTATCTCCAAGCCCTGACGGAGCAGGACGGCTGGTGGCATCACGACGGTCACTTTCCTTTGCCTGCCTTCCCCATCGCCGCTTGGCTGGGCTCCCCCATCCTCCTGGACATCGATCCCCATCCCCACCACTGGCTTCTGCTGCACCACGATGGTCACGCCGATCTGGCCCAGAACGCCCACGGGATGCATCTTCCCCTGGCGATGGGGTGCTTCTGCCGGGCCAGTGCTTTCGCCTCACCACGGAACTCTGCAGCGCCACCGCCCTCCCCATCGATCCCAGGCGCCTGTTGCAAGAAGCCAATGCCATGGCCCCTCCGGGCTGGTTTGCTCCGCCCCATGCCCTGCCCCTGAAGCACCCCCGCGCTCTCGCCACCAGAGATGACGGTGCCTCCCGCGCCGTGCTGGAGGCGATGCATCAGCTAATGCCCAGCATGGTGCAGCTCGCCCCGCTCCAACTGCCGGTGCTGCAGGAAGCCCTACTGCCCACCCAAACGCTCTTGCGCCTTCTGGCCGCCCTGGTGTTCCC
>JBJTUM010000056.1:0-2929 GCA_046080725.1 Cyanobium sp. | reverse complement strand
TTCCACTGGCAGGGGGAAGCCCACCGGGCGGGATTGGAGCTGGATTACACCAGCAGCTTGGTGTTTTTTCGTCCCGACACCCTGCCCCTGCCCACGGATCAGATCGTGCAGACCCTCCAGCTGCAGCGCGAGTTTTTCCATCTGGTGGAGCAGGTGCCCGCCCCAGCCCCCTGGACCGCCCCTGGCGCCATGCAGCTGGATCGCACCACCATCGCCTCTTGGCTGAGCCGCCGCCAGGCCTGCCCCCTGGCGCGCTACCCCTTCAGCTGGCTCACCCGGGTGGGGGGATCGGGGGGGTTTGAGCCCTGGGAAAGCTCCATGCTCCACCTGGCCTGGACCCAGGCGGTAGCTCCCCAGCGGGAGGGCCCAGAAACCTGGCTCGTGGAGGGGGGCCTGGCCCAGGTGGCCCAACGCCTCGCGGCGGAGCTCGCCCCCTTTCTCCAGCTGGGGACACCGGTGGGGGCCATTGAGGACACGGGGACAGGGGTGCGGGTGCACCACAGCGCCGGCGCAACAGAGGCCAAGGCGGTGGTGGTGGCGATCCCGCCGCCCCTGCGGCTAGGCGTTCATTTCAGCCCACCCCTTCCAGCCACCTGGAGGGGTTTGCTGCAGCGCTCCCCAATGGGGGCCATGGTGAAGGTGTTGGCCCTCTATCCAGAGGCCTTCTGGAGAGAGGAGGGCCTGAACGGCCTGGGAATCGGCACCCTGCCGACCCTGGAGCTGGTGGTGGATTCCTCCCCTCCAGGCGGCCAGCCCGGCATCCTGGCCGGCTTCATCGCCGCCGAGCGGGCGGTGCAGTGGCAAAAGCAACCGGACGACAGGAGGGAGTCCCTGGTGAAAGCGGATCTGGCTGCCTATGTCGGCCCCAGGGCCGCCCACCCCTCCGAGCTGATCCTCAAGAACTGGAACGGGGAACCCTGGAGCGGGGGGGCCTTCACCAGCTTCCTGATCCCGGGAACCTGGCACAGCTATGGATCCATCTGGCAGGAGCCCCATGGACGGGTGATCTGGGCCGGCACAGAGGCGGCCCAGCGCTGGCCTGGCTACGGCGAGGGAGCGATCGAAGCGGGGCTCGCCGCCGCAGGAAGGGCGCAGGAGTGGCTCTGAACTAGAGAATGATTCCTTCCATCCCTCCTTTGTCCCTTGCCCAATCCCATCGCCACTGGCAACAGCGAGTGGGCCCTCGGCCTCACCCTGCTGGCCGGGCTCTCCACGGGCATCGGCAGCCTGATCGGCTTGGGATCGAGCCGCAACAACCGCACCTTCCTCACCCTCTCCCTGGGCTTTTCCGCCGGCGCGATGGTGTTCGTCTCGATGGTGGAAATCCTTCCCAAGGCCCGGCTGGTGCTGACGCCCCTGTTGGGCCAGCGGGGGGGGTATGGAGCGGCACTGCTGGCCTTCTTTGCGGGCATGGCGGCCATGGCCGTGGTGGATGGTTGGCTGCCGGTGCACGATCCCAGTGAAGTTTTCGGGCAGCTCAGCCCAGCGGGGGGGGAGACAGCAGTTGGCTTGTCAGCGCAGAGCCCAGAAACCCCAGCCCATCGCCGCCGTCTGATGCGCATGGGGCTCTTCACCGCCCTGGCGATCGGCATTCACAATTTCCCGGAAGGCCTGGCCACGTTTCTGGGGGCCTTGTCCAATCCCCGGCTGGGGGTCAGCATCGCAGTGGCCATTGCCATCCACAACATTCCTGAGGGGTTGGCCGTCTCCGCCCCGGTGTATTTCGCCACCCACAGCCGCCGCACGGCCTTCTGGGTGTCGTTTCTCTCTGGCTTGGCCGAACCGGTGGGGGGCTTGCTGGGCTTTTTGCTCTTTCGCTCCTTTCCCAACCCCCTGGTGTTTGGCCTGGTGTTTGCCGCTGTTTCGGGGGTCATGGTCTACGTGTCGCTTGATGAACTGCTGCCCGCCGCTCGGGAATATGGCGATCACCACCTGGCGATCAGCAGCCTGATGGTGGGCATGGCCGTGATGGCCCTCAGCCTGGTGCTCCTGGTCTGATGGGGCGCGCGGGCCTGGTGTGGGAGCCCGCTATCTACGGCTGGTGCCGTTGTTGGAAGGAGGCCCTGCTGGTTGGATAGGACCTTCCCTACAACCTCTCCCCATGGGGACCCTGCTCCTGACCGCCCTCGCTGTCCTCCTGGGCTATGGCCTTGGGAAGGGGGTGCCCCAGCTGGTGCAGCGCTCCGGGTCCCTGGCCCGCCGATCCCAGGCCAGCCAGCTGGCCTTTGCGGGGTTGCTGCTCACCCCCTGGATCGTGGGAGCCGTGGGAGTGCTGGTGCTCTTGACCAAACCCTGGCTGCTGCTGCCTTTGGTGGGCTATGGGGCAGGCATGGCCTGGGGGCGCCGGCGCATCGGCCTCTAAGCAAGCCAGTAAAATAGGAACGGCAGCAACCCCTTCATGCGAGCGTTTTCTTTGGCCCTCCTCAGCACCTGTGCCGTGCTGGCCCCAACCATGGCGCGGGCCGAGCTGCCGCCCTGGGTGTACGGGGAACAGCAGCGCCAGGCACCTGTGGTGTTGCGCATGGCCGTTGAAAAAGAAGCCCAGCACGGAGGCGACCTGCACGTTCAAGGCCGTGTGCTGCAGGTGATCCGCCAACCCAAGAGCAGCCAACTCCAAGCAGGCCAGAGGATCTGGCTGGTGTATGGGTTGCCCGAACCTCGGCCTGTGGCCATGGTGGGACCTTCACCCTTGCGGATGCTGCGGATGGGGGAAACGGTGACAGCGTGGTTGCTGCCGATCCCCTCGGCCCGTTCCGCTTTTTCACCCGCCGCCGGCGGGAGGTCCTTTGGGCCATCCATGGAAGAGGCCGTGGAACCTGGCGGACGTTGAGGAAAGAGTTGATGGGCGCCCATTCGGACGCCCGTCGCCGGATGAAACAGCAGGTGACCCTAGGGGCGCTGCCTGCCTCGGCGATCTTTCCGGTCTAAC
>JBJTUM010000055.1:0-24019 GCA_046080725.1 Cyanobium sp. | reverse complement strand
CAGGAAGCTGGCGCCAATGCGCCCTGGTGGATGGGCGTTTCAGCCGCCACCGCAATTATGTGCGCTTGCGCAGCAAGGATGAGGCGGGGGTGATCGGCAAGATCGGCACGGCCTTTGGCACGGCAGGGGTATCCATCCAGTCAATCGTCCAGTACGAAACCAACTGTGACAGCGCAGAAATTGTGGTGATCACCCATGAGGTGGTGGAGGCCGATTTCCGCCGTGCCCTGGAGGCCATCACAGCCTTGAGCGAGGTGGAGGCTGTGGCCGCATGCCTGCGCACCCTCTGAGCCCCAAAACCCACGCCATCGGTTTGTCTCCCAACGCCTTCCAACCCATGAATCTCCATCCTGGGGATTGCATCCGCCTTCCCGAGCACCTCGCCGGGGATCATGCCTCCACAAGTGAGCTCTATCAGGTGATTGGAATGGATGCCCGTTCCGACCGCATCTGGATTCGCTGTTGGCCTCTCGCCCGCTGCGGTTCGCCAGTCTTTGAAGTTGCCCTCAGTGCGGTTGGACCCGCCGCACGGCGCCATCTGCCTCGCGCCTGCTGAAGCATTTCCCTGGATTCTGCCCCGTCCCTTTGAATGGGGGATCCTTGCCCGTCGGTGTGACCCCCGCAGCGGCTCTCCGTTTCCCCCGGTTGATGCGCCCGGACCTTCTCGCCTGGGGGCCCATTGCCCTGCTGCTCCTCGCGCTTTCCGCCTGTCAGAGCGCCAGGCCTCCGGGCACCCTGATTGTGGCCACCAAGAGCCGCATCGAGTCGCTCGATCCCGCCAAAGCCTCCCGCATCGGGGAGCAGCAGCTCCTGAGTGCCCTGGGCGATCCCCTCTATGCCATTGCCTCCGATGGGGGTCTTGAGCCCCGCCTGGCCACAGCCCTGCCCCAGCTCAGTCCCGATGGCCTCCGGGCCCGCATTCCCCTGCGCCGAGGTGTCCGTTTCCACGACGGCACGCCCTTTGATGCGGCGGCCATGGTGTTTTCCCTCAACCGCTTCCTGGCGTTCGGCACCCTGAGCTACCAGCTGAGCGATCGGGTGAGCGCCATCCGCGCCGTCGACTCCCACACCCTGGAGCTCACCCTCAAACGGCCCTTCGCGCCCCTGGCTCAGCTGCTCAGTTCCATCGTGCTCACGCCCGTGTCTCCCACGGCCTTTCGGGCCTATGAGGACAAGCCGCTGGCGGAGCGTTTTGTGGGAACCGGTCCCTACAGGCTGGCGTTCTTTGGAGGCCAGCAGCTGCGTTTGGCGCCCTTCACCGACTACTGGGGGGAGCGGCCCGCCAATCGCGGCCTGATGTTGATCAGCTACAGCAACTCCACGGCCCTTTTTGGCGCCCTGCGCAGCGGCGAGGTGGATCTGCTCCTCTCCAGCGGTCTCGAGCTCGACCATCAGCGGGCCCTTCACCGCTTGGCCGAGGCGGGGCGGCTGAGGGAAGCGGTGGGTCCGCCCCTGGAGATTGGCTTCCTCTCCCTGCTCACCTCAGAGCCGCCCCTCAACGATCCCCGCCTGCGCCAGGCCCTGGCCCGCAGCCTTGACAGGCGCCTGATCGAGGAGCGGGTGAGCCTGCGCATGCGCCCCCCGTTGCGCTCCCTGGTGCCGCCCGTGTTGCCCGGCGCCGAGGCCACAGCCTGGCCGGCCTACGACCCAGCCCGTGCCCGTGCCCTGTTTCGCGAAGCGGGCTACTGCCAAGGGCGCGTCCTCAACCTGCCCCTCACCTTCCGTTCCGACATCCCCAGCGACCGGCTCTTTGCCCTCACCTGGCAGGCCCAGCTGAGCAGGGATCTGGCCGATTGCCTCACCCTGGAGCCCACCGGCATGGAATCCACCACCGCCTATTCCCAGCTCGACAAGGGGGCCTTCACCTTGATCCTGCTCGACTGGATGGGGGACTATCCCGATGCGGAGAACTACCTCACCCCCATGCTGGGTTGCAGCAAGGCGGACGGGAGCCGATGTCTGGAAGGGGGCAGCGTGCTCAGCGGCAGCTTCTGGACCGCCCCCGGTCTGGAGGGCGAGCTGCTGCGCAGCAGTGAAGTGGCGGGCCCGGATCGGTTGGACCTCCTGCAGCGGGTGCAGCGCCGGGCCGCCGCTGGTGTGCCCTACCTGCCCCTGTGGGTGGTGACCCCCGTGGCTTGGGCCCAGCCCAGGGTGAGCGCCCCGCGTTTTGATGGCTCCGGTCGGGTTGTGCTGAGCGCTCTGCGGGCCGAAGGAGGCCAGCCATGAGCCGGCGCCGCGCCCTTCTGAGCTATGTGGCGGCCCGCCTGGCCCTGGTGCCCGTGATGCTCTGGTTGATCGCCACCCTGGTGTTCCTGTTGTTGCGGGTGGCCCCGGGTGATCCGATCGATGCCCTGCTGGGCAGCCGGGCCCCAGAGGCGGCTCGGGCTGCCCTCCGAGAGCAGCTGGGGCTGGATCAGCCCCTGTTCGTTCAGTACGGCATCTTCCTGGGCCAGCTGCTGCGGGGAGACCTGGGCACCTCCTTGAGCAGCCAGGAGCCTGTCACCACCATCATTGGCCGGAGCCTCCCCGCCAGCCTGGAGCTGGGGCTGGTGGCCCTCCTCCTGGCGGCCCTGTTGGGGCTGGCTGTGGGGTTCAGTGGCATTGCCCGTCCCGAGGGCAAGGTGGATTTAGCGGGGCGGCTCTTTGGAATCGGTACCTATGCCCTGCCCCCCTTTTGGGCTGCGATGGTGATGCAGTTGGTGTTTGCCGTTGTCCTGGGTTGGCTGCCGGTGGGGGGCCGCTTTCCCCCCACCCTGCTTCCCCCCACCGGTTCCGGGTTTTATCTCCTCGACAGCCTGCGGGCCGGCAACGGGGCCCAGCTGATGGCCACCCTTCGCCATCTGGTGCTCCCAGCCTCCACCTTGGGCCTGCTCCTCAGTGGGATCTTCACCAATGCCCTGCGCCTCAACCTGAGGCGAGCCCTTGCATCCGACTATGTGGAGGCAGCCCGGAGCCGGGGCCTGAGTGAGCGCCGGGTGGTGTTGCACCATGCCCTGCCCAATGCTCTGTTGCCCGTTCTCACCATTGCGGGCATCACGGTGGCCTCCCTCATTGGCGGGGCCTTGTTGATCGAAGTGACCTTTTCCTGGCCAGGCATCGCCTTTCGCCTCCAGGAAGCCATCGCCCAGCGGGATTATCCGGAGGTACAGGCCATTGTGGTGGTCGTCGCTGCCTTGGTGGTGTTGATCAGCGTGGTCGTGGATGTGCTCGTCGCCCTGCTCGATCCCCGCGTTCGCTTTTGAGGGGCCTCAGCGCCTGATCCGCAGCTCCCAGGCCGCTGCTGTGGGTCCATCCATGACGTAGGCCTTTACGCCTTTCACTTGCAGCCACTGGGGAGGAAGACCCTGGGCCGGAGGGGGTTCGACCGATGCCAGGAAGGCTGTCGTGAGCTGGAGCAGCAGGGCCTGCACCGCCTCTGGTGGGGCACCCACCAGCTCCGTTCCCAGCTGGAGAAGGGCCTGCTCCCGGTCACTGACACGCACCGGGGAGAAATGGCTTCCCCCGTCCACCAACACCAGGCGGCTGCGGTCATGGCCCACCGGAAGGAAGAGAGCCAATTGTTCTGCGATCGGTGGGGTGACCAGATCCAGGCTCCCACCTACCATCAGCACAGGAACGGAAAGCTGACTGATTCCCTGCTGGGGCCAGAGCAAGCTCCCGAAGCTGTTATAGGCCACCATCCCACGGAGTGCTTTGGGGGGATGGGGCCTGAGCGGCAGGCTTGTGCCCGGCAACTGGCATTGCAGCAACAGGGAGGGGTTGGTGACCGGCAGGCGATCCACAAATCGCTTGCAACGTCGCTCCAGACCTGGCTCTGGCGAGAGACCAGCCCCTAGCAGGGCTGCCACCCCGCCAAGGGAATGGCCAATGAGCACAACCCCATCGCGCCGTGGGCTGAGGGGCAGCAGGCCCTGTTCCTCCGCATGGAGGACAGACTGCAGATCCGCCAGCCGTTGGGGCAGGGTCTCCGCCCCCGGGGGAGGACGGAGACCCTCCAACGTGGCTCGCATGGCTGCGGCATCGCTGCCTGGGTGTTGCAGCACCACCGAGGGCCATCCCCGAGCGGCCAGAGCGGCAGCCAGCCAGCCCATCTGCTCTGCTGTGCCTCCCAATCCGGGCATGATCAGCAACCAAGGCCGGCGCCCGAATCCTGCTGCCGCTGACGGAGAGGGGTTCCAGATTTCCAGCGGCAGGGGGTCGGGGCGGCCGGGCACCGGCAGCGTCAGGCGCTGCGGTGTTCCTTCCCTACCCACCTCTGCCCGTCTGCTGGCTGGGGGGTCAAGCTCCGTGGTCTGGCTCGGGGCCTGCAGCTGGCCGAATGTCTCCAGCTGCCGCAGGGCCTGGCCCTGGCGTTTCAGCTCCCGCCGCCATTGCTGGGCCAACTCCAGAAGGCCATCCAGCTGAAGCTGGAGACGGGGTTCCGGAACGGCCCGCAACAGCTCCAGCATGGATACCTCCCGCCGCTCTTCCAACAGGCGCCGCAAGGTGACCTGCAGCAGGGGTGTGGTGCTCTGGCCGGAGGGAGTCGTGAGCAGGTGGCCCACCTCGGCCAGCATCTGGCTGCCGGCCCAGCTGTCGAGCAGTTGGCGGCCAAAACCCTGGTCCCGCAGCAGGGGGGCCCGCAGCAGCTGACGCAGATCCTCCTGGCTCCCCCCCTCCAGCAGGCTGAACCAGATCGCGAGATCCGAGTTCTCCTTCCCCTGGGGCAATCGGCTCCGATCTCCTTCCCGGCGGCTCCAGCTGTCCAGCTGGGCTAAGGAAATCGGCAGCCGGAGGGAGTCCAGCTGGATTTCCAACACCTCTGCAGCCCTCAGGGGCGATGCCCCAACTGGGGCAAACGCCACCAGCAGACAGGAGGCCATGGCGCACCACCGGTGACAGGGGCTCGAGACTGACACCAGCAGAGGACGGACACAGCAAGTAGTTCTCCCAGTTTCCCCTGACGCTGTGAGAGGTGGCCCTTTTCAGGTTGCTTTCCGGCGTTGACGCGGCGAGTGATGCCTCCTGGCGCGGGACTGGTGGCACCGCTGATGGGTGGGCTTGCCGATCAGCTTTGCGTTAGGGGGCTTCTTGTGTCGCTGGGGGGTGATCAGGGGTGGTCTGTTCTCCGCTCCAGGCTTCATGGGGGAGGGGTTCGGTGCCGTATTCCCAATCGTCGTAATCCGGATCGTTGCGGATTTGCTGATGGATCCGTTTCTGGGCCTCGAAATCATGGTGCCCTGCTTCAGAAAACGTTGGTGGCGTTGTGGGTGCTGGGGGCTTAGGGGCTCCTTGGTCCATGTCTCGGCTCGTTCAAGGGGGTTGAGCTGGAGCCATTCTCCCTGAATCAGGCCTGCGTTGACCCCCCCCTGCGCGCAAAGGCGGCCACAGCGGTGGGAATGGTGGGATACAGGTGTTCCTTGCCCACCCGTTCCACCACCCCGGCGGCCGCCAGCTGGGCAAACAGTTCCCGTTTCACCCGGGTTAGGGCCAGCCGCACGCCCCGCTCCGCGAGTTCCCGTTGCAATCCGAGGAGCATCTCAGCTGCCGTGCTGTCGATTTCCACGATGGCTTCAGCATTCACCACCAGCCATTCCGCTGGCGGGTGGGCCTCGGCCAAGGCCGCCAGCACCCGGCGGCAGAAATCCTCAGCGTTGGCGAAACACAGGGGGGCGTCGTAGCGAAACAGCACCAGACCAGGAATGGTGCGCCCTCCTTCCCAATCCGCTACATCGTGAAAGCCTGCCAGTCCGGGCACCTCCCCCATCACAGCGGCATGCGGCCGGGCCAGACGACTAAAGAGAGCTACCACGGAGAGCCCCACCGCTAGGGCGACGCCTGTGAGCAGGCCCGTAAGCAATACACCCACCAATGTGCCCAGGGCGAGCAGACACTCGCTGGGCCGAAACCGCCAGAGGCGCACGAAGGCCCCAGGATCGATGAGCCGTAGGGCTGCATACACCACGATGGCCGCCAGTACGGGCCGTGGGAAGAGGCTCAACACCGGGCGGAGGCCCAGGAGCACCAGCAGGGTGACGGCCGCGGCCACCAGGGCATACCGTTGGCTGCGGCAGCCGGCCGCATCGGCCAGAGCCGTGCGGGTGTTGCTGCTGCTCACGGGAAAGCCCCGAAACAGGGCGCTGCCCATGTTTGCCGCCGCCAGGGCCAGCAGTTCCCCGTTGGCGTCCAGGCGATCACCGCTGCGATGGGCGAAGCCCCTGCCTGTGAGCATGGTGTCGGAGTAGCCGACTAGCGCAATACCCAGGGCCCCTGCAAGCAGGGGCTGGAGCATGCTCGGGTCCCAAGGAACGGCGGGTAGCTGGGGCCAGGGGATCCCTGCTGGGATGGGGCCAATCAGGGCAACGCCGCGCTGGTCGAGATGGAGCAGGGGGACGGCCGCCGTGGCCAGAAGCACCGCCAAGAGGGGGCCAGGCCAGCCTGGGGCCCAGCGCTGCAGGGTGAGCATGAGAGCCAGGGCCCCCAAGGCCACAACCAGCGTGGGGACATGGATGCTGCCCTGCACGAGCCACCTTTGCTGCACCGCCTCCAGGAGGGTGTCGGCTCGCTGGCCCGTGCCCGTGAGGGCATGGAGTTGGCCGCACACCATCAACACGGCTACCCCTGTCAGATAACCCACCAGGATGGGTTTGGAGAGCAGATCCGCCAGAAAACCCAGCCGCAAGGCCGCCCCCAGCCCGCAGAGGAGCCCCACCACCAAGGCCAACAGGCTGGCGATGGCCCAGTAGCGCGCAGCATCCCCCGCTGCCAAGGGGGCCACCACAGCCGCAGTCATCAGGGCGGTGCTGGTTTCCGGGCCTACCGAAAGCTGGCGAGAGCTTCCCAGTAGGGGGTAGATCACCATGGCGGGAACCATGGACCAGAGGCCGCTCACCGGTGGCAGGCCTACCAGCTCTCCGTAGGCGAGACATTGGGGCACGAGGTATGCCGCCACGGTGAGGCCAGCAAGCAGGTCTCCCCGTTTCACGGCCTTCATTCCAGGGTCACACGTTGAAGAGAAACTCCATGACATCCCCCTCGGCCACCACGTACTCCTTCCCCTCACTCCGCAACCAGCCCCGGTTGCGGGCCTCCGCCAGGGAGCCGGCCTCCAGCATCTGCGTGTAGCCGATGGTCTGGGCCCGGATAAAGCCCCGTTCAAAATCCGTGTGGATCACTCCTGCGGCCTGAGGCGCTGTCATGCCGGCCCGAATGGTCCAGGCACGGGTTTCCTTCTCGCCCGTTGTGAAGTAGGTCCTTAGCCCCAGCAGGTCGTAGGTGGCGCGGATCAGGCTCTTCAGCCCTCCCTCGTTCACCCCAAGCCCCTCAAGGAACTCTTGCCGCTCCTCTTCCGGGAGGGCGATCAGTTCGGCCTCTACCTGGGCGGAGATGGCCACCGCCGCCGCCCCCTCCTTCGCCGCTAGGGCCTGCACCGCCTGGGTGAGGGCATTGCCAGCGGCCAGATCGTCTTCGCTCACATTGGTGGCATAGATGATCGGCTTGGCTGTAAGCAGCCCCAGGGGCTTGACCAGGGCGGCTTCATCTTCGCTGAGGGCCACGCTGCGGGCGGCACCTCCTGCCTCCAGCACCTCCTGCAGGCGGGCTAAGGCCCCATCCTCCAGCTGGGCTTCTTTGCTGGTGCGCACCTGTTTCTTCAGGCGTTCCCGGCGCTTCTCAATCTGGGAGAGATCGGCCAGTCCCAGCTCCAGCTTGATCACCTCCGCATCCCGCACCGGATCCACCGACCCCGACACGTGGATCACGTCCCCATGCTCGAAGCAGCGCACCACATGAACGATGGCGTCCACCTCGCGGATGTTGGCGAGAAATTTGTTGCCTAAGCCTTCGCCCTGGCTGGCACCTTTTACCAGCCCGGCAATGTCCACGAACTCCACCCGGGTGGGCACGATCTCCCGCGAGTGGGAGAGGTCTGCCAGCTGCTGCAGCCGGCTGTCGGGCACGGCCACTACGCCCGTGTTGGGCTCGATGGTGCAGAAGGGAAAGTTGGCCGCCTGGGCCTGGGCATTGGCCACGAGGGCGTTGAAGAGGGTCGACTTGCCGACGTTGGGCAGGCCGACGATTCCGGCTTTGAGCATGGTCGGGAATCTAGGCGCCGCAGATCAACCCATCACCCGCGAGACTGGTGCGACTTCCCGTCCACCGATGACTGCCCCGCGTCCGATCCGCTCTCTCGAGCCGGTGGCCTCCCCTCCCGCGGTGGTGCCTTCCCCTCCCCGTGCTCTGCCATTGCGCCAGGCCCGATCCCGCCGGCCGTTGTGGATCGCCCTGGCGGCCCTGGTGGCCCTGCTGGCTGGCCTGGGCCTTTGGCAGCGCCAGCGCTCGGCCTCCCAGCAGAACGTCGCTCCTTACACGGTCTTGGCTCGCAGTGGAAGCCTGCCCGGGGTGGTCACCGCCAGCGGTGAACTGGATGCGGTCGAGAGAGTCAATGTGAGTCCCAAGCGCCAGGGCCAGCTCCGGGAGCTCCTGGTGGATGAGGGAGACAGGGTCGAGGAAGGCCAACCCATCGCCTTTATGGATTCTGGTGATTTGCGGGATCGGCTCGGGGAGCTGCAGGCCAACCTGCGTTCAGCCCAGGCCGAGCTGGAGCGCAGCCGCAGCGAATTAGCCCGCAACCTGCCTCTCCATCGCCAGGGTGCCATCAGCCTCAATGATCTCCAGCGCTTCCAGGCGGATTACGAGGTGAAGCGGATGGCGGTGGCCGCGGCGATGCAGCGGATCCAGCAACGTCAGGTGGAGGTCAATGAGCTCGTCGTGCGTGCCCCGTTTGCGGGGGTGATATCCCAGCGCTTTGCCGAACCCGGTGCGTTCGTAACCCCCACCACCACGGCGTCTGCCACCGCAGGGGCCACCAGTTCTTCCATTGTCGAGCTCTCCCAGGGATTGGAAGTGATCGCCAAGGTGCCGGAAAGCGATCTCGGCCGGCTCCGGGTCGGCCAGCCGGCCGATGTGCGAGTGGATGCCTTCCCCGATCGTCGCTTCCCGGCCCAGGTTCGCCAGATCGCCCCCCGTGCCGTGAAGCTCAATAACGTCACCTCGTTTGATGTGAAGCTGGGCTTGCTGAACCCGCCTCCGGAGCTCAGGATCGGCATGACAGCCGATGTGGATTTCAAGACCGGCAGCCTGCCTGCCCGCACCCTCGTCCCCACGGTGGCGGTGGTGACGGAAAAGGGGCGGCCCGGGGTTTTGCTGGTGGGGAAAAATCGTCAGCCCACCTTTCAGCCGGTGGAATTGGGGGTGAGCAGCGGGAAAGACACCCAGATCCTCTCGGGTCTGGAACCCGGGACCCGGATTTTCATTGATCTTCCCCCGTGGGCGAAGCAGAGGAAGCCATGAACCTTCGGGCCGCCGCAAGGATCCGACCGCTCGCGTAGCCATCTCCGAAGGGGTTGTGAGCCTGGGCCATCTCGGCGTAGGCCTCGGGATCCTGGAGCAGGCGGCTCGCTTCCGCCACGATTGATGTGCTCTCCGTGCCCACCAGCTTGGCCGTTCCAGCATCGATGGCCTCAGGCCGTTCCGTGGTGCGACGAAGCACGAGCACGGGCTTACCCAGGGCAGGTGCTTCCTCCTGCAACCCGCCGGAATCCGTGAGCAGCAGGGTGCAACCCCGCATGGCCGCCACCAGCCTGTCGTAATCAAGGGGTTCGGTGAGAAAGGCCCGGGGGTGGTTTCCCAGGAGGGCCTGCAGGGGCTCCCGCACCGTTGGGTTGCGGTGGAGCGGCAGCAGCAGGGCCGTATCGGGGAACAGATCGAGCAGGGCGAGAAAGGCTCTGCCGATGTCCTCAAGCCGTTCGCCCCAGTTCTCTCTCCTGTGCACTGTGGCGAGCAGCACCCGTTGGTGGTTCCAGTCGAGGCCCGGCAGCTCCCATTGCGGAGTGGTTGCTGCCATTTGCAGGAGCGCATCGATCACCGTGTTGCCGGTGGTGATTGTTTCCCCCACCACCCCGGAAGCCCGCAGATTGGCCGCTGAGCGCTCGGTGGGGGCAAAGTGCAGCTGGGCAATCTGGGAGATCAGGCGGCGATTAGCCTCCTCCGGAAAAGGATCCAAGAGGTTGTCGGTGCGCAGTCCGGCCTCCACATGCCCCACGGAGATCTGCTCATAGAAGGCGGCCAGGGCACTGGCAAAGGCCGTGGTGGTGTCGCCCTGCACCAGCACCAGGGCAGGGCGATGGGCATGGAATTCCTCTTTGAGGCCCTGGAGGGCGGCACAGGTGACGTGGGTCAGGGTCTGCTGGGGTGCCATCAGGGCCAGGTCGTGATCCGCCTTCAGCCCGAAGAGATCCATGACCTGGCTCACCATTTCACGGTGTTGCCCGGTGAGCACCACCCGGGTCTGAAAATCCTCGGCCTTCTTAAACGCCAGGATCACAGGCGCGAGCTTGATGGCCTCAGGGCGGGTGCCCAGAACAATGGTGACCAGCGGCAGGGCACCGGCAGCAGCAGACAAGACCCGGTTGCAGACCTCAGGATCCTAGAGATCGTGGTCCCACGGTCCACCCTGGCGTCTGCAGATCGGGTTCAGGAATGGCACCATGACTGCAACGGTTTTCAGGCTCTATGGTCCACGCGTCCAATGTGCGCCCCGTGGGCTCTGACCCGTTCGCAAAGACGAATGGTGGACCGCCGCCACCGCCGCCACCGCCGCTTCGCCAGGCTCCCCACGGCTTGTCCGCCCCAGAGCCCGCTGTGGGGCAAAGGGGGATCCCTCCCCACCTTCCCGCCACGATGGAAGGGATCGTGCGGATCGCCTTTGAGAATGATTTTTCCGATGTTCATCTCGGGGTGGGTGAAGAGCCCCGCTATCGCAATCGCGGTGAGATGGTACGAACGGGCTGGCCGCAGACCGATAAGCCCACGTTTCGTGATTGGCTGCGCGAGATTCTCGAACCCTCCGATGTGGATTTCTTTCATCGGGAGAAGGAATACGACGGTTCCTATAGTTTTTCTTTCGTGCGGGTGCGCATCAATGTGCTTGAAACGTTGCGGGGAAGTGCCATGGTTCTGCGGTTGATTCCTACGAAGATGCCGACCATTGAGCAGCTCAATCTTCCAGAGCAGCTCCGAACGCTCGCTGAACGTCCCAAGGGCCTTTTTTTGGTAACAGGGCCTACGGGTTCTGGGAAAAGCACGACTCTGGCAGCGATTATCAACTTTATCAATACCACCATGAAACGTCATATTCTCACGATTGAAGATCCGGTGGAGTTTGTCCACGAAAGTCAGCTGTCACTGGTCCGTCAGCGGGAAGTTGGTTTGCACACCAAGGTGTTCCGCAATGCCCTTCGGGCCTCTCTAAGGGAAGATCCCGATGTGATCTTGATTGGGGAGATCAGGGATCTGGAAACTCTCAGCACGGCCATTGAGGCCTCTCAGACTGGACACTTGGTGTTCGGAACCCTCCACACCAACTCCGCTGTGCGAACCGTGGAGCGCGTTCTGAGCATGTATCCGCCCCAGGAGCAAGAAAGCGTGCGGCGCACGCTTTCCGAGGCTCTTCTGGCTGTTCTCTCCCAGGGTCTCATCAAGACAACTGATGGCAAACGTGCAGGGTACTTTGATTTCTTTGTGAATACAGATGCCTGTCGCGATTATATCCAGGGTGGTCAGCTTGATGAAATCGAGGTCATCATGTCACGGAGCTCATTTGATGGCATGGTGACCATCAACCAGTCTTTGGCCCAGCTGGTGGAGGCAGGCCATGCCACTCCGGAAGAGGCCATGCACCACAGTCTCAAACCCAATGAACTGGCTCAGAGGTTGCCGGGCCGTTTTTAGCGCTCACCGCGTGGGTTCGAGGGGACGGTCAGCTGTGGTGAGCGAGTCGGGCCACGATCAACACTGTGAGGCCTACGGAAAGGCCAACCATGGCGAGCCTGCCATTCCAGATTTCCGCTTGAGGGGTGAACCCCCGTCGCCAGGCATTGAGCTCTCGCTGGGAAACAGGTTGAGGATCGGCATCCGCACCAGGCGTGTCCGCCGTCTCTGGGGTCCTGTTGGAGGGGCTAGCCGTTTCCATGGCTGAGACCCACCTCGTGTTGGGCCTAGAAAAGAAAAGGAAATCTACTGGATGTTGAGGGAAATTGGATGGATCCCTGCCTTCAGAAGCATGGAGGGGTGTCGTAGAGCCGATCCGCCTCCTCCAGGGGGAAGCGAGCCGCTACGCCCAAGCAGATGGAGCTCGTTTGTCCTGCCATCAGCCTTTGCAGGGCCGCCTGGCCCACCATCGCCGCATTGTCGGTGCAGTAGGCGAGGGGAGCCACCTGCCAGGAGATGCCTCGCGCTGCAGCCTGTTCCTGGAGGCGACTCCGGAGTCTGCGGTTCGCCGCCACTCCGCCCACGAGCACCAGGGTGTCGAGGCCCCCATCCTCTGCGCAGCGCAGGCTTCGTTCCACCAGCACCTCGGCTACCACCCGCTCGAAGCTGGCGGCCAGATCTGCCAGGGGCAGTGGCTCGCTCTTTTCCCGCAAGCTCTGCACCTGTCGCGCAACGGCCGTCTTTAGCCCGCTGAAACTGAAGTCGTAGGGATGGAACCCCCCACCCGGCAGCGACACCCTGCATTTGGGGAAGGCAAAACGCTGGTCATCCCCTCCCCCCGCGGCCTTCTCGATGGCCGGTCCCCCCGGGTAGCCCAGCCCCAGCAGGCGGGCCACTTTGTCGAAACATTCGCCTGCCGCATCATCCCGACTCCGCCCCAGGCGCTGATAGCAGCCAGGACCCTCCACCCGAACCAGTTCGGTGTGCCCGCCGCTCACCAGGAGCACCAGGTGCGGAAAGGGTGGAGGGTCCGCCTCCAGGGAAGCGGACCACAGGTGGGCTTCTAGATGATGCATCCCCAAAAAGGGCTTGTCGTGGAGCCGGGCAAGGGTTCGGCCCATCACCGATCCCACCAGCAGAGCGCCCACCAGGCCGGGTGTCACCGTGGCGGCAATGGCATCCAGTGCTCCGAGTTGCAGGCCGCTCTCCCGTTGCACCTGTTCAATCAGCCCCGGGAGAGCCTCCAGGTGGCGCCTGGAGGCGATCTCTGGCACGACCCCGCCCCAGCGGGCATGCTCCTCTACCTGGGAGGCCACGGCAGACGCCAGAACCCCTTGCTCACTGACGATGGCGGCGGCCGACTCGTCACAACTTGTTTCGAGGGCCAGAACTGATGGCATGGGCCCCTTGGCCCTCCCTTACTCTCCGCGATGACATCCTGACCCGCGGCCCCCATCCATGCGCCGTCTCTTCGCCGTTCTCCTCACCGCCTTCCTGATCTTTGGATGGGCGCCTACGGCCCAAGCCGATATCGGTGGCCTCACCCCCTGCACGGAAAATGTCCGTTTCCAGCAGCGGGCCGGAGCCGCCAAAACCGAACAGGCCAAAGCCCGCTTCAGGCTTTACAGCCAGGCCCTCTGTGGCACCGACGGTCTCCCCCACTTGATCGTTGATGGGCGTTGGAGCCATGCCGGTGATTTCATCATTCCTGGCATCGCTTTTCTCTACATCGCTGGCTGCATTGGCTGGGCAGGTCGCACCTATCTGATTGCCGTTCGTGGCGACAAGGACGCGACCATGAAAGAAATCCAGATCGATCTCCCCCTTGCTTTCAAGAGCACCCTGGCAGCCGCAAGCTGGCCCTTGGCAGCAGTGCGGGAGTACACCAGCGGCAAGTTGGTCGAGGCCGACAGCAAGGTGACTGTCTCTCCTCGCTAATCCACGCCGTTAACTTCCTCCAGCACCACAACCATGAAAAAGTTCCTTACCACCGCGCCTGTTTTTGCAGCGATCTGGTTCACCATCACTGCTGGAATCATGATCGAATTCAATCGTTTCTATCCCGATTTGCTGTTCCACCCACTTTGATGAGCCACCCCAAACATCATCGGATCAACGGCCTTATGGCCGTTTTTTTGTGTTAACTGCCAGCGAGTCCCATGAGCGTCTCGAGTTCATGGCCCGCCGCCTCCAGATCTCCATTCACCAACACCGCATCAAACTCAGTGGCCGCTGCCAGTTCCTCCCGGGCTCGGGCCAGCCGCCGCTGGATAGCCTCTTCGGCCTCTGTGCCCCGGCCGCGAATGCGTCGCTCCAGCTCCTCGAAGGAGGGTGGAGCCACGAAGATCTGAAGACCGACTGGAAAGCTTCGACGCACTTGCCTGGCTCCTTCTACCTCAATTTCCAGTAACACCGGTTGGCCCTCTGTCAATCGCTGCTCGACGGCAGCACGAGGCGTTCCGTAGCAGTTTCCTGCAAAAGTGGCCCATTCCAGGAAGCCATCTCCCTTCACCTGTTGGGCAAAGTCTTCCGCGCTAAGAAAGAAGTAATGCACCCCATCCAACTCCCCTTCCCTGGGCGCACGGGTCGTCGCCGACACTGAGAGCCACAGTTCTGGATGGCGCTTTAAGAGGGCCTTGACCAAGGTGCCTTTCCCTACCCCGCTCGGTCCGGTGAGCACCGTGAGCCGGCCAGGGCTGCCCACTGTGGGGTTGCTTGTAGGGATTGTCATCCTTTCCGCAGCAGGCCGCAGACTATTGGCCGAACAGTAAAGGTCTCTTGCCCTCCGATGGGCTCGCCCATTCCCCCCTCACGCCTCCAGCCGATCGATGCCACCATCCTCCGAGCCCTCGTGGGGGAGCTTCGCAGTGTCCTGGTGCCCAGCCGCTTTGAGAAAGCCCAACAGAGCGATGGCCATACACTGCAATTGGCCCTACGCCACCTCGGTGGGCTCCAGTGGCTGGAGTTGAGCTGGTTGGCAGAAGCCCCCAGGCTCTTGGCGATCCCACCCCCGCCAAGGTATGGGGAAGGCAGCACCTTGGCCCGCCAGATTCAGCATGGCCTCCGCGGTCTGGCCCTTGTGGCCGTGGGCCAGCAGGGCTGGGAGCGGGTGGTCACCTTGGATTTCGCGCCTCGCCCCGGGGAACCGGTTGAGCGGCAACTGGTGCTGGAGCTGATGGGTCGCCACAGCAATCTCTTCTTGCTCCATGGCCAGGAGCAGGTGATCACCCTGGCCCGGCAGGTGCGAGCGGAGCAGTCCCGGTGGCGGCCCATCGGCACTGGGGATCCCTACACCCCTCCTCCGCCCCTGCGAGGAGAACCTCCGCGCGCGGAAGAGTCGTTCGAACGCTGGCAACGGCGCTTGATGGCCCTGCCCCAGCCCCTGTCCGCTGCTCTGATTGAGGCCTATCAAGGTGTCAGCCCCGCCTTGGTGCGCCAGCTCCTAGAGGCGCCCTTACCCAGTGGAGGCACCTCTCTCGATCCCCAGCAACCGGTGCGAGAGCTCAATGCTGAGCAGTGGGGTCTGCTGTGGCAGCAGTGGCAGCGCTGGCTCCAGACCGTGGAAGGGGAACGCTTTTCTCTGAGTTGCACCATCCAAGGGGAGGTCCGCTGCTGGCCGGCGCCAGCCGCCCCTGATCAGCCCCCCGTGTCACTGGCGCTCCATGGGGCCCTTGCGCGCCTCACACAGACCTGGCTGGAGGCCCGCAAGCTGAACCAGCACCGCCAAACCCTGTGTCAGCGTCTTGGGGCACTGCACCAGAGGGAGGCCCGTCTGATGATCGACCAGCAGGCCCTTCTGGAGGCTGCCACCGGCAGTGAAGCGCTGCAACGGCAGGCAGATGGGCTCCTCAGCCTTTTCCCTCCTGAGAAGGAGCAGATCCTGCAGGCACAGGTGCTCTACAAGCGTGCCCGCAAACTGCGCCGTTCCGTGGCCGCCATCACCCCCCGTCTGGACGCCCACCGGCAACGGCTGGCCTGGCTGGAGGAGGCCCTGGTCTATGCGGATCAGGCGGATCAGGCGGATCAGCTCGTGGCGCTGGAGGAAGACCTCCAACAGCTTGAGACGAAGGCCAGGGTCGGCTCCGCCAAGGGGTCCCAGCAGCGGCGGCGAGGAGACGGGGAACGGGCCGCCCCCCACCCCCTGGAGCTGAGGTCTCCATCCGGCCTGTGCCTTCAGGTGGGGCGCAACCATCGCCAGAACGATTGGATCAGCCTTCGCCAGGCCCGACGGGGCGATCTGTGGTTTCACGCTCAAGAGATGCCGGGCAGCCATGTGGTGTTGAAAGCCTCCGCAGGACCGGCCGACGAAGCCGATCTCAAGGCTGCAGCCGATCTGGCGGCCCATTTCAGCCGTGGTAGGGGGAACACCCGGGTGCCTGTGGTCATGGTGCCTACGGAAGTGCTCCAGCGCCTTCCCGGCAGCGTGACCGGCACCGTGCGCCATCGGGGGGGGGAAATTCTCTGGGGCCACCCTGAGCAGGCCCGGCTGTTGCTAGGGGCTTCCTAAACTCAGGGTCATCCATGACGGACATCATCCCCCTGTCCCCCCCTGCCGATTCCCCTGCTCCTGGGTCGTCCATGGCTTCAGACCCTGGGGTGAAGAGTTTTGATGATGAGTTGCCAGGCGAAGTGGAGATGAGCCTGGTGGAGCATCTGGAAGAGCTCCGCCGCCGGATTTTGAGGGCTCTAGTTGTGCTCGTGGTCGCCGCTGCCGGCGCCCTGTTGCTGGTGCGACCTCTGGTGCGGCTCCTGGAGCAGCCGGCGCAAGGGATCCGTTTCCTGCAGCTGGCCCCGGGTGAATTCCTTTTCGTCACGCTCAAGGTGGCTGGGTATGCGGGGTTGGTGCTGGCCCTGCCCTGGTGGTTGTTCGAGGGGTTGGGGTTCGTGCTGCCGGGGCTCACCCGGCGGGAGCGACGACTATTGGCTCCTGCGGTGGGAGCGTCCAGCGTGCTCTTCTTTGTCGGTCTGGCGTTCGCCTGGTGGGCCCTGGTGCCTGCGGCCCTGCGATTTTTGGTGAGTTACGGCGCCGATGTGGTGGAGCCCCTCTGGTCGATCGAGCGCTATCTCGATTTCGTGCTCTTGCTGATGGTGGCTACCGCCCTGGCGTTCCAGCTACCCGTGTTGCAACTGGTGCTAGGAGCGTTGGGCCTGCTGGATGCCCCCACCATGGTGCGGGCCTGGCGCTGGGTGGTGCTGATCAGCGCCCTTGCAGGGGCCGTGCTTACCCCCTCCACGGATCCGATCACTATGTTGCTGCTTTCCGGAGCGATCACCGCTCTCTACGGCCTGGGCGTAGTCCTGGTGGCCCTGAGCCAGTCGGGGGGATGGCTTACCCAATCCTCCGATCCCCCCTGAGGCGGCCCCCGATCAAACCGCGATCAAGCCCTGATCAGAGCAGGAACTCCACGGCCCTAGGGTCCGACAGGTTGAGCGCCAGCGAGAGCGCCTTGCCCATCCTGGGGCGATCCCGTCCTTCCACCAACCAGATGCGCACCTGGTGAGCCGCTCCCAACGCATTCAGGGTGGCCGCAACCTGGGCCACCCTCTGGCGATAGGCCTGGGGGGTCATGGGAAAAGACTGCTGCTCCAGGTGCCCCCACATCACCTGGAAATACAGACGCCCCTGACGCTGCACCAATCGCAGGTCGTAGGAGACCTGCCAACGGCGTTGCAGCAACCCAATCAATTCATCTGCGTTGAGGGTGACCTCGGGCTCGGTCATGGGCTGTCGATCACAGCTCCATCATTGTGCGGCTTCCTGCCTCCCCACCTGCCCACATCGAACCGTGAAGCCTTTCATCGGAGCCGGCCTTTCGCTCCCAGCATCGACCGGGTGCAGTTCATAATGTCCAGGCGATAGCCCACCGCTTCTCCGGTCCTGCCATATGACCCAAATTCCTGCAGCGTCTTCCCCCGCTGACGTGCCCGGGATGGGTCGGCGGCAGTTCATGAATCTGCTCACCTTCGGCACGATCACCGGTGTCACCCTGGGTGCCCTCTACCCGGTGGCGCGCTACTTCATTCCTCCTAAAGCGGCTGGCTCAGGCGGTGGCACCACAGCGAAAGATGAGCTCGGCAACACGGTCACCGCCACAGGGTGGTTGTCCAGCCACAAGGAGGGGGATCGCAGCCTGGTTCAAGGCCTCAAGGGCGATCCCACCTATCTGATCGTCGACGGTCCGGAGGCGATTGGCAGCTACGGGATCAACGCCATCTGTACCCACCTGGGATGCGTGGTCCCATGGAACAGCGGAGCCAATAAATTCATGTGCCCCTGCCATGGCAGTCAATACGACGCCACTGGAAAAGTGGTGCGTGGTCCTGCTCCCCTCTCCCTGGCTCTGGCCCATGTCGCGGTTGAAAACGACACGGTGTTCGTGAGCCAATGGACGGAAACCGACTTCCGCAATGGGGAGTCCCCTTGGTGGGCCTGACCTCCCATCCCCCATTCTCTTCCCCCTCCCCTTTGCCTGCCCTCGCCGTTTCACCCATGCGTCGTCCCCTTCAGGCCCTCGTCGGCAGTCTCGTCTCTTTCACCCTTGCCCTCGTTGCCCTTATCGGCGGGGCCACTCCCAGCTGGGCCTATCCCTTCTGGGCTCAACAGAATTACGCCACTCCTCGGGAGGCCACCGGCAAGCTCGTTTGCGCTAACTGCCACCTGGCAAAGAAAGTTACCCGGGTAGAAGTTCCACAGGCCGTCTTCCCAGACACGGTGTTCAAGGCTGAGGTGAAAATTCCCTATGACGCCAGTGTGAAGCAGGTCGCGGCGGATGGCTCCCAGACAGGACTGAATGTGGGGGCAGTGGTGATGTTGCCCGAGGGTTTCAAGTTGGCCCCCCCAGAGCGCTTAAGTGAGGAGTTGAAAGAAGAAACCTCTGGCATCTACTACACCCAATACAGCGAAACCCAGCCCAATATTCTTCTTGTGGGTCCTCTTCCTGGAGACCAGCACCAAACCATTGTTTTTCCGATCCTCTCCCCCGATCCTGCCACTGACAGCTCCATCCATTTCGGAAAATATCAGCTCCACGTGGGTGGCAACAGGGGGCGGGGCCAGGTGTATCCAACGGGAGAAAAGAGCAACAACGGCGTCTTTACCGCCCCGGCTGCAGGCACTATCTCCTCCATCAGCGAGGGTGAAAAGGGAGCCCAGGTGGTGGAAATCACCAAGGCTGATGGGTCTTCTGTGACCGAGACCGTCCCAGCTGGGCCCAGCCTGCTTGTCAAAACGGGTGACACTCTGGACGCAGGTGCTCCCTTGACCAACGACCCCAATGTGGGTGGTTTCGGCCAAGTGGATGCAGAAGTGGTGCTCCAAAACCCCATCCGGATTTACGGCTTGCTCGCTTTCCTCGCTTCCGTGGCCCTGGCCCAGATCCTTCTGGTCCTCAAGAAGCGCCAGGTGGAGAAAGTTCAGGCGGCTGAAGGGATCGTCTGACCCCCATCTCCATGGTCCAGGCCCTGTTCACCTCTCCTGGGCCCCAGCTCCAGCTGGGGCCCTTCACACTGCGTTGGTACGGACTGCTCATCGCCACGGCGGTTGTGCTTGGTTTGCTGTTGGCACGCCGTCTGGCCCGCCGGCGAGGCATTGATCCAACGGTGGTGAGCGATCTGCTCCCCGTTCTTGTGATCGGTGCTGTTTTGGGTGCTCGCATTTACTACGTGCTCCTGGAATGGCGCCACTATCAAGGGCAGTGGGGAGAAATGCTGGCCATCTGGCACGGGGGCATCGCCATCCATGGGGCCCTCATCGGAGGCACCCTGGCCACCGTGTTGTTCTGCCGTTGGCGAAGGCAGCGCTTCTGGCCTCTGGTGGATGTACTGATGCCTGCCGTGGCCCTGGGTCAGGCGATCGGCCGCTGGGGCAACTTTTTCAATTCAGAAGCCTTTGGCTTGCCCACAGACCTGCCCTGGAAGCTCACCATTCCCCCCTCCCGCCGCCCTGAAGAATTCATCGATCAAGGCACCTTTCACCCCACCTTCCTCTACGAATCCCTTTGGAATCTTGGGGTGTGTACCCTGCTGCTCATTCTCTTTCGGCAAGCCTCCAAGGGACGTCTCGAGCTTCCTGCCGGGGCCCTGACCTGCATCTATCTCATGGCCTACAGCTGCGGCCGTTTCTGGATCGAAGGCCTCAGGCTTGATCCCCTCTGCCTGTTTTCCCAACCACCCTTCTGCAGCGGCGGCCTGCGCATGGCCCAGCTCGTGAGTCTGCTTTTGATGGCCCTGGGTGGCCTCGGCCTTTGGTGGCTCTACAGCCGCCGCCAGTCCCTTCCTGATCCCGCTGGCGTCTCATCATGAGTGAACCGTCCCTTCTCCCCGTGCAGATCGTGGGGGCCGGTCCCGGCGCCCCTGATCTCCTCACCCTTCGGGCAGCTGCCGCCATCGAGCAGGCCCAGGTGCTCCTCTGGACCGATTCCTTGGTGAACCCTCGCATCGCTGCCCTCGCTCAGCCGGAGTGCGAACGGATCGGCACCAGCACCCTCACCCTTGAGGAGGTGATGGAGACCCTCTTGCAACGGGCCCGTGCCGGCTTGAGGGTCGTGCGCCTGCATGACGGGGATCCCTGTCTGTATGGCGCCCTGGCGGAACAGATCAGCCGCATGGCAGATGCGGGCCTGGAGGTGGAGGTGGTGCCTGGTCTCAGTGCCTATCAGGCCACAGCCGCTGCCCTCGGCAGCGAGTTGACCCTGCCGGGTGTGGTTCAAACCATTGTGCTCAGCAGAGCCGGCGGGCGCACCGGGATGCCCGAGGGGGAGTCCCTTAGCCGCCTGGCTGCCCTCGGTGCCTCACTCTGCCTTTATCTCAGCGCCCGCAACGTGGAGGAGGTGGAGCGGGAACTTCTCCTGCACTACCCCCCGGAGACGCCGGTCGCCATTGGCTATCGCGTCAGCTGGCCGGATCAGTGGCTCAAGGTGGTGCCCCTGCACCAGATGGCCGCCACCAGCCGGGAGCGGGGTTTGATTCGCACCACCCTTTATGTGGTCAGCCCCGCCCTTGCGGGTTCAGGCCAAGCCCGCTCCCTGCTCTACTCAGCCCAGCACCATCATCTCTTCCGTGGTGGCGCCTGACCATGACCATTCCTCAGCTCAAATGCTTGGATCAGGCCCTTTTTGACGCGGTGGCCGCCGAGGCCCGCAACTCTGTGCGCCTGCGCCGCAACCACAACCTCCATGCCGAGCCTGAACTTGTTCAGCGGTTTCTGAATGTGATGCAGCCAGGCACTTACGTGCGCCCCCATCGCCACCTGCGGTCTTCTCCAGGGGAGGGATTCGAATGTTTTTTGCTGTTGCAGGGCATGATGGGCGTGCTCCTCCTCGACCCTGAAGGAGCCGTGATCCAGCAGTTGCGCCTTGATGGGGCGGGTCCTCTGCGGGGGGTTGAGATCCCTGAGGGTGTCTTTCACACCCTTGTGGCCCTGGCCCCCGACACCGTGATTTTTGAGATCAAGCAGGGCCCTTATCAACCGTCCAGCGATAAGGACTTCCTAGGGGCTTTTCCAGAGGAGGGCACCCCTGAGGCGCGCACCCTGGAAGGACTCTGGCGCCAACGCTTTCTTCAGCCCACGGGCTAAGCGGAAGGGATTGGATCGGAGAGCTGGGAGCGACGGCAAAAGCTGCAGATTCCCCAAAGGGCCATCTCGCCAGTCGGTGCCGGCCTCTGACAGGTGGGGCAGTCTGCGAGGCCATGGACATCAATGCGGCTTGGGTGCCGTGCCCAGACATCGGCCTCCGCCTCCCCCCCCGCCGCGGGGAGGGGTTGAACGTAGTGCTGCTGCACCCGCACCTCCCGCACGGCAAACCCTGCCCCCCGGAGCGACCCCAGCAGCTGATGGCGGGTGTAAAGCAATCCTTGCAGCCAGGGACCCGGAGCTGCCCCAACGGTGAGCACACCTCCCTGCAGCGTGAGGGGACGGCAATGGGCGGCCAGCTGGGCGCCAGCCAGTCGGGGCCAGTCCTGCCAGAGGGCGGCCAGATGGCCCTCCCGTTGCCAGCTCTGTTGGAGGGAGTCAAGACAAGCCCCCAAGCCCTCGGCAGGAGCCGGGGGAGCGGGCATCAGGAAGGAGATATTGCCCAGAACCTTTTTTTCCTGGCCCGTTGCTTTCCGGTCCATGCCACGTTTTGCGCCCTTCAAGCGGCGTTTGCGGGATGGTGAAGGAGAGTGACCCATCGTTCAATTATCGAAGAAGGCACGGAGGAGATTTGGGTAAGGTTCGGCTAACCCCAGGGCCGAAACCCCCAGACAGAGATACCTTCGTAAGGTATCCCCAGTTCTGCCCCGGCCCATGGGCTTTTTTGATCGGCTCAGCCGCCTGCTCCGTGCCAACCTCAACGATCTGGTGAGCCAGGCGGAGGATCCAGCCAAAATCCTTGACCAGTCTTTGGCAGACATGCAAGCCGACCTGGTGAAGCTTCGCCAGGCTGTGGCTACGGCCATTGCCAGCCAGAGGCGCCTACAGAACCAGGCTGAGCAGGCAGATACCCAGTCGAAGGCTTGGTATCAACGGGCCGAAGTGGCGCTGCAGAAAGGGGAAGACAGCCTGGCCAGGGAGGCCCTCTCCCGCCGCAAGACCTACCAGGACACCGCCACCGCCCTGAATAATCAGATCAACAGCCAGGCGGGTCAGGTGGAGACCCTCAAGAAAAGCCTGACAGCCCTAGAGGGCAAGATTGCCGAAGCGAAGACCAAAAAGGACATGCTCAAGGCCCGGGCCCAAGCTGCCCAGGCCCAGGAGCAACTCCAAACCGCTGTGAACAACCTGGGCACCAATAACGCCATGGCGGCCTTCGAGCAGATGGAGGAGAAGGTCCTGAGCCTGGAGGCCCGCAGCCAGGCCGCCGCTGAGCTAGCAGGTGCCGATCTGGAATCCCAATTCGCGGCCCTGGAAAGCAGCGATGTGGATGATGAATTGGCTGCACTTAAGCAGAGGCTGGAGGGGGGCGCGAATCCCATCCAACTCCCCGCCCCCAATGGCCCAGTTCCCCAGCTTGAACCGGCTCAGGCCGCCGAAGTGGATGCCGAGTTGCAAGAGCTGAAGCGCTCGATCGACAAGCTCTGATCCATACAATCAGACCAGTGCTGAGGTCTATCCCGTGGCTGATCCCCTGACGCCCTCCCCATCTGGCGTTGTCGATCTCAACGATGCCTCTGTGGCAGCAGGGGCTCTTGGCGATTCTGATCTCCTCCTGCTTGATGTGTGGGCTCAGTGGTGTGGTCCTTGCCGCCTTATGGCCCCGATGATGACTTGGGCAGCCCAGGTCTATGGGGAGCGATTGCAGGTGGCCAAGTTGGAAGCCGATCCCAACCCCCTCTCCATCGAACGTTTGGGCGTCCAAGGCCTCCCCACTCTCATTCTTTTCCGTCGGGGCAAGGAGGTGGCACGCCATGAGGGTGCCCTCCCCCAGGCCCAGCTCAAGGCTTTCGTCGATGCCCATCTCTGATCCCGTGGATGCCCATTTCTCAGAGGGTTTCCCTGCTGGGTAGCGGGGTTTTCGCCCGCAACGACCAGCGCAAGCTGGCTTACATGCAGGCTAGTAACTCCTGGCGCGGCGCTTGGGATCCAGGGCCTCTCCTCGATCTCTCGCTGGGTTCCACCGATCTGGCCCCACCAGCGGTGGTTCTGGAGGCGATGGCAGCGGCGCTTCAGCAACCGGCCAGTTCGGCCTATTGCCTTCACGGAGCCACCCGACCCTTTCGCGAGGCGGCAGCTGCCTGGGTGGAGCGTCGCTTTGGGGTGGCGGTGGACCCCGAGGCGGAAGTGTTGCTCCTCATCGGCTCTCAGGAGGGCACAGCCCATCTGCCCCTGGCCGTGTTGAATCCGGGGGATGCCGCCTTGGTTCTCGATCCTTGCTATCCCTCCCACCTGGGGGGGCTCCACCTGGCATCGGCCACCCCCGTGTCCCTGCCCCTGAAGGAGGAACGGGGGTGGCGGCCGGCCTTTGAGAGCCTGCCGCAGAGCACCTGGTCTGCCCTGCGGTTGATGGTGCTGGGCTTCCCCCACAACCCAACGGCCACTACTGGAGAGCAGGGCTGGCTGGAAGAAGCCATGGCCAAGGCCATCGACCATGACATCGTGCTGGTTCATGACAACCCCTATGTGGATCTGGCGCTAGAGGGCACGGCCCCAGCCCTGTTGCTCCACAACGATTGGCGTCGCTGTGGCCTGGAGCTTTTCTCATTTTCCAAAAGCTGGTGCCTGGGTGGCTATCGACTGGCCTTTGCCGTGGGGGCCCAACCCCTGATTGAGGCGTTGCGCCAGCTCAAGGGGGTG
>JBJTUM010000054.1:0-17014 GCA_046080725.1 Cyanobium sp. | reverse complement strand
GACGATTATCTGCCCAAGCCCTTCAGCCCCAAGGAGCTGGAGGTGCGGATCGCCACCATCCTGCGTCGCGTTGGCCGAGGTTCGGCCACGGCCGAACCTCGGGATGTGCCGGCGGGCAATGGCGTGCTCTGCCTGGGAGATTTGGTGGTGGACACCAACCGAAGGCAGGTGAGTCGCGATGGCCAGCGCATCGCCCTCACCTACACCGAGTTCAGCCTGCTCGAACTTCTGTTTCGCGAGCCAGGCCGCGTTGTGCCTCGGGCTGAGATTCTCGAGCAATTGTGGGGCTACCCCCCCCGCCGGGCCGCGGATCTGCGGGTGGTTGATGTCTATGTGGCCAGGCTGCGGGGCAAGCTCGAACCCGATCCCCGCAATCCCGAGCTCATCTTGACGGTGCGGGGGACGGGGTATGCCTCCCAGCGCATGGCGGATGGCCCCCTGGCCGCGGCCGGTTAAGCCGACGCTGGGCCGGCGCTCCTTCAGGATGGCTGCCATCTCCTGAACCCACCCATTCGTCTTGTCGGATCTGCGCGCGACCCGCCTGGAAAAGGCTCGAGCCCTGGAAGCCCATGGGCTTCTTCCCTATGCGTTTTCCTTTGCCCCCACCCATCGGGCGGCAGAGCTGCAACAGGCCTACGCCGATCTGCCAAACGGCGAGGAACGCGCTGAGGCGGTCTGCCTGGCTGGCAGGCTCCTGACCCGTCGGGTGATGGGCAAGTTGGCCTTTTTCACCCTGGCCGATGAAAGTGGGCCCATTCAGCTCTACATCGAAAAGGCCCACCTTGATGCGGTTCAACCGGACCAGCCGGATGGGTTTCTCAAGCTCACCACTCTCACAGACATCGGCGACTGGATCGGGGTGGAGGGCACACTGCGCCGCACCGATCGGGGGGAGCTCTCCGTGAAGGTGACGGAATGGACCATGCTCAGCAAGGCCCTCCAACCCCTGCCGGACAAGTGGCATGGGCTGGCGGATGTGGAGAAGCGCTATCGGCAGCGCCACCTGGATCTGATTGTGTCCCCCCACACCCGGGACACGTTCCGCAAACGGGCGGTGCTGGTGAGCACCCTGCGGCGCTGGTTGGATGAGCGGGGGTTTCTGGAAATCGAGACCCCTGTGTTGCAGACCCAGGCAGGGGGAGCGGATGCTCGTCCCTTTGAAACCCACCACAACGCCCTGGATCTGCCCCTCACTCTGCGCATTGCCACCGAGCTCCATCTCAAACGCCTCCTGGTGGGGGGCTTTGAGCGGGTGTATGAGCTGGGCAGGATTTTCCGAAATGAAGGGGTGAGCACCCGCCACAACCCGGAGTTCACCTCTGTAGAGATCTACCAGGCCTATGCCGATTACCACTCCATGATGGAACTCACGGAGCAACTGGTGGCGGAAGCGGCCCAGGTGGTCTGCGGCACCACCTCTATCAGCTACCAGGGCACTCCGATTGATCTCACCCCCCCTTGGCGGCGGGAGACCATGCACACCCTGGTGCGGGAGGCCACCGGACTGGATTTCAACGCCTACACCAGCCGCGACCAGGCGGCGGCGGCTCTTCTGGACGCTGGGTTGGAGGTTCCGGAGGCGGCCGATAGCGTGGGCCGGTTGCTGGTAGAAGCCTTTGAGCAGGCCGTGGAGGGCTCCCTGATCCAGCCCACGTTCGTGCTGGATTACCCCGTGGAAACCTCCCCCCTGGCCCGCACCCATCGCTCCAAACCGGGCCTGGTGGAGCGCTTTGAACTCTTCATCGCCGGTCGTGAGACCGCCAACGCCTTTTCTGAGCTCATCGACCCTGTGGATCAGCGCAGCCGGCTGGAGCAGCAGCAGGAACGGCACCGGGCGGGGGATCCCGAGGCCCAGACCGTGGATGAGGACTTTCTAGAGGCTCTGGAGGTGGGCATGCCACCCACGGGTGGCCTGGGGATTGGCATTGATCGGCTGGCCATGGTCCTGACGGACAGCCCTTCCATTCGGGATGTGATTGCCTTCCCCCTTCTTCGCCCCGAATCCCCCCCGCGGGAGGTGGCCGATGCAATGGGATAATGGGATGTAGTAAGTTCTAGCCCCCAGGATGAGTGGTGAGCGGGTCGGTTTTCGCTTCAAACACGCCGATGCGGTTGTGAAGCGCAACCCCCAGGGGCGATCCCGTCGCGGCTGGGTGATGGAGCCTGTTGAGCAGACCACGAGCCGGGGTACCAAGATGCCGGCTTACCGGATCCGCTGGCGCGATAGTGAGCGTCCAGAGATCGTGCTGCAGCATATGCTGATCGCGGATCCAGACCCCACCCCTCCACCGGAGGGGGTCAACCTGGTGCCTCCAGCCCCCAAGGGGTAGACCATTCACCCCTGCATCTTCCGTCGCAGGGCGTCCAGCTCTTGCTGAGTTTCAAAGGCCGCCCAGTCCGCCTCCAGGTCGGGACCTGAGGGGTCTTGTTTAGATGGAGCCTCTGTAGTCGCCGCGGCACCGGTGGCGGGACCATTAGGGGTGCGGCCCAGTTGCTGCAGCTCCCGTTCCACCGAAGCAAACCGTTCTCCCAGCTCATCGAGGGTTTGCCAACGGGCTCGCCCCTGTTCCATCAGGGTGGCGATATGGGCTTCCGCACGACCCGCCAGATCCAGGGCACTTGCCGCCTTGGCCCGATCCACCCGTTCCTGCCAGCAGCGAATGTCCTCCGCCAGCCGCAGGAGGCCCTGGCGCTGGATCTCCGCTTCCGCTTTCAGGGCCAGCCGATTCCGCCGCAGTTGTTGCTGTCGTTCCCGGGCCTCCTGTTCCGCCAGCAGGGTTTCCTGTTGGGGATTGGCCTGGAGGAAGCTTTCCAGGGTCTGCTCGAGACGGGCCTCCAGCTGGTCGAGCCAATTCGCCGATCCTGCCATCAGCCCTGCTCCGCGGGACGGCTGCCCGGCGCATAGGTGATCAGAGGAGCTTCGATCTCCTCCTCCAACGGCGTGATGGCCGCCTCTCTGGAACGCAGCAGCAGCTGGGTGAGGCGGGCGATGGCACCCTCCCCTAGGTCCAGCTCACTCAGACGATCGAAGGCATCGCGATAGAGCGTATCGAGCTCCCCGATCAGGCCTTCGCGCACCAGGCGCATGGCCTCCCGTTGTTCTTCGCGGCTCATGGGGTGGGCGGAACTCGCATGGATAATCCTCAGTTTGCCTGCTCCAGCAGGTGCAGCGAGAGATCGTTGGTTTCATCGCTCCATCGGGCAAGGGGGCGCCACCCCGCTTCCCTGGCCAGGGCGAGAAACCGCTCCGGTGAGTATTTCACGCTGTATTCGGTGATCAAGGGCTCACCGGAGGTGAAGGTGTAGGTCTCTCCCGCCAGCCTCACCTCCTGGGCCACACGGCTCACCAGGGCCATCGCAATGCGGCTGTGGGCGGCGTCCCAGTGGGCCCGATAGTCAAAGTTCCCGGGATCAAAGGTTCCCCCAAGCTCCCGGTTGAGGCGATGGAGAAGGTTCATGGCGAAGGCGGCCGACCACCCTTCAGCGTCGTTGTACGCCGCCTCCAGCCTGGGAACGGCCTTGGGTTGGTCGAGCCCAATCAGGAGTCGGCTGCCTTCCCCAAGCAGCTTGGCGAATTGCTGCAGCAGGCGCCCTGCCGCTGGGGGATCGAAATTGCCCAGGGAACTGCCGGGGTAAAAGCCAATCAGGGGGGGCTGGATCAGGGGGTGGGGCGGCAGGGTGGCCAGGGAGCTGTAATCGCAGCAGATTCCCAGTACCGGGATGCAGGGATGGCGCTGCTGGAGCCGTTCGCAGGCCTCGGCCAGGTGTTCGGCGCTGATATCCAGAGCCACATAGGCCTTCTGTTGTTTCGCTTGGAGCAACGGGCTCACCTTGCGGGCGTTGCCGGCGCCGAACTCCACCAGGGTTCCGCTGCCGAGGGCCGCAGCCAGTTCAGGCCCAAGCCGTTGCAGCAAGTCGGTTTCGGTGCGGGTGAGGGAGTATTCCGGCTGCTGGCAGATCCGCTCAAACAGGCGGGAGCCTTCCTCGTCGTAGAGAAACCAGGCGGGGAGTTGTTTCGGCGTGCGCGCCATGCCCTCCCGCACCAGCTGGGCCATGTCAGCGGGCTCCGGGTGAAGATCGAGCTGTTCGGGTTGGCGAAGGGCAACCTCGCCTGGGGAGGAGGGGCTCATGGGGTGTCGGTGGCCAGGCGCAGCCCACTGGCCATCCAGCGGCTGGCAGGGCTGAAGAAGTTGCGGTATGTGAGCCGGGCGTGGCCGGGGGGCGTAAGGGTCGCGCTGCCGCGAAGCACGAATTGGGAACTCATGAACTTGCCGTTGTACTCCCCCACGGCTCCAGAGGCCGCCTGGAATCCGGGATAGGGCCGGTAGGGGGTCCCTGTCCACTGCCAAAGGCTTCCGAAGGCCTCCTGAAGCAGCCCCGTGCTGGCGGCCACCTCCCATTCGGCCTCGCTTGGCAGCCGGGCTCCCGCCCAGCGGGCGTAGGCATCGGCTTCAAACCAGCTCAGGTGGCGTACGGGGCTCTCTCCATCCAGGCGCTGGCGCCCCTCCAACGTGAATTCCCAGTGGCCATCCCGCCAGTAGCGGGGCGCGCTCCAGCCCCGCTCCTGCACGATCCCCCAGCCCTCACTCATCCACAGCTCCGGCCGCACATATCCCCCATCAGCGATGAAAGCGGCGTAGTCGGCATTGCTCACGAGCCGGCGCCCGATGGCAAAGGGTTCCAGCCAGAGCTTGTGGCGCGGCCCCTCGTTATCAAAGGCAAAGGCCTGGGGTTCCCCGTGGCCCACCTCCAGCAGGCCACCGGGGTGGGTGAGCCAGAGGGGCCCTTCCTCTCCGATCGGGGGCGGATCCAGGGCGCCTTCAGGGCCTGGCCCGTAGGCCGGCTCCAGGGGGTTGCGGCTGAAGCCATCGAGTAGATCCATGAGCAGCAGCTCCTGGTGTTGCTGCTCGTGGTGCAGGCCCAGCTCGAGGAGCTGGAGCGGCCGGGTTGCGGGCTCTGCTGGCGGCTCCTCCAGCTTGTTCAGCAGATCCTCCAGCCCCCTGTCCACCCGTTGGCGCCAGGCCAGCACGGCCTCCGTGGCTGGCCGGGTCAGCAGACCCCTCTGAGGGCGCGGATGGCGGGCACCGACGGCGTCGTAGTAGGAGTTGAAGAGGAAGCACCAATGCCGATCGAGGGGCTGCCAGCCCTCCAGGAAGGGGGAAAGAACAAAGGTGTCGAAAAACCAGGTGGTGTGGCCCAGGTGCCATTTGGGTGGGCTCGCATCTGCCATCCCTTGCAGGCAAAGATCCTCTGGCTCCAGGGGTGCGATCAAGGCCTCACTGCGCTGGCGCACCGTCTTGAGCCGTGTCCACAGGCTTGAGGCAGCCATCGTCGGGGTGGCAGGGCCGATCGCTGGCACCATGGTTTCAGAAGAGCCTGGGGATAGTCCCTACGATCCTCGGCATGCGTATGCCCGGCACGGCCAACGGAATGGGGGGGATCACCGAAGGATTTTCCGGCGCTGTGGGTCGCACACCCCTCATCCGGTTGCGGGCCCTGAGCGATCTGACGGGTTGCGAGATTTTAGGGAAGGCCGAATTCATGAACCCCGGCGGCTCCGTAAAAGACCGGGCCGCGCTGGGGATCCTGCAGGAGGCTGAGGCTAGTGGCCTCCTCCAACCGGGGGGCACGGTGGTGGAGGGCACGGCGGGCAACACGGGGATTGGTCTGACCCATCTGTGCAATGCCCGGGGGTACCGAGCCCTGATTGTGATCCCGGAAACCCAGTCGGCGGAAAAGATCGGCCTGTTGCGCAGCCTCGGGGCGGAGGTCAGCACCGTGCCGGCCGTGCCCTATGCCGATCCCAACAACTACGTGAAACTCTCCGGCCGCCTGGCCGGGGAGATCCCCGGAGCCCTCTGGGCCAACCAGTTCGACAATCTCGCCAACCGACGGGCCCATTACGCCACTACAGGCCCGGAGATCTGGGAGCAATGCGAGGGGCGGGTGGATGCCTGGGTGGCCGCCACGGGTACAGGTGGCACCTATGCCGGGGTGGCCCTCTTTTTGAAAGAGCGCAATCCTGCTGTGCGCTGCGTGCTGGCCGATCCCTACGGCAGTGCGCTTTATCACTGGGCCACCTCGGGGGAACTGCGCAGTGAGGGCAATTCAGTCACCGAGGGCATCGGCAACAGCCGCATCACCGCCAACTTGGAGGGAGCGCCCATTGATGATGCGGTGCGGGTGGTGGATCAGGATGCCCTGCACACCATCTATCGCCTCCTCTGGCAGGAGGGGTTGTTCATGGGTGGCTCCGTGGGGATCAATGTGCCGCGGCCGTCGAAACAGCCCGTCGCCTCGGCCCGGGCCACCGCATCGTCACCGTCCTGTGCGACAGCGGGGATCGCTATCGCTCCCGCCTTTATGACGCCAATTGGCTGGCCTCCAGGGGCCTGAGCCAACCGCACCGCAACCCCCTGCCGGTCGCTCAGTGATGGGGCCCACACTCTCTGCTGGTCAGCTGATTGGTGGTCGTTATCGGCTGGAAAGCCCCCTCAGCGAAGGTGGCGCCCAGGGGGATCTCTGGCAAGCCAGGGATACCCTCGCGGCCGATGCCCCTGCGGCGGTGCGGCGGCTGGGGCCTGGTAGCCATCAGCAACAGGCCCGCCAGCTCTGGGCCCGACTCCAAGGGGTGTTGCATCCCCAGGTGCCCAGGGCGGGCGCGGTGATCAGCGAAGGCGAAGATCTCTGGCTGGTGCGGGAATGGCAAGCCGGCCGCACCTACCAGGAATTGCTGGCCACTCGTCAGGAGCGCCAGTTGGTGTTTGGGGCGGGGGAAGTGTTGCTCCTCCTGCGCCAGCTGCTTCCTGTGCTGGTGGCGCTCCACAGCCAGGACCTGTTCCATGGGGATCTGACACCTGCCAATCTCTTGCGCCGGGATCGGGATGGCCAGCCAGTGCTCCTGGATTTCGGCCTTCTTGGAGGGGCGGAAGGGGGGCTGGTGGGGGCCACCCCCGGCTATGCCCCCCCCGAGCTTCTCCAGGGTGCCTCCCCCCAGCCCTGGATGGATCTCCATGCCCTTGGCGTAACCGCCTTGGTGCTTCTGAGCGGTGATGGCCCGGAACGGCTGCTCGATCCCCAGACCCTGGAATGGCGCTGGCCCTCCGCCCTGGATGCTGAGCCGGCCTTTCGGCAACAGCTGGCCCGCATGGTGAGCCCGGATCCGGCCCAACGGTTTGCCAGTGTGGCCGAAGCGCTGATGGCTCTGCAGGAGCTGCCTATGCCGGAGACCACGGGGCCCGTTCCCCGTGCCGACCGCACGGTGGTTCTTGTGCCCACTTCCGCGCCTCCGCCCCCCTTGGAGGTCCGTTCGGAAGCCCAGCCTGTGGTTCCTACTCCGCCCAGCGAATTGGCCAGGGTCCCAGATCACGGTGGGGAAGCGGAAACCGACCTGGAGGTCACGGATCTGGAACCGGAGGCCCCGATGCCTCCCCAGCAGCCCTCCCGACGACGGCACTCCGCCCCACCCACCCCGGCCCGGGCCCGCAAGATGGAGCGGGAGGAGCAGGCCGAGGGCGGACTCTGGCCCGTTCTTCTCGCCTTGATCGTGTCTGCCGTGGCCGGCACGGCTCTCGGTTGGTGGTGGCTGAGTCGGGGCGGCGGAGCTCCCCCCAGTCCCACAGGCACCCCCTCCGTCACGGAGTCTGCTCCCAGCCTTCCGCCTGGGGAAGTGGATCAGCGGGAGCAGCTCATGAGTCGCCTGCGGGCCCTGCAGATCGACCGTGGCTGGTTTCTTGATCTGGTCAATGCCAGTCTTCTGGCCCAATACCCGGAACGGCGGGGCCGACTTCCTAGTGATTCCCTGGAGGATGCCCCCCTCAGGAAGGCCTGGAGCGGCCTGGCGGAAGACTGGCTTGCCCGGGTGGAGCAGCTGCCCATGGTCCTCCGTAGACGGCTGGGCAGTTTTACGGGGTCCGATTGGGATCAGCGGCAGAAGCGTCTGTCCCAACAGGGGTTGAGCTCTGAGGTGTTACAGCAACTGATTTCCGGCAGTGCTCAGAATCTGCTGCCCGGCCGATCCAGCGGTGGAATTCCTGAGGAGCCCTACCGACAGCTTTGGTACGCGGCGGCCATCCAGATCTTGGAAAACCTCTCGATTGAACCCATTGAGGCCCGTCCCCAGCTCACCCAACTACTGGCCGCCGATGTGCCGGCCAATGGGGCACGTCTATTTCCCATTCGCCTGCCCCAGGGCCATGCCCTGGTGCTGGGAGTAAATGGCACCCCCTTGCTGCAGATGAGCGTCTTTGCCGCCGATGGGCGCTCCCTGGCCCCGAGGGGTCCCCTGCGGGTGGTGAACCTGGGGGTTCAAGATCGCTCACCCGTCCAACTCCTCGTCACGAACGAGGGCGTGGCGCCCTCCCGCATCAGCCTGTCGTTGCGCGCTGATCCCACGGTGGTGGAACCAACGACTCCCAAGGTGCCAGAGAAAAATACGCTCACTCCCCAGGAGCCGAAAGCACCGGGGAATCCTCAACCAAATCCCCTCTCGCCTGATGAGGCGTCTCCTTCACCAGCCCAGACGGAAGAAGCGCCCGCACCGGCGACGCCACCTCAGGAGCCTTCCGCTCCAAATGTGCCGTCACCTCCCACTCCTCCGCCTGTACCTTAAGGAAGGTGTTTCTGCTTTAGTTTAGTGGTTCAACCCCAGGGAAATGCTGCTACGCGGTGGCCTTTGCTCCGATGGCTATCCTATTTGTTGCTGCTAGCTAGTCTGGCGTTTGTTTTATTTTCGTTGGCCGTTTATGGATTAGGTGAGCCATATTCAAAAATGGGATTTGTTCATCCTTTGCAAATGCGTCCGCCCTTTGCAGACCTGCGATGGGTAATCGCGAATGCGGAGTGTGGAGTGAATCTTGATGCCTATTATCGTGGGCTGGTTGTGGGATGTGATCCATCGGGTAGAACCTATCCCTATGATTACCCACCCATGACGATCTGGCTCAGTCGATTCCTCCATGTGAAAGGTAGCCATAGCTCCTTGATTGGTGTCACGACTGGCATCTCTCTGGTGCTTTCTTTCCTTGCCATTCTCAAGTCCCAACTTGGGTTTAATTGGAGGTGGTGTCTGATCAGTGCGGCGGTTCTCATGGCCTTTCCCGTGCTCATTGCCCTCGAAAGGGGAAATATAGACAACATTATTTATCTTCTTGTTCTTCTGTTTGCTTTTCTCGTCTCCAGGCCTTTGAGCTCTGGTCTCTCCCTTCTCGTCAGCAGGTTGTTGATCACGTTGTTGGCATTCCTGCCAGTGTCGTTAAAGATCTATTCTGTTTTTGGGATAGGAGGTCTCCTGGCTCAGCGCGACAATCAAACTGGTTTTCCAGGAAGGATTCAGTGGCATTTGGCCAGCACCAAAATCCTGGTTTTGTTTGGGGCTGCAGCTGCATTTTGGCCTATCTTGCCCTACCTGAAGGTCATCGGTAAAGTCACGAAAGAAGGGGGAATGAATAGTCACGGTCTCGCATCGTTGGGATACATGAATCTAAGGCTAATTGATGCCTACGGCCTGGAGGCGGCGCCAATTCTAATCAAGCTTTTACTCGCTACGAAAATTCTATCACTTATTGCAGGTTTCCTGATCTCGCTTAAGTCTAAGTTGACTCCGGATCGCAGAGAGGTTCATGGTTGCAAAACCCAGTCGATTCAATTTCTGGACATTTGTGTTGTGGTGATGTCTTCAATTTGGCTGGGTTGTTACATAACTACTGTAAGCCATGATTATCGCCTTATATTTCTTGTCCCTTTCTTGGGCTATTTGGCCTCTTTGTCCGGATCGTCTATGCAGCCTCGATCCCTTCAGGTCTGGTCTGGGTCATTGGTGGTTGCCCTCCTGATCGTTTTTCTCTTTCCCTGTTTGGGGGTTGGATATACAGCGATTGGGATGCAATCACTCGCAATCATTGAGCCACTGACCGAATTTGTGCTTATCCCGCTGATGGCAGGATCTGTTTTTCATTATCTCTTGAGCAATTCCTGGATCATCGCCTGGTTCAAGCCGACATCAAGCGCCCATCCTTTTGGTGCCTTTGGTCGCTGATCTGCTCCTCAGAATCGCGCAATCGCCGCTCGGGTTTCCTTGGCCTCCTGCCGGCGTTTCTCCTCGTGGCGCTTGTCGTGGAGCTTGCGTCCCCTGGCCAGCCCAAGCGTCACCTTGATCCAAGAGCCTTTGAGGTGAAGGTTCAGGGGGATCAGGGTCAGTCCTTTCTGCTCGAGGGCGATGCGCAATTTGTCAATTTCCCGCCGATGTGCCAGGAGCTTCCGCATCCGCAGGGGCTCGTGGTTGAAGAACCGACCCGCATGGCTGTGGGGAGAGATGTGCACGTTGTGCAGCTGCAGTTCGCCGTTGCGGATCAGGCAGAAGCCATCCCGCAGGTTGCACTGCCCGGCCCGGATGGATTTCACCTCCGTTCCCAGCAGTTCGATGCCCGTCTCCAGCGTTTCAAGAATCTCGTACTGGTGGCGAGCAAACCGGTTGTCGGCAAGGAGCCGCGTGGAGGGATCTCCCTTGGTTGTGCCACCCCGCCTGCCGGGCCCCTTGGCCATCGTGCCTCCGTGGATGGATTGACGTTAAGTGAGCCCTGTGGAGGGGCAGGCCTCTGGCCGGGCCCGTTACCCTCCCCCCATGGCCATTGTTTCCTCCCAAGCCAGCCCATCGCCCCCCTCAAGGGACAGAGGAGGGTCCTCTGGCGCTGGACACCGCAGGGATGGTCTGGATGGCGCGCCTCCCACCGCTCCCCGCCTGCTGGACCCGGCGGAGCGCAGGGAGGATCTGGAGGCGGAGCGGGATGGACAGCGACGGGAAGACGGGCTGCGGCCGAAGCGCCTGGCGGATTACATCGGTCAGGAGGAGCTCAAGCAGGTGCTGCAGATTGCTGTGGTCGCCACCCGGGGCCGCGGTGAGGCTCTCGATCATGTGCTCCTTTATGGCCCGCCAGGGCTGGGCAAGACCACCATGGCCCTGGTGTTGGCTGAGGAGCTGGGGGTGCAGTGCCGCATCACTAGTGCGCCCGCCCTGGAGCGCCCCCGCGACATCGTGGGGCTGCTGGTGAACCTCCAACCCCACGACCTGTTGTTCATCGACGAGATCCATCGCCTCAACAGGGTTGCGGAGGAGATCCTCTATCCGGCCATGGAGGATTTCCGTCTCGATCTCACCGTGGGTAAGGGTACGACCGCCCGCACCCGCAGCCTGCCGCTTGCTCCCTTCACCCTGGTGGGTGCCACCACCCGGGCGGGAGCCCTGAGTTCCCCGTTGCGGGATCGTTTCGGATTGATTCAACGGCTGGAGTTCTACGGGTTGGAGGATCTGCAGGCGATTGTGGAGCGGGCCGCCCGGCTTCTGGCCATGGATCTGGAGGTGGCAGCAGCTCGTGAGGTGGCCCGCCGTTGCCGGGGAACGCCTCGCATTGCCAACCGGCTGCTTCGTCGGGTGAGGGATTACGCCAGCGTGCAGGGGTTGCCATCGATTGGGCCTGAGGTGGTGGCCGCGGCGCTTGAGCTCCACCGGGTGGATGCCAAGGGTCTAGATGCCAGCGACCGCCAATTGCTGCGCCAGCTTGTGGAGGGACACGGCGGTGGCCCCGCTGGACTCGATACCCTGGCTGCAGGTTTGGGCGAAGATCCCACCACCCTGGAAACCGTCGTGGAGCCGTTCTTGTTGCAATTGGGTTTTTTGCAGCGCACCCCCCGGGGCCGGATCATCACGGAGGCGGGTCGCATCTATTTGGCCGAAGCCGTAGGACGGTCAGCATGAGCCCTCGCAAGGGCCTGAGGATGGCCTTGACGGGGCTGTTGCTGCTGTGGCTGGCCCTGGCTTCGCCCGTCGCGGCGCTCCAGCAGGGCCCTGCGGGGGCGGTGGGGGCAGCCCAGCGGTTTGAGCGGGCCTTGGCCGCTACTCAGGATGGACGGCTTGAGCAGGCTCTGACCCTCTGGTCTGAGGTGCTGGAAGCCACGCCAGAGGATGCGGCGGCCTGGAGCAACCGGGGCAATGTGCGTCTGATGCTCGGAGATCCGGAGGGGGCGATCACCGATCAAACCCGGGCCATGGAGATCGATCCGGCCCATCTGGATCCCCACCTCAATCGGGGCACGGCTGAAGAGGCCTTGGGGCGCTGGCAGGAGGCTGCTGCGGATTACCGCTGGATCCTGGCTCGCGATCCCCAGGAAGCGGCGGCCCTTTACAACCTGGGCAATGTGTGGGGCTCCCTGGGCGACTGGGAGCAGGCCCGCGACTGTTTCAATGCCGCAGCAGAGGCGCACCCTGGCATGGCCATGGCCCGCTCCAGCGCTGCCTTGGCTGCCTTTCAGATGGGGGATCTCGCCACCGCCGAGCATGATCTGCGCTCCCTGATCCGTCGCCATCCCCTTTTTGCCGATGCCCGCGCGGCCCTAACCGCCGTGCTCTGGCAGCGGGGAGCCCGGGGGGAGGCCGAAAGCCATTGGGCCGCTGCCTCCGGGCTGGATCCTCGCTACCGGCAGGAGGAATGGCTGCGGCAGATACGGCGCTGGCCCCCGCAGGCGGTGCAGGCTCTGCAGCAGTTTCTCTCCCTTGCGGCCTGATGGTGCAGCGTCATGCCCTGCCGGATTGGGTCGGCCTGGGGCTGGAAACCAACCTCCTGGAGGCCCTGCCCGAGCTGGTGCAGGTGAGGCGTCACCTCCATCGCCATCCGGAGCTGAGCGGCCACGAGCAGCAAACCGCTGCCCTGGTGGCCGGTGAGCTGCGGCGCTGGGGATGGGAGGTACGCGAAGGGGTGGGCCGCACGGGGGTCACCGCGGAGCTGGGTCCCAGGGATGCCCCCCTGGTGGCTCTGCGCACCGATATGGATGCCCTTCCCATTGAGGAGCGCACAGGCCTGCCCTACGCCTCCAGCCAGCAGGGGTTGATGCATGCCTGCGGCCATGACATCCACACCACCATCGGCCTGGGGGTAGCTCAGCTCCTCGGCCGTCGGCAGGAGCTGCTGCGCTCCCGTGTGCGCCTGATCTTCCAGCCGGCGGAGGAGACGGCCCAAGGCGCCCGCTGGATGCGGGAGGCGGGAGCCATGGACGGGGTGGAGGCCCTCTTTGGGGTGCATGTGTTTCCAAGCCTGCCGGTGGGCACCATCGGCGTGCGCACGGGGAGCCTCACCGCAGCGGCCGGCGAACTGGAAATCGAGGTGCTCGGGGAGAGCGGCCATGGCGCCCGCCCCCACCAGAGCACAGATGCCATCTGGATTGCCGCCCGGGTGGTGAGCGGTCTGCAGGAGGCGATCAGCCGACGGTTGGATCCGCTCCATCCGGTGGTGGTGAGCTTCGGCCGGATCGAGGGGGGCAAGGCCTTCAATGTGATCGCCGACCATGTGCGATTGCTGGGGACGGTGCGCTGCCTCGATCTGGAGGTGCACGACCGGCTCCCTGGATGGATCGAGGAGACGGTGCATGCGCTCTGCCGGGGCCATGGCGGCGAAGCCCGTGTTCACTACCGCTGCATCTCGCCCCCCGTGCACAATGAGGGGGGCCTTACCCAGCTGGTAGCCGATGCCGCTGAGGAGCTCCTGGGCCGCCAGCAGGTTCTCTGGCTTGAGCAGCCCTCCCTGGGTGCGGAGGATTTTGCCGAGCTGTTGCAGAACACCTCTGGCACGATGTTTCGATTGGGTGTGGCCGGCTCCAAGGGCTGCACGCCGCTCCACAGCAACACCTTCGCGCCGGATGAGGGATGTCTGCCGGTGGGGGTGAAGGTGCTCACCCTCAGCCTGCTGCGCTGGGGAAGCCTGCAGATGGTTGCCTCGCCGTCATGAAACAGCGTCGGATGACCCCGTCCTCAGGCACAGCAGATCTGTTGGCGCTCTCCTCGCCCCTGCTCATCCTGCTGGCCCTAGCGGCCATGGTGTTACGGAGCCCTTCGGCCCGACCCCAGGCGATTCCAGCGCTGTTTATCGGCTCTGGATTGTTGGTGTTCAGTTGGTGGCGCCGTCGGCGTCGCCGCTCCATGCTGCTGCGAGTGCTCCGGAATCCCGGCCCTGAACGGCCCTGAGGCGATTGCTAGGCTTTCAAATTGATTGAATGTAGCTTTCACATTGATGCCAGACCTTCCAGCCATTCGTGAGGCCATCGCTTCGGCTGATCCATCCCGCGCGATGCCGGCTCTGGTAGGCCTGAGAGATGGCACGGTGGAAGAAGCCACGCCCCTGTTCCTGTTGGGGCTGGAGCAGACCCCCTTTGTGATTCGCTCCATGAGCTGTGCTGGGTTAGGGATCAAGCGAAGTGCCCAGGGCCAGCAAGCCTTGGAGCGGGTGCTTCGGCAGGACGGGGATGCCAATGTGCGGGCGGAGGCAGCCAATGCGCTGGCCAGCTACGGGGTGGAGGAATCCTGGCCGGTGTTGCGCCAGGCTTTCGCTGCCGACAACCAGTGGCTGGTGCGCTGCAGCATCATGGCGGCTCTGGCGGAGCAGCCGGCGATGAGCCCGGACCGTCTGGTGGAGTTGGCCCACATGGCACTTGCAGACACTGACGGAACGGTGCGGGTAGGGGGCGCTGAGTTGCTGGGGCGGATTCTCAGGGAAGTCCAGGACCCAAGCGATCCCATCCTCCAAGAGGCGAGGGAGGTGATGCACACCCTCCAGAAGGATCGGGATCACCGCGTTGTGGGGGTGGCACTGAATTCTTTGGTGTCTTAGCAACCGCAAGCTTCCGGCCAATCTGCCCTGAACGTTCATTGCAGCAAGCCAAGCCTTGCTAGATTGGGAGGGACCACTAGGGGTGCCCGTCCGGGCTGAGATCACACCCTCCGAACCTGATCCGGGTCATGCCGGCGCAGGGAAGTGCGGCAGAACTCACCTGGCGGCATTCCTTTTTCCTTTGGGCCGTCATGCGCACATCCTGGATTGAGAAGCGTCGCGAGTCCATCGGCCGCGGTGCCAACGTCACCCAGCTTCATTACGCCCGCACAGGCGTGATCACCGAGGAGATGGCCTACGTGGCCCAGCGGGAAAACCTGCCGGAATCCTTAGTGATGGAGGAAGTGGCCCGGGGCCGCATGATCATCCCTGCCAACATCCACCACCCCAACCTGGAGCCGATGGCCATCGGCATCGCTTCCAAGTGCAAGGTGAACGCCAACATCGGCGCCTCCCCCAACGCCAGCGATGTGGCCGAGGAGCTCCAGAAGCTGGAGTTGGCCGTGAAATACGGGGCCGACACCGTGATGGATCTCTCCACCGGCGGTGTGAATCTTGATGAAGTGCGCACGGCGATCATCCAGGCTTCCCCCGTGCCCATCGGCACGGTGCCGGTGTATCAGGCCCTGGAGAGCGTGCACGGCTCGATTGAGAAGCTCAGCGAGGACGACTTTCTGCACATCATCGAGAAGCACTGCCAGCAGGGGGTGGATTACCAGACCATCCATGCGGGCTTGCTGATTGAGCACTTGCCCAAGGTGAAAGGCCGTCTCACCGGCATCGTGAGCCGTGGGGGCGGGATCCTGGCCCAGTGGATGCTTCATCACCACAAGCAGAACCCCCTCTACTCCCGGTTTGACGACATCTGCGAGATCTTCAAGCGCTACGACTGCACCTTCTCCCTCGGCGATTCCCTGCGTCCGGGATGCCTTCACGACGCCTCTGATGAAGCCCAGCTGGCAGAGCTCAAGACCCTTGGTGAGCTCACACGCAGGGCCTGGGCGCACGACGTGCAGGTGATGGTGGAGGGTCCGGGCCATGTGCCGATGGACCAGATTGAATTCAATGTGCGCAAGCAGATGGAGGAGTGCGCTGAGGCGCCTTTTTATGTGCTGGGCCCGCTCGTCACGGATATCGCCCCCGGTTACGACCACATCACTAGTGCCATCGGGGCCGCTATGGCCGGCTGGTATGGCACAGCCATGCTCTGTTACGTCACCCCCAAAGAGCACCTGGGCCTGCCCAACCCGGAGGACGTGCGCAATGGCCTGATCGCCTACAAGATCGCCGCCCACGCCGCCGACATCGCCCGCCATCGCCCGGGGGCCCGCGACCGGGACGACGAACTGAGCCGCGCCCGCTACGCCTTCGACTGGAACAGGCAGTTTGAACTTTCCCTCGACCCCGAGCGGGCCAAGGAGTACCACGACGAAACCCTTCCTGCTGATATCTATAAGCAGGCGGAGTTCTGCTCGATGTGTGGGCCCAAGCACTGCCCGATGCAAACCAAGATCACCGATCAGGATCTGGAGGGGCTGGAGCAGGTGTTGGCGGCGAGGGAGCCTGAGATCTCCATGACGCCGCACAGCTGAGGTTCAGCTTCCCACTGTGATCCATGCGGGAAGGCCGCCGCCGGTGGGGAGGTTGAGCAGGGTGTTGCTGAAGGTGATGCGGTTGCCCTGCCAGCTGAACACACTGCCGCCACGGCCATCGCTCTCGACCCTCAGGCTGGGTGTGGTTCCAGCCTTGAGTCCCCAGAGTTCAACCCGGTCCTGACTGGGGTTGAACTGACTCACCAGGTCGTGAGCACCGCCGTTGCCCACGTATTGAAGGCGATCGGATCCTTTGCTCAGCCGCAGGGTGTTGCGACCGCCCCCCGCGAAAATGACGTTGTTGGCGCCACCGCAGATGATGGTGTCGTCGGCAGCGGATGTCCAGATCACATTGCGCGACCCGGCCCGATTCCCGCCGCTCACTGTGATCGGCCCGATGCTGAAGTCGGCACTGGTGAGATCCACCAGGCTTGTGGCTCCAGCTGCACTGCATTCGCCCATGCGGATGCTGCGCAACTGATCAAAGCGTGCGGCCGTGCGCCGTCCGTCTGCATCGACCTTGGAGGCAGCGCGCTGCTCTGGGGTGTCCAGGAATCGTGGAGAAAAAAGGCGTGGTTCCCGTTGCCCAGGTCGAGATCAACGTTGCTGCCCGGTGCGTTGCGCAAACTCAAGGCGTAGCGATCCAGCCCCTCGATGGTGATCTTTTTGGCCTGTTCCTGGCCGGAGCGTCCCATTGGTCGTGACCGAACCAGCGTTTTGCGCCACAAAACCTGGGCCCCATCGGCCGATCGGCGTTGCCCGCACCTC
>JBJTUM010000053.1:0-5047 GCA_046080725.1 Cyanobium sp. | reverse complement strand
CTTCATGCGCGCCACGATCTCCTCAATCGAGGCCGCCCCGAACAGATCCGCATCCACCAGGTTTTTGCCGAAGTAGATGAAATGGCCATGGGTGTCGATGAAGCCAGGCAATAGGGTGCGGCCGCCCAGATCCACCCGTTTCGCCCCGGCGCCAGCCGCCTTTATCGCCCCAGCCAGCGGCCCCACGTAGGCGATGCGGCCTCCCTTCTCCACCAGGGCCTCGGCGTAGGTGGGCTGGGGGCCGGCCATGGTGAGAATGTCGCCGCCGCTGTAGAGGGTGGCGGTGGGGGCCGTTTGGGCGAGGGCGCCGTGGAGCGGAGTGGTGGCGGCGAGCACCAGGGCCAAAAGGGGGGACAGGCGGGTGGGGATGGCGGCGGCCGGCATGGCGGGAGCGAACGCTGCCTTCAGGGTGGGGGCGATCACCGGGCTTGGCACGGATGCACCGGATGATTTCCACCTCTCTTCAGCCCACACTCCAGCTGTGCCAACGGTTGGCCATGGCATTAGCGATAAAGATCTCATCAGGATTGACCTGGCCAGTCCAAGTCAATCTCGGGATCATGGGCCCACCGATCTCGACTTCTGGGCACGTGCGTTTTCCCCTAGTTGCACTGTTGTGTGCCAGCGCTCTTCCGGTGCTCCCTGCCGCCTCGGCTTCAGAAGCCACTGGTGCCACCCTGGCCAGCCTGGCGCTCCCGGCCTGCAGGGCGGCCCTTGGATTGCCCACCAACGCTTCAGCCCAAGAGCTCCTGCAGGCCGATCCCGCCTTGCCGGAGAAGCTCGCGGGCCTCCCGGCCTGCCAGAGCCCGGCCGCGGCGCTGGCCCGCTTGGATCAGCTGGCCCAGGAGTTGGAGGCGTCCCGACAGCGTGTGACCCAACAACAGGCCGAGCTGGCGCGGGAAACGGCCCGCCAGGAGGCCCTGGCCCAGGATCTGGCCCAGCTGCGCCAACAGCTCACCCCGAGCGCGCCAGCGCCCACTCCCAAATCAGGGCCCCCCCGGGAGCTAGTGACTTTCACCCCAGGCAAGGGTGTGACCCTGCAGGCCGGGGGCAACCAGCTGAGGCTCTGGGCGGAAGCCAAGCTGCTGGGCTTTTCCAGCAACCGCTACGTGTTCAACCCGGGCCAGCCGCTGGTGGTGAGCCCCAAGGATCCCGACAAGGCTTACGACCTTTCGGCTCAACAGAGCACGGTGCAGGCGTCGTTCCAAGGGGCGAAATGGGGATCCTGGACCCCCGGCGCCTATGCCCTCTTCACCCTTCAGGACAACCTGTTGGCGGAGGGCTACAGCTTCACGCCCGTGGCCTTCTACGGCCAGGTGAGCGATGGGCGCTGGAAGGTGGCGGCCGGCCAGAATTTCGATGTGTTCGCCCCCCGCGATCCCGACACCCTCCCCTCCGGCAAGCTCGCCGCCACCGGTAATCCGGGGGCCTACCGACCCAGTTTCGCCTGGAGCGGGCTTTTGAGGGGGGCAAGGGGTTTGGAGGCGTGGTGCAGGTGGCCGCCTCGGCCCCGATCACCACGGCCCTGCCGGATGAGGTGGATGTGGCCAACCTCCAGGTGGCGGAGGTGGTGGAAGACAACGGCTGGCCGAACGTTGAAGCGCGCCTGGCCCTGGGGTTTGGCGCACCGGTGGTGCGAGCGGGCGGACGCAGCCTGCGGCCCTTCGAGCTTGGGGTGTCCGGCGTGGTGGGCCAGTTGCGGGTGCTCGACAACATTCGACCCACCGACCCGTTGACCCTCGGTTTCGATCGTTCCACCCTGTCGGTGTGGGGGGCGGCCTTGGATGGTCAGATCGCCCTGGGCCGCAGCTTTGGCCTCAGCGGTGAGCTCTACACGGGCCAGGGGCTCGGCGAATACATGGCCGGGATTTTCCAGACTTACAACCGTTCGAGCAACAAGGCCGTGCCCACTTCAGGGGGCTGGGGTCAGATCTATCTCTATCCCGCCGAGAATCTGCGGTTCAACCTGGGCTACGGCATCGACAACGCCAGTGGGGCGGGCGTGTTTGGGCTGGAAAAAAATGGCGCCATCTTCGCCAACGTGGTGTGGGACGTGAATCCCTGGCTCCAGCTCGGTTTGGAGGGCAACTACAAATTCACCCTCTACGACAGCTTCGGCGAGAAGGACGCCTGGGTGGTGATCAGCCAGGTGCTGTTCTGCCTCTGAGCCAGCGCCTACTGCTGAACGGGTAGGGGAATGGGACCCACGGAACGCGTGCCGGTGCGCAGGGAGCAGCGGCCTGAGCCGTCTGGATCCCCTGCCGCCTGATGGGCTTCGAAGTGCTCCAACCCCTCCCGCACCCACTGCTCGCAGATCGCCGCCACCGACATGCCGCTGGCGACAGCGGCATGGCTCACCCGGTGGTGTAATTCCCCGCCAAGCCAGTCCAGGGCTGGAGTAGCGCGTTGACCAGCCGGGAGAGACGGGCCAGTGGAACTGGAGTGAGTGACGATCATGGCAGCGGGCTGCGTACGGCCGAGACAGGACCAAGCCTGCCATGCTGACTGCTGCTGATATGGGCCACTGCTTCAGCAGCAACATTGATTAAAAAAAGCGAGTGGAGGGGATCTAAAATGCTGAGAATCAATAGCTCCATGGATGATGCAAAACCTGGCCAGCAAAGCAAGTGAATATTTCACAGCCAAAAAATATGCTTGGGAACGCTACCAAAACACCCATCCATCCGATCGGGGAGCCAGCAAGATCAATCTTTTGAAGGAATTTCCACTCTTTCGACCCAATATGAATGGAAACTACCAGGATAAAGTTGCCATCGAATCACAGACCATTCAGAACCTATTTCCCTTTCTCTCTATCTTATCGCAAACCGCAGGTCATTCGGAATTACCAATAATCAATTGCCGCGACTTCTCGCGAGATGAGGAATCGGGAGAGGCCGCCCTAAAGCTGCAGCATCTTTTCGATACGTACGGGAGTGACAAGTCGAGTCTTCATGATTACCATTGGCTTTATGGCTCTATTCTCTCCAAACCAGCATCAGTTCAAGCGATTCTTGAAATCGGGCTAGGCACCAATAATGAGAGCGTCGCTTGTCATATGGGAAGCGAGGGGAGGCCAGGAGCCTCCATTCGTGCTTTCAGAGACTTCTGCGAGGGGGCTGCTGTCTATGGCGCAGACATCGACCGATCAATATTATTTACAGAAGATAGAATCAAAACCTTTGGGGTCGACCAAACAAGTCCCGATTCATTCGAACGGCTGCTGGAGAGGCTCCCAAAGAATTTCGACCTTGTCATTGACGATGGTTTGCATGCACCCGATGCCAATATTCTCACCCTGAGTTATGGGCTTAAAATCATTAAATCTGGCGGCTGGGTCGTGATTGAAGACATCCTGGAACAATCGCAACCCATCTGGCAGTCTGTCGCGGCTCTATTACCTTCCCACATCTATGATTCCTCTTTCATCCGAGCCAGGTCTGGAATGATGTTCGCAGTGCATCGCAAGGTCTGACCTTCACCAGTGCAGCGCCATCGGCACCGCCCCCTCCAGGCTCCGCTTCACCGGGCAGCCCTCGCCGGCTTGTTGCAGCAGCGCCCGGGCCTCTTCTTCCAGCCCTGCCGGGAGTGTGATCCACACCTCCAGCAGGGCGATCTTGCGCACTCCGCTGCTCGTCATGGTTTTCTCCACCCGAGCGGTGGTGCCCTCCAGGCTCCAGCCATGGCGCTGGGCCACGATGCCCATCACGGTGAGGATGCAGGTGGCCAGGGCTGTGGCGACGAGATCGGTGGGGGAGAAGCGCTCGCCTTTGCCCTGGTTGTCGGTGGGGGCATCCGTGTCCAGCAGGCTGCCGGAGGGCTCGTGGCGGGCGGTGCAGCACAGCTCGCCGCCGTAGAGGCACTGGATGGTGGTCATGGCCGGCCGGGATCGGGGCAGGCCTTCACTCAAGCAGGCCCAGGCTCGTGAGCCGCTCCCGCTGCAGCCGCGCGCTCACGAAGCCATGGGCCGCCATCGCCCCGCTCACCGCCACCGGCGGCACGCCGATGCCCGGAAACACCCCCGCGCCGCAGAGCACCAGGCCCTCCACCGGCGTTTGCCCCCCCGGGAAGGGGCCCCGATCAGCGGGCCAGGCGGGGCCATAGCTGCCCTGGTGCACCCGCAGGTAGTGGCGGTGGGTGAGGGGGGTGCCGGTGCGCTCGATCACCAGCCGATCGCGCCAATCGGGGATGAGGGGATCGAGCATCTGGGCAAACACGGCGCAGCGCTCGGCCTTCAGGGCCCGATAGGCCGGCGTGCCCCGCTCCAGGTGTTGCCAGAGCTCCCAGGGTTCGTTGGCGGGGTGTAGCCATGCAGCACCTGATGGCCCGCGGGGGCCAGGGCCGGATCCAGCAGGGAGGGCATGGAGAGCACGGCCATGTTGCGTTCCGCCCCGATGCCCCGCTGCCAATCCCCCACCCACACGTGATGGATCGGCAGGTGGGCCAGGTCGTCACCCTTCAGGCCCAGGTGGCAGTGGAGAAAGCTGGCGCAGGCGGGGGTGGCCTGTTGCTTCTGGCGCCAGCGGCCCGGCACGGCGTCTTCCGCCAGGAGGGAGAGGGTGTCCCAGGGGCTGGCGTTGCTGATCACCCCCCGGCGGGCGCCCAGCTCTTCCCCATTGGCGAGGCGCACGCCCACCGCCCGCCGCTTGCGCACCAGGATTTCGGCCACCGGCGCGCCCGTGTGCAGCATGCCCCCATGGCGCTCCAGACCACGCACCAGGGCCTGCACCACCGCCGGACTGCCGCCGATGGGGTAGTCGAGGTGGGCGTTGGGGGTGAACCACTCGCCAAACAAGGTGGCCATGGCCGCCGCGCTGGTGTGGGCCATGTCCAGCCCGGAGATCAGAAAGCAGAGCAGATCCACCCAGTGGAGCAGGAAGGGATCCGCCAGCCGTTTCTGGGCCAGGGGCCCAAAGGCGCCCCCCAGCTGGGCCAGCCGGCCGGCCTGCCCCACCAAGCCCATGCCCCGGGCGCCCAGCACGGCAGCGGTGCCCAGGCCGGGGCGGAGGGCCAGCAGGGGTAGGGCCTGGGCCGCCTCGCAGAGGGG
>JBJTUM010000052.1:0-14756 GCA_046080725.1 Cyanobium sp. | reverse complement strand
GATGGACAGTCCAAAGTCCAGGCCAAAGTGCATATGGCTGAAATGTTCGGCTACGCAACCCAGCTCCGATCCATGACTCCGGGTCGGGGTCTTTTCTCGATGGAGTTCCGCCATTACGAGGAAGTTCCTCGCAATGTGGCTGAGGCCATCATCTCCAAGAATCAGGGCAATTCCTGATCTTCAACCCCATCAAACCAACCCCCTAAACCCCCCGATTCTTTATCATGGCTCGCGAGAAGTTTGAGAGGAACAAGCCTCACGTCAACATCGGCACCATTGGCCATGTGGACCATGGCAAGACCACCCTCACGGCTGCCATCACTAACGTGCTTTCTAAGAAAGGCATGGCGAAGGCACAAAAATATGATGACATCGACGGTGCCCCCGAGGAGCGTGAGCGGGGCATCACGATCAATACCGCCCACGTGGAGTATGAGACCGAAAATAGGCACTACGCCCATGTGGATTGCCCCGGCCACGCCGATTATGTGAAAAACATGATCACGGGAGCTGCCCAGATGGATGGGGCCATTCTCGTGGTTGCCGCCACGGATGGTCCTATGGCTCAGACCAAGGAGCACATCCTTCTGGCTAAACAGGTAGGTGTGCCTGCCCTTGTCGTGGCGTTGAACAAGTGCGACATGGTGGATGACGAGGAAATCCTTGAGCTCGTTGAGCTGGAAGTGCGCGAGCTTCTTAGTGGTTACGACTTCCCGGGTGATGACATCCCAGTGGTTCGCGTGTCAGGGCTTAAAGCGCTGGAAGGCGACAAGGAATGGGAAGCCAAGGTGGACGAGCTCATGACCGCAGTGGATGAATCCATCCCAGAACCTGAGCGTGAAGTGGATAAGCCCTTCCTGATGGCCGTAGAAGATGTCTTCTCCATCACCGGTCGCGGAACCGTGGCCACGGGCCGGATCGAGCGTGGAAAGGTCAAGGTCGGCGAAACCGTTCAGATCGTCGGCATCAAGGACACCCGCGAGACCACCGTTACCGGTGTGGAAATGTTCCGCAAACTTCTCGATGAGGGAATGGCTGGAGACAATGTGGGCCTCCTCCTCCGTGGTGTCCAGAAGGAGGACATCGAGCGAGGGATGGTGCTGGTGAAACCCAACTCCATCAAGCCACACACCAAATTTGAGGGAGAGGTGTACGTGCTCAAAAAGGAGGAAGGCGGCCGCCACACCCCCTTCTTTGCGGGCTATCGCCCGCAGTTCTACATCCGCACTACGGATGTGACTGGTCAGATCACGGCATTCACCGCCGACGACGGTACAAACGTGGAAATGGTGATGCCCGGAGACCGCATCAAGATGAGTGCTGAGCTGATCTGCCCTGTTGCCATCGAACAGGGCATGCGTTTCGCCATCCGCGAAGGTGGACGTACCATCGGTGCTGGCGTCGTGTCCAAGATTGTGGAATGAGAGGCTGGTAACAGCCGAAGCGGGTGGGTTTCTCCACCCGCTGACCTTTTCCTCCACCTGAACCTAGACAATCCGACTTCCCTCTTGCCCGGGCACCATGACCACCTCAATTCCCCAGCAGAAAATCCGGATCCGCCTCAAGGCGTTTGATCGTCGCATGCTGGATCTGTCCTGTGAAAAGATCATCGAAACTGCAGACCATACCGCTGCCACAGCGATTGGTCCGATTCCGCTACCCACAAAACGAAAAATTTATTGCGTTCTCCGTTCGCCTCATGTGGATAAGGATTCCCGCGAACATTTTGAGACTCGCACCCACCGTCGGATAATCGATATCTACAGTCCAAGCTCGAAAACCATCGATGCCCTGATGAAACTTGATCTACCCAGTGGCGTTGATATTGAGGTCAAACTCTGACGGAATCACACCCCTCTGTCGACCTTTCTAGGATGGGTTCATTCGATCACTGAAGAGGTGAAAGGCTTGGTTCTCCCCCACCATAGTTCCGAGTCTGGTTTCCTGTGTGGCTCCAGCCCCCTCTTTCAGGCGGAGCATCCGCAAGGTGATGCTTGTGAATGATCTATCTGTTCGGGAACTCCCGCTCTTTCCCCTGCCGGATGTGGTGCTCTTTCCACAGGAAGTTCTGCCCCTGCATATTTTTGAGCCCCGTTATCGGATGATGTTGCGCACGGTGATGGCGGAGGATCGTCGTTTTGGGGTCTTGCGTTGGGATCATCAGCAGCAACGGATGTCTTCTATTGGTTGCTGTGCCGAAATCCTGCACTGCCAGGGTCTGGAGGACGACCGCAGCAACATCGTCACGATGGGGCAGCAGCGCTTCCGCGTGCTCAAGATTCTCCGGGACACTCCATTTCGTGTGGCCATGGTGAGCTGGGTGGAGGATGAGATCTCCGACACCGCAGATGAGCTCCAGGCCCTTACCCAGGAGGTGACCCAAGCCCTGCGTGACGTGGTCGAACTGACGGGAAAGCTGGTCGGCAAAACCACAGTGCTTCCGGATGATCTCCCAGACCTGCCACGGGAGCTGTCCTATTGGATCGGCTCCCATCTGGGGGGTCCCGTTGCCGACCACCAGCAAGCCTTGCTGGAGATCACCGACACCGGAGAGCGTCTCCGTGAGGAACTCAACCTGTTGGATCAAACCCGCCGCCAGCTTGCTGCTCGGACCGTTCTGAAGGACACCTTCTCCCCGAACGACGAAAACGAGGCTGACGGGTGAACACGGTGCCTGCAGGGCAGCCCTGGTTGATCCTTCTTGTCCTGCTTTTCGTCGGGGTCGCTCTGGCCGGGTCCATGTTCTGGCTGTCTTCGGCCCGCCGCTATCAGGGCTCCCAGAGTGTCGCTGAGGCTTACGACCGCTGGACGCAAGATGCCCTTTTGGAACGTCTCTGGGGTGATCACGTCCACCTTGGCCATTACGGCAACCCGGCAGCCCCGAGGGACTTTCGCCAGGCCAAGGCGGACTTTGTTCATGAGCTGGTGCGATGGAGTGGACTGGATCAACTGCCACCAGGCAGCACCGTTCTGGATGTTGGCTGCGGCATTGGCGGTAGTGCTCGCATCCTGGCCCAGGACTACGGCCTGGATGTTCTTGCGATCAGCATCAGCCCTGGGCAGATTTCGCGTGCACAAGCCCTCACTCCTCGTTTTCTTGAACCTCGCTGCCGATTCGCGGTGATGGATGCTCTGGATCTTGATCTGGGGGATGGGGTCTTTGATGCGGTCTGGAGTGTGGAGGCTTCTCCCCACATGCCGGACAAGCAACGCTACGCGGATGAACTCCTGAGAGTTCTCAAGCCAGGAGGGGTATTGGCCCTCGCTGACTGGAACCGCCGTGACCCCGTTGATGGCTCCTATTCCGCTCTTGAAATCTGGGTGATGCGTCAACTGCTGGAGCAATGGGCCCATCCCGAATTCGCCAGCATCCGCTCTCTGACCGCCAATCTTCACAACAGCCGCTGGAATCGGGGCCTGGTGGTGGACAGCGCCGACTGGACCCTCGCCACTGTTCCATCCTGGAGAGAGTCGATTCTGGAGGGGGTGCGGCGGCCAGGGGCTGTTCTGGGTCTTGGGCCTGGGGCCGTGCTGCAGGGCTTGCGGGAAACCCCTACTTTGCTCCTGATGGATTGGGCCTTTCGCCATGGCCTTATGCAATTCGGTGTGTTTCGCGCTCAGGCTTCTCCCCCTTCCCCTTCCTGAAGGATGTCCAAGGGGTAGGTGCCAAAGAGGGCCAGGTGCTCGCAGAGGGGCCTGAGCTGATCCAACGCCAACTCAAGGGGGGTGGCTCCATGGGGAGGCAACACAAGATCCACAAAAAAGATGTACTCCCCCAGCTCGCGTTTTGACGGCCTGGATTCAATGCGGCTCATGTTCAGACCATGGGCGGCAAAACAAACCAGCGACTGAAGCAGGGCCCCCGGTTGGTTGGAGCGCAGGGAGAAGGCCAAGCTGGCCAGGGGGCCCGTTTCCTCGCGTGCGGTTCGCTGAAGAAGAAGGAAACGGGTGCAGTTGCCCGGCACATCATGGATGGGATAGGCCAGGACTTCGAGTCCATGGTCGCGTGCGGCCTCCTGTGAGGCGATGGCCGCACGAAAGCGGCTGCCTTTCACCAGGCGAGCCGCCTCCGCCGTAGAGCTTGTGGGCAGCTGGAGGGCGCTGGGGAGATGTTCGCCGAGCCAGAGGCTGCACTGCGCCAAAGCTTGGGGATGGGAGAGCACTTCACTGATCCCTTCCATCGGTCCGCTGCCCAGGAGGGCGTGGCGAATCGGCAAGACCAGGGCGCGACGCACCGCCAGCTCTGGGTGCTCCCAGAGGGCATCCATGCAGGTGCTGACGCCGCCCTCAACGGAATTTTCCACTGGCACCACTGCGGCTTCGCAGGTGCCGGCCGCGAGGGCCTGAATCACGGCCCGAATTCCTTGCTGGGGAACCAATTCCGCCTGGAGGCCTTCCAGCGTGGCCAGTAGCCTTGCGGCATGCTCCCCATAGGTGCCGGCTGGACCCAGGTAGGCGAGGCGCATGGTGAGGGGAAGGGGGCTTCGTAGGATCATGCCCTGCCGGCTTCCCCTGGCCATGCCCTTGGCCTTTAGCTCCAGCCAGCAGCTGGTTCTGCCCATTCCCGAGGGCACCGATCTCTTGCCGGCATACCTCATGGAAGAACAACGGGTCGTGGCCTCCCTGCTGGATCCCAACCATCTGGTGGCCCTTGGCCCGGGCCACTACCGCTACAGAGTCACCAAGGTGCAGGTGTTTCAGCTGCAAATTCAGCCGATTGTGGAATTGCAGACCCACCATCTGGGAGACCGTCTTGAGCTGGAGGCCGTGGATTGCCAGCTTGAGGGGTTGGGACTGGTGGATGACTTTCAGCTCGGCCTGAACTCTTGGCTTGAGCCCTCGGATGAGGGCCTTCAGGGCGAGGCCACCCTGGCGGTAACCGTGAGCCAGCCCCCCTTGCTGAAGTTCGTTCCACCTCGGGTGTTGGAAGCCACCGGACGTTCCATCCTCAGCGGCATCCTGTTGGGGATGCGCAACAGGGTGCGCTTGCAATTGCTCAACGATTTTCAGCAGTGGTGTCGCAGCCAAGGCCACGACAGTCCGGCTGATTCCTAAGTCAGATCTTCAAAGCCGCAGGGGTGCTGGGAGAACGTGCCCCGCAAGAAGGTTCGGCGATGGAGCGCAGTGGGGCCCAGCTCGAGCAATGCCATGCGGTGGAGAGCTGTGCCGTATCCGGCATGGCGCTCCAGTCCGTAGCCAGGAAAGCGGAGAGCTAGGCGGCGGATCAGGGCATCACGCTCTTCTTTGGCGAGCACGCTGGCGGCAGCGATGGCCGCGCACAACCGATCGCCTCCCAACAGGGTGTGTTGGGGACCAGGCCAGGTGCGCAAGGGAAGAACGCCGTCCACAACAATCAACGTGATGGGATGGTGGAGCCGCTGGAGGGCACGGTGCATGGCCAGTTCAGTGGCGGTGCGGATCCCCAGACGATCGATTTCCGCTGCGCTGGCTTGCCCAATGGACCAGGCCCTGGACAGCCGACGGATCAAAGGGACGAGCGAGGAACGCTGGCGTGGGGTCAGGAGTTTGCTGTCCGTGAGGCCGGCTTCCCTCAGGCGGGCTTCTGCCCTTTTGGGGAGAATCACAGCCCCGGCGAACACGGGTCCAAAAAGGCTGCCTCGGCCCACCTCATCCACGCCTGCAAGGGCGTCGATGGAGGGCCCTGGGCTCACACCGTTGCAGAGGAACGTCGACGGCGGCGGCGTGGCTCTCCGCTCTCCTCTGCAGCCTCTTCAACCGATTGCGCTGCAAGGGAGTCCTCTTTCGGAGGCTCTTCAGAACGAACGTCAGTGGCACGGGATCTGCGGTGGGCGGGTACTTCCACCGTCACCAGTTCGGCCGCGGGGGGCAGGGACGGGGAAACCCCTTCCTCGATTTCGCCATCGTTGGCGGAAGGGGCTGGATCGGATGGGGTGCTACGGCTTTCGCTGCCGCCCCGGCCTCGGCGGCGCCTTCTGGATCCATAGGAGCTGGACTGTTGGCGAGCTTCTTCCAGCACAGCTTCCGGGTCGCAGCCCGGCCTCACCACCCGCATCACGAGATTGTCCCCCGTGGGCATGGGATCCAGGAGCAGGGCTGGATTGAAGCCCATCCATCCGTAGACCTCTTCTTGGGTGGCATCCATGGGTACCGCCACAAAATCCAGTTCTGGTCGGCGGCTGGCTGATTCCTGTTCTGGCCTAGCGGTTTCTGCTCCGTCGCCATTGAGGCTAAAGCCATCGTCAGACACCGCCAGAGGCCCTTCCCCGCTCTCTCCACTTCGGCCCCCCCGGCCGCCCCGGCGCCTGCCCCGGCTGGCTGCCGCCTCCGCAGGGATGGGGGTGGCCTCGGGCCTGGCGCTCGGGACCGTGCGCACCACTCCAGGGAGGCTCGCCAGGGGTTGGAGTGTGTCCTTCCCTGGTAACACCGCCACGTGGCCCAGGCCACCACAGCTGGGGCAGGTGCGGCCAAACAGTTCGTAGATGTTTTGGCCCTGCCGTTTGCGGGTGAGCTCCACCAGCCCCAGCTCCGTGAGTTGGGCGATCTGGGGTCGGGCGGAATCGTTGCGTACAGCCTGGGTGAAGTGCTCCAGCAGTTGCATGTGGTCGCGCCTCGACTCCATGTCAATGAAGTCGATGATCACCACACCGCCGATGTTTCGAAGCTTGAGCTGGCGGGCGATCTCTGTGGCCGCTTCGCAGTTGGTCCACAGCACGGTTTCCCGCGCGTTGGCAGAACGGGTGAACGACCCGGAGTTCACGTCAATCACCGTGAGCGCTTCGGTGGGCTCGATGATCACGTAGCCCCCGGACGGCAGATCCACCCGCGGGCGCAGGGCATCACGAATGGCGGCATTGATCCGGAAGTGCTCCAGGAGCTCGCTGGATTCCTCATGGAATTCCACCGTCAGCTGGGTCTGGTCGTCCCCAATGAACCCATTGACCCGGGCCACGGCATCAGGGGCGTCGACCACGACGCGAACCACCTCGGGGCCATAGAAATCGCGCAGCACCCGGTGGATGAAATCCTCATCCCGATTCAGCAGAACTGGAGGGGAGGCGGTTTCGGCTGCCTGTTGAATGGCTTCCCATTGGCGCAGCAGGGCTTCCAGATCGTCGATCAAGAGTTCCTCCCCAACGCCCTCCGCCTCCGTGCGGATCAACAACCCAGACCCCGGTGGCTTGATGAGTACACCTAGCGCTCGCAGACGGTTGCGTTCGGCTTCGCTGTTGATCCGCCGTGAGATGTTCACCCCCTGGCCATGGGGCTGGAGCACCAGGAAGCGACCCGGCAGGCTGAGGTTGCCGGTGAGCCGCGGACCCTTGCTGCCAGTGGGCTCCTTCATCACCTGCACGAGCACTTTCTGGCGAGGTTCGAGGAGTTCGGTGATGCCCGCGCCGCCTTTGCGGAGGCGAAGCGGTCCGAGGTCGGAGACGTGGATAAAGCCGTTCTTTTCGCTTTCGCCGATGTTGACGAAAGCCGCATCAATGCCTGGCAGCACGTTTTCCACGGTGCCGAGGTAGACGTCGCCGATCTGGTAGCGGCCCTGGGCCACTACCAGCTCCTCGACGCGGTCGTCAGTGAGCACTGCGGCAATCCGCAGCTGCTCGGCGATCACGATCTGCTGGGGCATAAAAGGAGTGTGGTCTCTGTTGGAGTCCGGGCCTGCTGGCCCGGACAAACGAGGGGGAAAGCTGATGGATGAAGGATCCTTGGCCGTGGCCGGGGGACCTTGGACACCTCCGATTCGTGCCAGAGACCGGAGGTTGGAGCTGACCGAATCGGATCAGGTCTAGGCCTGCTGAACAAAACCCTGGAGGTCATTAGCAAAAGCTCGAGAGAGGAAAGCTCTCCCGAGTGGGCGGATAACCTGATGGCTTCAGCGTTGCTTCCTGAAAGACTTGCCTGACCATGGATCAGGATTGGGAAGCTTTGGGATTGATGAGGAGATGGCGCGCTGCCGTCTCACCAAGCCCCTTCACCTTAACACGCAGCCTGGGTTCTAAGGAGCAGGGCTTCTCGCCGTTGGCGGCCCAAGCGCAGGGGCAGATCCAGGTGGGTGCTGAGCCAGTGGCGCACATGCTCGGGCCGCACCCCAAACCCCTGGGCGTCAATCGTGGTCTCCAGAACCAGCTCAACCTGGTGATCTGGCCCTGCGTGTGGCACCACGTCAACCTTGCGCAGGGCGGGACGGCAATCTCTCTGGCGAGGCCGTCCCTTTTTGTCGTGGTCGTGCCAGATCCATGTGTTCTTCTGCATCAAGGTCTGAAGTGCTGACTCCCAGGCTTCAGCTGCTGGCCACTCCCACCCCTGGGCTTCGGGCCCGCTGCCTTCGCTTTCGAGGACAAACCACCAGCGGGCCCCCACCAGCTCCTGAGAAAGGCTTGGTCCCCGCAGGGGCACGACCGTGCAGGAGTGCAACTGCAAGCCATCAGGCAGCTCCTGCTGCAGCCGCTGGAGCATCCAGGTGGTCTCCTGCGGCTGCAGCGGCTCCACTAGCTCCAGATCCAGCCATTCCTCCAGACCCTCCACCCCTAGGGGCAGGGGGAGGGCGATCTGCAGCCGGGGGAGGGGGTGAAAGCCCCCGGTGAAACTCACCGGCAGGCCGCTTCGGCGCAGGGCTCGATGCAACAGCCGCTGGGTGTCGAGGTGGCTGATCCAGGCCAGGGACCCCTGTTTGCTGAAGCCAAACCTCAGCCGGCAGACCCGCTCACTGGGGGGTCTGCGGCTGGGCAGGGCTGGTGGAATCGGTAGCGGAGGAATCACCACGTTGTGGCCGAGGTCTGGCCCACACACCCCGCAATGGCTGCAGGCCGCAAACGAGCAATCGGGCACCTCAGCGGCGGCCAGAGCCCGCTGGAGATCCTCCGCCAGCCAGCCTTTCTCGATCCCTGTGTCGAGATGGTCCCAGGGAAGGGGTTGGCGACAGAAGGTGTCCAGGTCGGTGGGGTCCAGGGCTTCCACGGCGGCCCAGTCCCCCAGCTCCAAGGCGCGGTAGCGGCCTCCCAGCCCCGCCCCTTCGATGGCCCCGGTCCAGGCGGCATGGCTGCGTTCGGCGGATTCAAACCAGGCGTCGAGGCCGGCGCCTGCCCTCCAGGCCGCTTCAATCACGGGAGCCAGGCGCCTGTCGCCCCGGCCGATGAAATCCTCGATGGCCGCAAGCCGGGTGTCGGTGAAATTGCTCTTCACTCCCCGCAGGGCCCGCAGGGCCTGTCGCAGCAGCTCCTGGCGCCGCCGGATTTCCCCATGGCTCACGCTGTGCCACTGGAAGGGGGTGTGGGGCTTGGGGGTGAAGGTGCTGATGGTGAGGTTGAGTTGCAGCCGTCCCAGATCGGCGCAGTCCCGCTGGAGGCGCCGGCAGGTGTCGGCGATGCCCAGCACATCCCCGTCCGTTTCCCCTGGGAGCCCCACCATGAAATAGAGCTTCACCTTGCGGTAGCCGTTCTCCATGGCGGTGCGGATGCCCCGCAGCAGGTCGGCATCGCTGAGGCCCTTGTTGATCACATCCCGCAGACGCTGGCTGCCGGCTTCGGGGGCAAAGGTGAGCCCGGCCTGGCGGGTGCCCCCAAGGATGTGGGCGATGTGGGCATCGAAGCGGTCCACCCGCTGGCTAGGCAGGGTGAGGCTGATGTTGTGCTCCGCCAACCGATTGCGCAGCTCCACCCCCACCGCCGGCAAAGCGAGGTAGTCGCTGCAGCTCAACGACAGCAGTGAGAAATCCGCGTAGCCGGTTCGTCCCATGCCCTCCTCCACCGCTTCGATCACCTCCGCTGGTTCCACATCCCTGGCCGGGCGGGTGAGCATGCCGGGTTGGCAGAAGCGGCAACCCCGGGTGCACCCTCGCCGAATTTCCACCGTGAGCCGGTCGTGCACCGTTTCGATGTGGGGCACCAGGCCAGTGGCGTAGTGGGGCATGGGCGTCGCCGTGCGGCGCCGGATCCGCTGGGGCAGTTCGGCTTCCAGGGGAAGGATCGTCACCCCATCTGGTCCCGGGGCGTAGAGCGCAGGCACGTACACCCCGGGCACCTGGGCCAGATCCTTCAGCAGCTCACGGCGGCTGAGGCCAGTCGCCCGCCCTTCCGCCACCACCAGGCCGATTTCGGGAAGCAGCTCCTCCCCATCCCCGAGGGAGATGAAGTCGAAAAAGGCGGCAAAGGGCTCGGGGTTGCTGGTGGCCGTGGGTCCACCGGCGAAGATCAAGGGCGGGGCCTCCGGATGGGCGAGGGGCAGATCGCCCCGCTCGGAGGCGCGCAGGGGAATCCCGGCCAGATCCAGCATCTCCAGGATGTTCGTGCCGCCCAGCTCGTAGCTGAGCGAGAACCCCAGGATGTCGAAGGCCTTCAGGGGGCGGCGGCTCTCCACGGCAAAGAGCGGGATGCCCCGCTCTCGCAGCCGAGTCGCCAGATCGGCCGCGGGCAGGTAGGCCCGATCGCAGAGCTGGCCCGGAACGCTGTTGAGGATTGAATAGAGAATGATGTGGCCGCTGTTGCTGGCGCCCACCTCGTAGACCTCGGGGTAGGAGAGTGCCCAGCGCACGCCAGGTGCTTGCCAATCGGTGGCCCAGGCACGTGGCTGCACCCCTCGCTCATTGCCCAAATAGCGGGCGGGCTTGCTGATCGCCAGATCGATCAGGGCGTCGAAGTCGACCGGATCCTGGGACAGGCCTGACGGGGCTGGGGCAACGGTCACGCGCGTCAGAGGCCTGCCAACCATGAACCGATCCTCATCGTAGGCAAGGCGGGGCTTAGCCTCCTGCGTAGGACAATCGCCCCTAGTGTCCAATCTCGCGATGGTTCAGGTCAACGCCAATTACCTCAAGCTCAAGGCCGGCTACCTGTTTCCCGAGATTGCCAGGCGCGTGAAGGCCTTTGGCGAGGCCCATCCAGAGGCGGCCATCATCCGCCTGGGCATTGGTGATGTGACGGAACCGTTGCCGGAGGCCTGCCGCGCTGCCATGAAGGCCGCGGTGGATGAGATGGGAACCAGGGAGGGCTTCCATGGCTATGGCCCTGAGCAAGGCTACGCCTGGCTGCGGGAAGCGATTGCCAGCCACGATTTCCAAGCCCGCGGCTGCCAGGTGAGCGCGGAGGAAATCTTCGTGTCGGATGGCTCCAAGTGCGACAGCGCCAACATCCTCGACATCCTCGGGGAGGGCAACCGCATTGCCGTCACCGATCCGGTGTATCCGGTGTATGTGGACAGCAACGTGATGGCGGGCCGGACCGGGGAAGCCGATGGCGGGGGCCGCTATGGCGGCCTGACCTACTTGCCGATCAACGCCGAGAACGGATTTACCGCTCAGATTCCCTCTGAACCGGTGGATCTGATCTACCTCTGCTTTCCCAACAACCCCACCGGCGCGGTGGCGACAATAGATCAGCTTAAGGGTTGGGTGGATTACGCCCGAGCTAACGGCGCCCTGATCCTTTTTGATGCCGCCTATGAGGCCTTCATCCAGGACCCTTCTTTGCCCCATTCGATCTATGAGATTGAGGGCGCCCGGGAGTGCGCGATCGAGTTTCGCTCCTTCTCCAAAAACGCTGGCTTCACCGGCACCCGCTGTGCCCTCACCGTGGTGCCCCGGGGGCTGATGGGTACGGCGGCCAATGGCGAGCCAGTGGAGTTGTGGGGGCTGTGGAACCGCCGGCAGAGCACGAAGTTTAATGGCGTCAGCTACATCGTGCAGCGTGGTGCCGAGGCGGTGTATTTCCCCCAGGGTCAGGCCCAGGTGAAGGCCCTGATTGATTTCTACATGGAGAACGCCGCGATCATTCGCCGGGAGCTGGTGGCCGCTGGCCTGCAGGTGTATGGCGGGGAGCAGGCTCCCTATGTGTGGCTCAAAACCCCGCCTGGAGAGGATTCTTGGGGCTTCTTTGATCTCCTGCTGGGGCGGGCCCATGTGGTGGGGACCCCTGGCAGCGGCTTTGGTGCCGCCGGTGAGGGCTACTTCCGCCTGTCCGCCTTCAACAGCCGGGCCAATGTGGAAGAGGCTATGGCTCGCATTCAGGAGGCCCTGGCCGGCTGAGCAAGGAGAGCGAGCAGCTGGTGTGTCAGTTCAGAGCCTTACCAGCTGTTGCTCCAGCTGTTCCTGGAAGAGAGCCACCGTGCCGGCCAGGCCCTCTGCCAGCGGGATCCGCGCCCTCCAGCCCAGGGAGGCCAGGCGGCTCACATCCAGCTGTTTCTTGGGGGTGCCATCCGGTTTGCTGGCATCCCAGAGAATCTCCCCGCGGAAGCCCGTGGCTTGGGCCACGGCTTCGGCCAGCTCGCGAATGGTGAGGTCGAGGCCCGTGCCCACATTCAGATGGCTGAGGGGTTCGCCATCGTCATCTCGGGGCCCTTCCGCTGCATCCGGATTCCAGTGTTCGAGGGCAAACACGCAGGCCTCACCCAGATCATCGGCATGGAGAAACTCCCGCAGGGGGGTGCCCGTGCCCCAGCAGGTCACGCTGGCATCTCCCCGCTCGGTGGCCTCATGGAAGCGACGGATCAGGGCTGGCAGCACGTGGCTGTTGGTGGCGTGGTAGTTGTCGCCCGGGCCATAGAGGTTGGTGGGCATCAGGCTGATGGCATCGAAGCCGTGCTGTTTGCGCAGGGCGGAGCAGAGTTTGATTCCTGTGATCTTGGCGATGGCATACCACTCATTGGTGGGCTCCAGAGTTCCAGTGAGGAGCGCCTCCTCGCGGATCGGCTGGGCGGCGTGTTTGGGATAGATGCAGCTGCTGCCGAGAAAGAGCAGACGCCGCACCCCGGTGCGCCAGGCGCTTTCGATCACATGGTTTTGAATTTTTAAATTGTCCAGCAGGAAGTCTGCCGGGTAGGAGTTGTTGGCCTGGATGCCGCCCACCTTGGCCGCGGCAAGCACCACCACATCGGGCCGCTGTTGAGCCATCCAGGCTGCCACGGCCCCGGGATCCAGAAGATCCAACTCTTGACGGGTGGCCAGAAGCAGCGCCCCCCCCTGGGCGGGATCAGCATAACCCCGGCGGGTGAGGGCCCGGCAGATCGCACTGCCCGCCATGCCACGGTGACCTGCCACAAAAATGCGATCCCGCGATTTAAGAAGGGCCATACAACACAACACCTCAAGCAATCTTCCCACCTCCATCCAAGGGGTGGGTTGATCGTGTAGACACGCCTACGATGCATGACCGATCCCGTTCCATCGTTCCCATCCGCTCTTTCTTTTGGGCCATGGCTGAGCCGCTATTCCTCCTTCCGCCCCTTCAAGCCAGCCAGGCGCCAGGCCGGGAGAGCGGTGGCGCTGCCGTCATGGAGAAGGCCCCCGAGCGGGTGCGCAAGCCGGCACCGCGCTACAGGGTGCTGCTCCACAACGATCCGGTGAACACCATGGAGTACGTCGTGACAACGCTCCGCCAGGTGGTGCCCAGCCTGAGTGAGGAGGATGCCATCGCCGTGATGCTCGAGGCCCACAACACTGGGGTGGGTCTGGTGATCGTGTGTGATCTGGAGCCGGCGGAGTTTTACTGCGAAACCCTCAAGGCCAAGGGCCTCAGCAGCACCATCGAGCCTGACGAGTAGTGGTGCGCGCTGGCCCCACCTGGCTGAGCACCCTGCGCTATCCCGCTCTACTGGTGGGCCTTTTTCTGGGTCTGCAGCTGGTGGCTCGCAGCCTGGGGCTCCCTTCGGCCCAATGGCCGCTTTTCGCCGCCCCCTGGACCCTGCTCGCCCTGATGTTGAGCCTGCCTCTCCGGCTTCGGCGGCTGTGGGACGAACGGGCTCCCTGGTGCCGCCTCGGCGTGGTGGCCCCGCTCCAGCGGGCCCTGGTGGCTCTCGTGGGTGGCTGGGCAAAGGCCCTGGCCCTGTTGGTGCCCATCGCCGTGCTGTCGCTGGCGAGCGGGCAGGCCCGCTGGCAGGCTGATCTCTCCTGGAGTGAGCTGGTCAATGCCCTGGCGCTGGGGCTGGGGGTGGGTTTTGCGGAGGAGCTGCTTTTTCGGGGCTGGCTCTGGGGAGAGCTGGCGCTCCATCTGGGCAGGGCCCGGGGGGCCATCGCCCAGGCCGTGATTTTCAGCTTGGTTCATGCCCGGGCCGATCTGGGGATCGCTGGATTGGTGGGTTTGCTGGGGGGATTGTTTTTGTTGGGCTTGGCCCTCGCTCTGCAACGCCGAGCCGATGGGGGACTGCTCTGGGGAGCGGTGGGGCTCCATGGGGGATTGGTGGGGGGCTGGTTTGCCCTGCTTCAGGGCGCCCTCGTGATTCGGCCGGATAGTCCTCTCTGGTTGGTGGGGCCAGGCGGTGCCAACCCCAATCCGGTGGGAGGTTTGCCGGGTTGGTTGGGCCTCAGCCTGGTGTTGCTCGCCCTGGGCCGCACCGTTCGCCTGCGGGATGTGCAGGGGATCACCGATAATGCGCGGATCTGTCCGTGAGCGCAGCCATGAACCCTGTGCGTGTAGGGGTGATTGGCATCGGCAACATGGGTTGGCATCACGCCAGGGTGCTCAGCCTCCTGCGCGATGCCGAGCTGGTGGGCGTGGCCGACCCCGATGAGGTGCGGGGCCAGCTGGCCACGGAGCAATTTGGCTGCCGCTGGTTTCCCGATTACGCCACCCTGCTTGGGGAGGTGGAGGCGGTGTGCGTGGCGGTGCCCACCCTGCTGCACCACCGGGTAGGCCTGGCGGCCCTGCAGGCCGGAGTGGATGTGCTGATCGAAAAGCCGATTGCCGCCACCCAGGAGGAGGCGAATGATTTGATTCGGGCGGCGGAGACGGCAGGCCGGCTGCTGCAGGTGGGCCATATTGAGCGGTTCAACCCGGCCTTCC
>JBJTUM010000051.1:0-6222 GCA_046080725.1 Cyanobium sp. | reverse complement strand
GGCGGCCTTCCTCGCCAGCCCGCTGGCCAGCGGCATCACCGGCCAGGTGATCTATGTGGATGCGGGCTATTGCATCACGGGGATGTGAGGCTCATTTGCTGTAGCAATTGCCGCTGTTATCGCAGCAGATCGTTTGTCCATCCTTGGTTTGGCAGCGCTGGGCGAACCCCGGTTCCGCCCAGACCAGCACCATCAGGGTGGCCGCGAGCAGGAGTGAGGCCCGGCGAAAGGCCTGGCTGCTAGACACCCGGCCGTGGGTTGAAAGCAATGGTTCTGTGAGGTGAGTCATGGCTTGCGTGGGGACATGCGGGAGATCCATGAGGGGCCACCCCTTCGGAGGCTGACCACCTGACTTCTGTCTAGGGGCAGGCCACCGCAACGGCCCAGTGTCAAGGGGTTCTTTCATGAAAATTCACCTCCCCTCCCAAAACAGCTGCTTGTTCCCGAAAAAGAGCTAGAAGAATCACAGGGTTGGCATGGGCTGCCGTTGCCGTCCCAGCCCTGGATCATGCCCAATCGATTCCTTGCCCTGTTCAAATCAAAGGAAAGCGACTGGACAAAGCCCCTGGGAGCCGTTGTGGCGGCCGTGGGCTTTCTCTGGGGGGCTTGGGTGTTCCTGTTCCAAGAAGTTTTAAGACCAGCTGTGGCGCCTGTGAACATTTCACTGGAGCTGGATATCAAACGGCTGCAGCCTCGTAAGGACGGCGTCGGCGATCCTCAGCCCGTTGTACTAAGGGCCTCAGCCAAAAATTCCAGCAACAAAGTCCTCACAATCCGCAAGACTTTTTGGGTGGCTCATGCCATCACTCTCCGCCATTCCCAAACCTCCAGTAAAACCCCTGGGCAACTTCCCTTCACGGAAGACCAAGTAATCAATGACGTCAATAAACAGATGTCTCTGGGAAGGAATGTTTTGACGCTTGGGGGAACCGCCACTTCGCGCTATCAACAATCAGACGACACCTGGCAAGTGATTGGCTTTGGCCCCTTGTTTGATGCCAATGAGATTCGGCCGAATGAAGAAATCAATGCCCAGCGGCTCGTGTTGGTTCCCAAGCTGGCGCCGCCGGAAGACTACAAGCTCTTAAGAGTGCGGGTGATCATCCCTTCCTATGCAAAGCGCTCCAACCTGGCTGATGAAGATCTGATCCGCGTGGTCGGAGGCATCACGCAGCCTTCAAAAGACCTTGTGAGAGTGGGTTTTTGCCAGGCTGAGCGCAATTGGCGCCAGCATGGATTGCGCTGGTTTTTTGACAAGTTTGCCCTGCCTCAAGATCGCTTCGATGACAGAATCTTCCGCGAACCAGCCGTTCGGTATTGCCCCACACCGATGACGCTTGAGCAGCGAGAAAAAGTGGGAGCCCAAGTCTTTGTCTCCACCCATGAGATCCCTTTAGATGTGGAGGCTGGTGATGGTAAATCGGAGGCAAAATAATGAATTCTGACATCCGTAGGCGGGGCAGGCCGGCCTGGTTGTTTCACCAGCTCAATCAAGGCCGTTTCATCCTTCGCCTGTTTCTGATTGGTTTGTTGCTGCTGCTCTTCCTCGGATTTGCTGGAGCTCTGCAGAGTGGTCTTTCTCCCATCGGGGCTGGTCAGACTGAATTGGTTTACAGCATCGCCAGCCTTCGCAATGGGGCATCACTGACGCCGATTGAGGAAGAAACGCGCTTTAGCAACTTCACCACGGCGGATGCCGAGCTGCAGCACTACTTTTCGCTCGATCCTGAAACGGGGACACTCATTTTGCGGGATGGATTGAGAAGCCTCTCAATCCAGTCCAATCCCCTGGGTAGCTTTCCGTATCAAATCATCGAAACCAATCCTGGGCGATCAACAGCAAAAGTGGTCAGCCTCTATGTCCAGCTCCTGGATTGTGAAGCCTTTCTTGCCCAGGTGCCTCGGGCCAACGGGATTCCCGCCCTGAACCAGCCCCCCGTGTCAATGGCAGACCGTGTGTTGAGTTGCATGCAGATCCAACCTGTTTTGGTCCGCAGAGCTTCCCTGAGGGAGATCAGCACATGGATTCAGCATCACAGCGAGAACCTCTTGCCAACCCAGAGAGCCGCATACCTCACTGAGGCCCAGACGATCTTGAGTCTTCCCCAGAACCTGTCAGGTGATCAGGTCCGTTCCTTCCAATGGTGGGATCAGGGGCCCCATCGCGACGACACCGGGGAGAGCCCGGTGTTGCGGATTTTTGTCCTTAAGGACAAAGCGCTCCCGGGCCTGCCCATCTTCCAAGTGAGGGATGCCACCCAGCCGCCATCCCCCCCTCCGCCCCTTGCCAAGGGATCGCCTGCGGAGAGTCTCCGGGGAGGGGTGTTGCGTCAGCTGGATCGGCTGTTTCTCCTGATCCTGCAGCTGCGCTACCCCGTTCTGATCAGCATCGGCATCCTGCTGCCGCTCTTTGCGTTGATCATTCGACAGCGGGATGTGGTCGTGCGCCGATGCCTGGAGCCCTATCTCCTGTTGCTGATCGCTCAAGTGTTCACCATGCTTCTCGGAGACGCCCTGATGGGTGAGGGTCTGGTGATTTGGATTGGCTTCCTCTACACCGTGTTGAGGCTGTTGCAACTTCTTGGCCTGTTTTGGATGGGCAGCCGCGCCGATCGCCACGTGCGTCGCCTCTTTGATCTTCGTTCGCGCACTTGGCTGCGCCGCCTGTTGTGGCTTGAGTTCGTGCTCTGGAGCATCAATGCCATTGGGCTGGGTTGGCACATTGCCAAAGTGATGCTTCTGGATTTTTCCTTCATCTCGCCGGCCTGAGCAGGCTTGTGGGCCAGCCTCGCTCGCCAAAACCCTTCAGCCCCTTCGGGTAGCCAACAGCCCCCGGACCCTCCGATAGAGGCGCTGCCGCCTGGAGGGCGGCAGCGGCGGGGCAGTGGCCAGGGTTGTCAACAAAGCCTGCAGCACCCGCGCCAGCTGCTCTGGCGTGCTCTCCTGCACCAGGGTGTGGGTATAGGCGGTGAGGGCCTCTTCGGCGGCTTTCGGCAACACAGCAGGAACATTCCGACCCAGCTGGCGCTGAAGGCTGGCGAGATCGGCCACGTTGTGAGATTGCCATTCATGCGTGGAGGTGAGAGCTTCGTCCCTGAGGGCATCCACCAACTCCCAGCGAATGTGGCCGGCTTCAGGCAAGAGATCCAACAACTTTTCAGCCATCCAGCGGCCCTGCCTACGCCGAAGGATCAACCGCACCCTGGTGCCAGGACGCAACTTGGCGAACCACAGCAAATAAATGGAGCTGCCATCCATAAAGATCAAATCGTTCGCCTGGGAATAGAGGCGGATTTGCTCCGCGGTGGAGCAGCGCTCAGGGTGAAACACTCGGTAGCCAGCCTCAGCCAGCAACGGATCCAGCACCACATCCCCCATCAGCCGGCCCAAGCCGGTCGGCAGGCTGCTGCGGCTCACATACACCTTTTTGGATGGGCAAGCTATGGATGGACCAGGCGCCACCTCCGCCGCTGGGGGTATGGCGCAATGGGCGAACAAGTGACGCATGAGAGCACGGGTATCGCAGCCCAACCTTTGATCCAAAACCTGGGGCTTGGTGCCAAATCCCCACACGCTCGCAGGAATCAGCAAATGACGAAAGCGGAGCGGACTCTGCAGGATCCAAATCCGCCCAGAGGGCAGGCGCAACAAGGAAAGAATCTCTTCCATATACGGGAGGAGATCTTTGCCCTGATCAAGCCAAGGTGGCATAAAAAAAACAACAGCCGCCTGCAACTGCTGCAACTTGCTGGCTGCCTCTTGCGCTGGCCCCTCCATGCCTTCCAACGGAGCCAGCCACCAGAGCCGGCTGAGGCTTTCATGAATAAAGTGTCCGAAATGACGGCAGAGGGACCCTCCGAAAATCACTGGGGTGTCAATCGTTTCGGCCTCGGCCCGGGCCTGTTTGGCATGGGCGTGGAAAGCCTCTTCATCGATCTGCACCGCATCCCGCGGTGGGAAGGAATACAAGATCGGCAGGGCTTCAGTAACGATCTGGCCGCACTCAGAATCGGCAAACAATCCTTGCGTGACTCTGCCATCCAAAAAAAAGGATTCAGAAGGCAAAGCCACAGCGTGTGAAACCTGAGTCAGCAGCGGCAAAAACTTGGCGGTATTTTTAGCTGTGTTCGTCAACACTTTGAAGGAGAGAGATAGACGAAAAGTTGAACAACAGCCGTCAAGGCGTTTCGAGTTTGTTAGAGCTTACCATCCTTGGCGGCCTTGGCCGGGGAGGGCTGCATGCGCCATATTCTTCTCATCCTCCCCCGGTCCTTGTGTCTGCCTCCACCCGCACCGCCAAGCCCCTCCGTTGCGGGGAGGTCCATCGCCAAACCGGCGAAACCAACGTGCGCGTGAGGATCTGCCTCGATGGCACAGGCCACTGCCAGTTGTCCACCGGCGTGCCCTTTCTCGACCACATGCTCCACCAGCTCAGCAGCCATGGGCTGGTGGATCTGGAGATCAGCGCGACGGGCGACACCCACATCGACGACCACCACACCAATGAGGATGTGGGCATCGCCCTGGGCCAAGCCCTGGCCCAAGCCCTGGGCGACCGCAGGGGCATCCATCGCTTCGGCCATTTCCTGGCGCCCTTGGATGAGGCCCTGGTGCAGGTGGCCCTGGATTGTTCCGGCCGGCCCCATCTCAGCTACGGGCTCACCATCCCGGCCCAGCGCATCGGCACCTACGACACGGAGCTGGTGCGGGAGTTTTTTGTGGCGGTGGCCAACAACGCCGGGCTCACTCTCCACATCCGCCAGCTGGATGGGGTGAACTCCCACCACATCGTGGAGGCGGACTTCAAGGCCTTTGCCCGGGCCCTGCGGCAGACGGTTGAGCTGGATCCCCGACACGCCGGCGCGGTGCCGAGCAGCAAGGGGGTGCTGGAGCGAGCGGGCGCGACGCCTTAAGGATTCATGGATCTTCCCGTTCGCAGCCTCGGCACGTGTCTATGTTGAGACTGCAAGAAACCCCAAGGTCGTCATGGCCGGGGCTCCTTATCCAGGGTGCCGGCAGGCTGCCTTTGGTCACCTCCTTTGGTGATCACCCCTGGTCAGTCCAGTCACGGCAAGGTTTGGCCATGTTGACTTTGGTTGGCACCCCCCTCCTGTTTTTCCTCTCCACCCCGGGGTGGGGGCTGCCGGAGTTGCCAGCGCTGCCAGCTGGCGATCATTCCGCAAACCCACGCAAAGTCCTCTCTTCGTTAGGAGGGGGAGTAGTTTTTTGTCAGATGGATGGTTCTGATGAAGCGTCAAATCTTCGCATCGCTCGTCTTGAGCGGGGCCGCTCTGCTCTTGGTCGCCGCCCCCGGCCGAGCTCTGGCGAGCGAACCCCCTTGTCGGCCCACCACCACCGCCCCTTGCCCCGAGGCAACAACGCCTGAGCCCTGCAGCCCTCAACAGGTGCCCTGCCTGGGCTGAAACGAGCATGGGCGGCGCCAAAGAGGCTCCCACCAAGGGGCTGGCCGTGAAGTGCAAGCCCCTGTTGTTTATGGCGCAGGCCACGCCTCCTGCTCCCTAATCACGGCTGCCGCTGGAGCCATGCCATGGCCTAGCTCCAGCGGCCCATTAAGCCCCGAGCAGTCATGGCGCCCCAACACCGGCTGACCGCCCGGCAGAGCGGCTAGCCAAAAAACGCGAAAGGGCGCAAGGGATCCTTCATAATTCTTCATGACCTTTGCGGCGGGCTGGCTCCCGTAACCCTCCGTGTCCCTCGCCACCAACACCCCTGGCACCACCCCTTCCCCCCAGGCGGCGGCCAGGCCCGCCTACGACCGTGCCGACTGGGCCAGCGCCTTTCGCAACGTCACCCTGGAGCTCACCGATGAGCCCCTCACCGCCCGCAGTGGCGCCATCCCTGCCGAGCTGCTAGGAACCCTGTATCGCAATGGGCCCGGTCGGCTGGAGCGGGGGGGGCATTGGGTGCACCACCCTTTTGATGGGGATGGAATGGTGACAGCCCTCACTTTCGGGTCCAAGGGCGCCACCCTGACCAACCGATTTGTGCGCACCGAGGGCTGGCTCGCTGAGGAAAAGGCCGGCAAGCCCCTCTACCGCGGGGTGTTTGGCACCCAAAAACCCGGAGGTCCCCTGGCCAACGTGCTGGATGTGCGCCTGAAAAACATCGCCAACACCCATGTGGTGTGCCTGGGCGATCAATTGCTGGCGCTTTGGGAGGCCAGTTCCCCCCACGCCCTCGATCCCCACACCCTCGAGACCC
>JBJTUM010000050.1:0-2801 GCA_046080725.1 Cyanobium sp. | reverse complement strand
GGGAAAAGAGGGTTTTGTGTCTCTGATGCAGGAGCTCTACAGCCAGCCCGTTCAGGAGGAGCTGGTACGCCGGCGCATCGCCGAGATCAAGCAGCGCGGTGGGATCGCTGCGGTGAGCGCCACACCAGTGGCTGCCATGCGATTCGGCCAAGTGGTGGCAGAATCCGGAGCCGACCTCCTGTTCGTGCAGGCCACCGTGGTGTCCTCAGAGCATGTGGGACCTGCAGGGCGCCAGAGCCTCGATCTACAAGCCCTCTGCCGGGATCTGGGGGTGCCCGTCGTGATTGGCAATTGCGTGACCTATGAGGTGGCGCTCCAGTTGATGCGAGCGGGGGCAGCGGGCGTGATGGTGGGAATCGGTCCTGGAGCGGCCTGCACCTCCAGGGGTGTGCTGGGTATCGGCATCCCCCAGGCCACGGCTGTGGCCGACTGTGCGGCGGCCCGGGATCACTATTTGCAGGAGAGTGGTCGTCTGGTCCCCGTGATTGCCGATGGAGGCATCGTGACCGGGGGGGATATCTGCAAGTGCCTGGCCTGCGGGGCCGATGCGGTGATGATTGGATCTCCCATCGCCAGGGCGTCTGAGGCCCCCGGCCGGGGCTTCCATTGGGGGATGGCCACCCCGAGTCCAGTACTGCCGCGGGGCACCCGCATTCAGGTCGGAACCACAGGCAGTCTGGAGAAAATCCTCAAGGGTCCCGCCAACCTCGATGATGGCACCCAGAATTTGCTGGGTTGCATCCGCACGTCTATGGGCACCTTGGGCGCCCGCACCTTGAAGGAAATGCAACAGGTGGAAGTGGTGGTGGCTCCATCTCTGCTCACCGAGGGCAAGGTTTACCAGAAAGCCCAACAACTGGGGATGGGCAAGTAGCGGCTACCCTGTGGATGTGGGGGCTTCGGCTCGCACACTCCTCACACCGTTCGGCCCGGCGCGTCCGGGCCTTTTGTCTTCCACCAGCGTCGCCAGGTTCCTGGCTGTGCAACGGCCTGCAACGCTTGCCTAGGGGTTGTTGGAGTGTCGATGCACCGTTGCTAGATTCAAGATAACTCCTGCCCTTTTCCTGATGTCCAGTGCTCCGGCTGTTACCGATGCCTCTTTCGAGCAGGATGTTCTCAAGAGTGCGGAGCCAGTACTGGTGGATTTTTGGGCCCCGTGGTGTGGTCCTTGCCGGATGGTGGCACCTATCGTCGATGAGATCGCCAAAGAGTATGAGGGCCAGATCAAGGTGTTCAAGCTGAACACCGACGAAAACCCCAACGTGGCTAGTCAGTACGGCATTCGCAGCATCCCCACCTTGATGCTGTTCAAAGGCGGACAGAAGGTGGAAACCGTCGTGGGAGCGGTGCCGAAAACCACACTGAGCGGCACCATTTCCAAATACCTCTGAGCTCAGCCCTGCTGAACCCAGGTTTCGTCACTCGCTACCACCCTTCTGTCCACCACGATCTGCTCGATCGAATCCCACCCGAAGGGCCGCGGACCCTTGGAGGTGCTCGCCCAGGAACTGGAGGGGCACCCCCAGCGTCGACGCATCGAGCAAGCGGTGTTGTCCTTGCTCGAGGTCGCCCGTGCGGAAAAAGAAGATGAGGAAGTTTGGCGATTGATCACGGGCTCCCTGGCGGATATCAGCGAGGCCCTCCAGGTGTTTCGCCCGAGTCGGGGCGTCCGCAAGATCAGCGTGTTCGGCTCGGCGCGCATTGAGTCCCACGATCCTTCCTACGGGTTGGCAGAGCAGTTGGCCCGTCTGGCGGTGGAGGCCGGTTTCGACGTGATGACCGGAGCCGGTGGCGGTGTGATGGAGGCCGCCAACAGCGGGGCGGGCACGCCCCACAGCATCGGCCTCAATGTGGATTTGCCCTATGAACAGCATCCCAATCCCTATGTGAGCGACCGTTCAGGCCGCCTGCTTTATTTCCGGTATTTTTTTACACGCAAGTTGTTTTTCCTCCGGGAAAGTGATGCTCTGGTGGTTCTTCCGGGGGGCTTTGGCACTTTGGATGAGCTGTTTGAATCTCTCACTTTGATTCAAACGGGTCGCACCTCGCCGATTCCACTGGTGGTGTTGGCTCCGGAGGGGGATGACTTCTGGCAGATGTGGCAGGCCAATGTCACCAGCGTGTTGGCCAGTCGGGAGCTGATCCTCCCGGAAGATCGCTCCTTGGTGGTGGAGGCCTGCAGCGCTTCTGATGCGGTGACGCGCATTTGCCATTTTTATCGGATTTATCACAGTGCTCGGCTCCAGCAGGATCGGGTGGAGCTGCTGCTGAATGCGCCCATTCCTCCTGAGGAGCTTCCTGGGCTCAATCAGCATTTTGGGGATTTGCTGGAGGATGGTGCCATCGCTGCAGGGGAGAGCGTGGATGACAACGGAATCCTGCGACCCTCTTTAAGGCTGCGATTTGATAAGCGGCGGGTGGGGCGTCTGTATCAATTTCTCGACCATCTCAATGGCCTCAACCTATCCACCGCACCTGCCTTAAACCATCCTGGCGAACGGCTCTGTTCTCCGGCGTGAGGCATTTGCAGACACGGTTGGGCCTAGTGGATTACGGGATGGGCAACCTCCATTCCGTTCAGCGCGCCTTTGAGCGCTTGGGGGCCGAGGTGGTGCCCGTGCAGGGAGCGTCGGCCATGGAGGGATGTACGGCTCTTGTGCTCCCGGGAGTTGGAGCCTTCGATCCGGCGATGGAGCGGCTGGCGGCAGCAGATCTGGTGGAACCCCTTCGGCGCTCCTGCGCGATGGGCCGCCCCCTCTTGGGCATTTGTCTGGGCTTGCAGCTTTTGTTTGAAAGCAGTT
>JBJTUM010000049.1:0-2642 GCA_046080725.1 Cyanobium sp. | reverse complement strand
CGCAGGCAGGCCTGCCCCAACCGACCAAGACCGCAAACCACAATCAGGTTGGATGGTGGATCCATCGGCGGGTGGTCACAGCGCAACGGGCCTAAGGTTGGATGGGGGCACTCGGAGCCAGGGTAGATAGACCTGCCTGTCGCCTGGGACCCATGTGGTTGCGTGAGAACGATCCGATCGCCCACCGAAGAGTGAACTGGCTCACAACGTCTCACTCCTGCCGGAGCAACACTTGTTGTGTCTTCGCTCCACCGGACCAACTCCCATGACGAGCAAACTTTGCTACCGCGGCGTGTCTTACAGACCAACCGTGCCGCAACCCAGACGAGCCAGGCTCTGCCACACATTTATCGAGGGGTGTTCTACCTTGCCTCACCTCACCGAGAGATGGCTTCCCAGATGGTGCATGGACCGCTCCGCTACAGGGGACGTCAGTATGCGAGCGCCAGAGCCAGCCACACGCAGGAGCGACACGGTCAGGGTCTGGCATGACAGGGGTTGCTCTGGTGAGCCGGCGTCTCAGGGAAGTGGAGTTCAACGCAGACAGCTGACTCGTGCTTGTGATGGGCGACACACCCGATCCACTGGGCATGGCTACAGCTGAATCAGCTCTCGCCGCCTGGATGGTTCTCTCCCCAGCCCCAAGGCCGTCAACAGCTCGAGATGGAGCTGGATTCCTGGTCACGCCAGAGATGGAGTTTCGCAAGGAAACGATCTATTTCATCGTGATTGATCGTTTCTTCAACAGCTGCAGCGGCAACGACTCGGCAGGGAGGGAGGGACTCTTTGATCCCACCCACCAACAGTGGGGCCGCTACTGGGGAGGCGACCTGAGGGGGGTGATTGAAAAGGCCGACTATCTGCAGGCCCTTGGGGTGACAGCCCTTTGGCTCTCCCCCCTCTTTGAGCAGGTGGATGATCTCCAGCACGGGCAGGCGCCAATGCATGGCTACTGGACGCGGGATTTCAAACGCCTCAATCCACACTTCATTGCTCCTGATGACAGCCCATCACTGGCGGTGTCGCGCACCCTGCGCAACCTGGTGGACACCTTCCACGGGCGAGGCATCAAATTGATTCTTGACATCGTCTGCAACCACAGCTCACCGGAGATCAACGGCAGCAAGGGGGTGATCTATGACGATGGTGTGCTGTTCGCAGACTTCAACAATGATCCCAAGGGGTTTTATCACCACCATGGCCCGATCACAGATTGGGACGATGAATTTCAGCAGGTACATTGCGAGATGATGGGGCTGGCTACCTTTAATGAGGCAAGTATCGACTTCAGAAAGTATATCAGAGCAGCAATGGTTGGCTGGCTCGATATGGGTTTCGATGCCCTGCGGGTGGATACCGTCAAACACATGCCCCTTTGGTTTTGGCAGGAGTTTGTCAGTGACCTGCGTCGGGCCCATCCGGAAACCTTCATCTTTGGTGAGCATGGCTTCGGCAGCCCGCACGACCCCCGCACCCTGAGCTATGCCAACCACAGCGGCATGTCGCTGTTGGATTTTGGCCTGGCCTTTGCAATCCGAGGGGCCTTTGCCGGATCTCCTCCTGGGGGTTTTGGCCAGGTGCAGACCATCCTGGAGTTGGATCATGTCTACAAACGCTCTACCAAGCTGGTGACCTTTATTGATAATCACGACATGCCACGCTTCCTCTCGGTGTGCCCGTCGGTCGAGAAGCTGGAATTAGCGGTCATTCTATTGCTCACCCTGCGGGGCATTCCCTGCATCTTCTATGGCACAGAGCAGCATTTGGTCTGTCAAACCAATGGCGGCCAGGATCCCTACAACCGGCCAATGATGGAGGGTTGGGATCAAGAAGGATCCTTGTTTCGGGCGATTCAAGTGTTGGCCCAACTGCGCCAGACCAATCGGGCCCTGGCCTATGGCTCTCACCAGCAAAAGTATGTCAGCCAGATGATCTATGCCTTCACGCGCCACTATCGAGACTCGCGCGTGTTCACCCTGCTCAATCAGGGGGATGCCACCATCATCAACGTCGAGCAGTGTGATCTTCCAGATGGTGAACACCGTTGTCTTCTTTCCGGCGAGCCTGTGCGGGTGGAAGGTGGCGCCATCCGCGAACTGCCCTTGCCCGCCATGGCAGCCAGGGTTTTGAGCGTGATCGGGCCTGCCGTGGAGGCCCCGGTGGTGGCGAAGTTTCAGCTCAACGGCTTTTTCACCCAGCCCGGCCAGGCCGTGGTGGTGAGTGGTGATGTGCCAGAGCTGGGGGAATGGGATTTGCGTCGCGCACCCCGGCTGGAATTCGTGAACGCCGACACCTGGTTCAACGAGATCCCCTTCGCGGCCTCTGCCGGCACGCCGATCTGTTTTCGCTTCGTGGTGATCTGGGAGTTGGCGGGCGATCCCCATGATGGGGCCTGCCACGAAAATCTGTTGCCACGGCGATTTCTGCTGCCGCCGGCTGGGCGGATCAAGCTTGAGCACAACTGGCAATCCTTCTGAACAAGACCCAGCACATGACCCAACTCACCCTCAAACCCACCGATGTGGTGCTGGTGCGCCACGGCGAAACCAACTGGAGCCGCTCGGGCCAACACACCGGCCTCACCGACCTTCCCCTCAACGCGCAAGGGGAAAGCCAGGCCAAAGTGTTGGCCCCGCTGCTGG
>JBJTUM010000048.1:0-4713 GCA_046080725.1 Cyanobium sp. | reverse complement strand
TGGTCTCGCAACACTGGCAAAAGGGTGCGCAGCTGGGTGGTGACCCCCTGGGTGCTAATCACGATGCCCGCCCCCCCCTCCAGAGCCTCCCCATCAGCACCCGCATCCGTGGCCACGCAGGCCTTGCCGCAGGCCATGGCCTCCAGCAGGGCCAGGGAGAGCCCCTCCACCAAGGAAGGCAACAGAAACACCTCCGCGATCTGGAGCAGGGCCACCCGGCGCTGGAGATCGGCTTCGTAGCCCCACCAGATCACATCCTCATCGTTGTTTTGCAGGGCGCTGCGCAGGGGGCCATCTCCAACGATCAACAACACGCAGCCCCTCGGCTGCACCAGACGCCAGGCCTTCAACAGGGCTTCCACATTTTTTTCTGTGGAGATCCGGCCCATGTAAAGGAACACCCGGCGCCGGCCAAAGCGTTGGGCCAGTTCGTACAGGTCCCGCTGCATGCTTGGAGTTGCCGGAGCCCAGGTGTTGATGTCAACGCCATTGGGGATCACGGCCAGCCGCTCCTGAGGAACCCCGAGCCGCTCCAGCAGATCGGCCTGTAGCTCGGAAAAAACAATCACCTTGTCGTAGCGGGCCAAGGACGGGGCGTACACCTGGTAGGTGAGTTGCTGAGTGCCTGCGGTGATGTTGCGCAGGTTGGCATCGAAAGCGGGGTGGAAGGTGGCCACCAGGGGGACACTAAGTTGCTGGCACAGCTCAGGCAGCCGGAAATCCAGCGGGGAGAGGGTGAGGCTGGCGTGCACCACATCAGGCCGCAGGCGCTCGAGGGATTCCCGCAGCTCTCGCAGGGCCCCGGGCGATGGAATGGTGTACACCTGGGATTTCACCAGGTAGGGGAGGGCCACTTCTGGGCTCTCCAGGGGCATCTCTGAGCCGATTTTGCTGCCGATCGGACGCAGCAAGGTGGGAAGGGTGTCCTGTCGGCCGAGGGCAGCGGCTGCTGGAGTGTCAAAGTGGATGAAGCTCACTTGATGCCCCCTCTGGCGCAGGGCATCCGTGGTGGCCAGGCTGTAGGTGACGTTGCCGCAGAAGGGGGATTTCTTTCCCAGCCAAGCGATGTGCGTCACCGCATGTACTCAATCTGTCTGAAATTAGCAGCGAACCCTCAGGACGGTCGCCAGGGTTGCTCACTCAGGGCTGCGAGCAAAGCAATGGCCGCCAATCCCCAAAGCACGGGCAGCAGTCCGTAGCGGCTCACCACGGTGCCCGCCAGGGCCAGAGGGAGGCTGAGGGCGATGTTGATCAGGTTGTTCTGCAAGCCGAAGACCTTGCCACGCTGATCCTCCGGGGTGTCCACCTGAATGGTGGTCTGGGCGGGGATCGCCAGCAGGGCAGCCCCCAGGCCCAGAAGGATGCAGAGGAGAAGGGTGAGCACCAGATTGCCCCGCATTTGGCCGAGGAGCACCAGGCTGAAGGCGATGGTACCCAGCCCAGTGGTCGCCAGCAGTTTGCGGCTGAAACGCTCCCCGAGCTGGGCCATGCTGAGGGCCCCGAGGGCCAGGCCGATGCCACTCATGGCGAGCAGGGTGCCAAACCCCGTAGGTCCAAGGGATTGGATGGCTGCGGCCAGGCTGATCGCCAGCACGTACAACGCTGCCAGAAGGCTATAGAGCAACACCAGCTGAAGCATGGCCGTGCGCACCGTGGCCCGCTCCCGCAGCACCGAGACGCCTTCACCGATCTCCTGCCAGACTGAAACCCTGCGCACCTGCCGAGGCGGTTCTTCCAGCCGGATGCCCAGGATCGCCACGGCCGCAAGGGAGTAACAGAGGGGGAGAAGCCTAAATTCCCCGTTCTCCACCCCGAGGGCCCCAAGTCCGCTTCGCAACAGCCGCAGGATCGGATCCCCGAGGGCGAACCCCACGATCGTGGCAGCCATGCTCGTGGCCTGGTACACCGAATTGGCGGCCAGCAGCTGGTGCGGGGGAACCAGCAGGGGGATGGAGGCCTGTTCGGCGGGTGCAAAAAACTGGGTGAGGGCCGATTCGGCCAGGGTCATCAACACCAGCGCCCAATACCCCCAGCTGAGCCCCAGCCACTCGGCCCCGGGCATCAGGGCCAGTGGCGCCAGCAGCACCAGAACGGCCCGGAGGGCATTGGAGGCCACCATCACGGAACGCTTGGGCCATCGATCGGCCCAAACTCCAGCCACCGTGCCCAACAACACCGCAGGAATGGTGTTGGCCACATAGATGCCTGTGGCCAGGAGGGTGATCACCTGGGCCCGGCTCTCCAGATTGATGCGGATCGCGGCGGCAGCCTCCGCCAAGGGCGTATCCCCGCCAAGATTCTCTGGCACCCAATACTGGGCGATCAGAAACACCATCAACACGATGTAGAACTTGTCCGCCAGTTGGGAGAAGATCTGTCCGATCCAGAGGCGGCGGAAGTTGGGTCGGGCAAGCACGGCACCCAAACCCGTCTCCCCCGAGGAAGCGGGGGGCATTGTGGCTGGCGGCTCAGCAATCTGGGGCATGCCCGGATCCTTCATGGGGATGGGGAAGGCATCCCTTCCACACTGGCTTGGAGCAGTCTGAAGGCTCGGGGGGAGCGGCCCAGGTTTTCCTCACACCAGAGAGCGATCAGTTCTAGGAGACGGAGCCACACCGGTTCAGGCCCCATCAGGCGACCATCTTTGGAGCGGGGCAAACCCGGGCGCATCAGGCGTTGCAGCAGGGCCAGCTCTGAGGGATTCAGCAGCATGGCGGCGCCCGGCACGGCACCCGTAGCGAGCCCTTCCCCGGGCAGGAGGCTGCAGCGCCAGCTCCAGTTGCCGAGGGGAGGATCCAGGGCCGTGCCCTTGCGGACGCATTGCTGCAGAGGGAGGGCGTAGCCCCCGAAGGCCAACAGGTGGAGGCTGCCCTGTACAGCCACGGCCAGGGCTTCCACCCGCTCTTGGACGTCCATCACGATGGTTTCCAGGCGACCCAGATGCACCAGCAGCATGGCGGGCCATCCCGCCGATGGGGCGCCGGTGGGCACCATCTGCAGGCAGAGTTCCGCTAATGATTGGGCGGCCGAGAGTGTTTCCAGCCGTTCCCCCAAACCGCTGAAGCTGCGCACCAAACTGATCTGCCGCACCCGCAGCAAGTTGGACCCGCCCACCTGAAGCCGCAGATGGGCCAGGGGCAGGGCTGCCGCCAGCTTGCTCCGGGGTTTCCGGGCACCGGGCACGGCCAGGCGGATCAACCCATCCTCTTCGGTGAGCAGGGTGAGTAGCCGATCGCTTTCCCCCAGGGCTGAGCAGCGCAGGGCCACCCCCTCCAGCAGCCGATCGTGTCCCATCGGATCAACGGGCGCTGGCGGTGAGCGCCTGCATCAGGGCTACGCCCCGGCTGGTGCCCAGCCGCTCCGCGCCGGCCTCCACCAGGGCCTGCACCTGCTCCAGGGTGCTAATGCCTCCAGCCGCTTTCACGGCCGCCCGCCCCCGGGCCAGCTCCCGCAGCCGGCCCACCTGGGCGGGGGTGACCGGAGGGCCAAAGCCGCTGCCAGTCTTGAGGAATCGGGCCCCCGCATCGATGCTCACCTCCACCAGAAGGGCCAGCGCCTCCTCCCCCAGCCGCCCTTGTTCGAGGATCACTTTCACCGGAAGTCCCAGTTCCACGATCGGGGCCAGGTCGGCCAGGAGGGTGCGGCTGTCGCCATCGGCGAGGGCGCCGAAATCCGGCACCACATCGAGTTCATCGGAGCCGCTCTCCAGGGCAGCTTCCGCCTCCGCACGCTTCACGGCAGGCGGCACGGCGCCAAAGGGGAAACCCACCACCGCCACCACCCTCACCTTGTTGCGCAGACCCAGACGCTCCCTGGCTGCGCCCACCCAGCGTGAAGCCACACACACCCCGGCAAAGCCATAGTGGGTGGCCTCGTCGCAGCAGCTATGCAGGGCCTCCAGTCCATGGTGGGGGTCCAGCAGGGCGTGGTCGATGAGGGGCGGCAGATCGGGAAACTCCTCCCTCATGAGTCCTTGGCCTGGATCACGCCGTAGCCGCCGTGATTGCGGCGATAGGCCACCTGGATTTGTTGGCTGTCCGCATCGCGGAACACATAGAAGTCGTGGTCGATGATCTCCAGCTGGTGAAGGGCCTCCTCAAGGGTCATCGGGACCATGGTGTAATACTTGCGCCGCACGCCTCGATGGGGGAGGTTGGGCTCCAGGCCCTCCGTGAGGGGGTGCCCCGGGTCGGGGAGGCTTGCGGCCCCGGCCTCCTCCGCCGCTGCTGAGCGATGCACCGGCCCCTGGAGCCGCTCCTGGAGGCGATCTTTATGGCGATTCAGCTGCCGGGCTAATTTGCTGGCCACCATGTCGATGCTGGCGTAGAGATTCTCGCTGCGCTCCTGGGCCCGGATCACCACCCCATTGGCAAACATGGTCACTTCTGCTGTCTGCTGCGGCACCCGCGGATTGCGGGCAACCGAAAGATGCACATCGGCCTCCTTCACGAGATCTTCAAAATGGTTAATAGCGCGCGAAAGTTTCGTTTCGGTGTATTCGCGAATGGCGGGCGTGATGTCTAGGTTGCGACCGTGAATCAGAAGTTTCATGGCGGTGGCGTGCGTCCGGTTTGGATCGGCCCACGGGGTGGGTTGTTGTCACAGTAGTGAGACTGAGCCATGGCACCCAAGGGCAGCGCAATTCTTTTTGAACCCACCGGGCCAGTGCCTTTTCCCCGCGCCTGGGCCTGGCAGCAGGAGCTGCAGCGGCGG
>JBJTUM010000047.1:0-10501 GCA_046080725.1 Cyanobium sp. | reverse complement strand
CGCCAGGTCGGAAAGGTTGGCCGCGGCGGCCCTCCAGCCCACATCGGCCGGCCCGGTTGTGGAATCGCTGAAATGCACCCCCTCCACCAGCACATCGGTGTTGACCACCAGTTGCCCAGCCCGTTCGCCGCCGTGGTTGAGTACGGCCGCATCATCGGCGAATTGACCTGGCGGCGCGAAGGCCCCGAGCCGGCGGATCAGCTCCCACTCTCCCAGGTCCGCCAGGGTCTCCCCCATGGCTCTGATCAGGCGTGGGGCCTGAGGTTGTCAGCGCCTTCGATCACCCGGGCCGAGACGATCCGGTCGTCGACGCCAAGTTCGTGGAGCACATCAATGCCCTCCACCACATAGCCGAAGGCCGCGTTGCGGCCATCCACCAGGTTGAGGCCCGCCGGGGTGAGCTCTGGCTCATACAGGAAGAAGAAGAACTGCGACGATCCGTCGTCGAGATGTTCGTCTGAGTGGGCCCAGCCCAAAGTGCCGTAGGTGGCAAAGGGCAGTGCAGGTTCCGCTTTGTAGCGGCCTACGTCCTCGAAGGTTTCGTTGTAGAGCGGCTCGGAATCGCCTGCGATGCGGATCTCCAGCGGCACATGCCGCTCCTGGCCGGTTTTCGCATCCACGTAGCCCAAGGCGTCGCCTTTCGGATCGCCGGTTTGGAGCACGTAAAAATCCTCGGCCCGGGTGAAGGGCAATCCGTCATAGAACTTCCGTTGGACCAGATCCACGAAGGCTCCCCCCGTGAGCGGCGCGTTGTAGCCGTCGATCACGGCCATGATGTTGCCTTTGCTGGTGCTGATGCTCACTGTGGCCCGCCCCAGCAACCTGGGAAGGGCATCAAATTCAGCCGGGATCTGGAACGGGAAGGTGCCTACGAGACGAGCCTCGGCCCTGCCGATGGTCGCCAGGGCAGCGCGACGGGTGGCCAGGAAGGTCTCCCGATCCTGGGCTTGAGCAGCCTCGGCCACCGCGCGCAGCTGGATGTCCAGCTGGTTGAGCAGCTCGACTCCTGTGGCCTGGTCCTCTGGGGGGAAGCGCTCCAAGATGGCTGCCCGCTGAGTTGTCAGCAACGACTGGCTGCGGGTCACCGCGTTGGCCAGAGGTTTCCAGCGCTTGGCCCGCAGATCTTCGCTGGTGGCTTCAAGCCGATGCTGCAGATCCTGCAGCTGCGGTGCGTCGATGGGCAGGGCGTTGCGCAGGATCGCCTCAGGATCCTTCACGGCGTTGCCCTGCGGCAGGGCAGCCCAGGCGCCAGGCACCAGCAGCAGAGCCACCATGCAGGCTCCCACCAGCCGCAGAGCGGGCCCTACGGCCGTTGCGGGGCCTTTGGAACCGGTTCCAAGCCATCTCCAGCCCATGGTGAAGCGCATGACTGAGCGGACTCTGGCACAAGAGCCCGGTCTGGTAGCCAGACGTACAATGTTTCGGATCTGATCCGACGGAATGATCTCGAGCAACGACTTCCGCACGGGCACTTCGATTGAGCTGGATGGCCAGGTCTGGCGCGTTGTCGAGTTCCTTCATGTCAAGCCCGGAAAGGGCTCGGCCTTCGTGCGCACCAAGCTGAAAGCCGTGCAGAGCGGCAATGTGGTTGAGAAAACCTTCCGCGCTGGCGAGACGGTCCCCCAAGCGTTGCTGGAGAAAGCAACCCTCCAGCACACTTACATGGAAGGTGATGACTATGTGTTCATGGATATGGGCAGCTACGAGGAAACTCGCCTCACCGCAAACCAGATCGGCAACCAGCGCAAGTACCTCAAGGAGGGTATGGAGGTCAGCGTTGTCTCCTGGAACAACAAGCCCCTGGAGGTGGAGCTTCCCAATTCCGTGGTGCTGGAAATCAGCCAAACCGATCCTGGTGTGAAGGGAGATACGGCAACGGGTGGAACCAAACCAGCCATCTTGGAAACGGGCGCTCAGGTGATGGTGCCTTTGTTCCTCTCCATCGGGGACAAAATTAAAGTGGACACTCGCTCAGACTCCTATCTGGGCCGCGAGTCCTGATGACCATGCAATTTGATCACGGTCAACTGCGCGATTTGCTGGAGCAGCTGAGCAAGAGCGACATTCAGGAATTTCGATTGGAAGGAGAAGACTTCCGCCTGGAGGTTCGTCGCAACCTGCCCGCCAGCGTGATGGCTTTGCCAGCCACCTCCTTGCCCGCCGCCACAGCAGCTCCCCCGGAGGCTGCCCCTTCTAGCCCCTCCGCTCCGCCGGCTGCTGCCGCTAGCCGCAGCGACCTCCAATCGATCACGGCCCCGATGGTGGGCACGTTTTACCGATCGTCTGCCCCTGGCGAGGATCCATTCGTGGAGTTGGGAACCCGCATCAAGGCCGGCCAAACCGTTTGCATTCTCGAAGCCATGAAGCTCATGAATGAGTTGGAGAGCGAGGTGGCCGGTGAAGTGGTGGAGATCCTTGTGGAGAATGGAACCCCCGTGGAGTTTGGCCAGGTGCTGATGCGCATCCGCCCCTGAGCGGCTCCTCAACCAAGCTCCCAGGCCGTTTCCAGGGCGGCCACCATGCTGGCGCTGCGGGCCACGCCCCGTCCGGCGATCGCAAAGGCCGTTCCGTGATCCGGTGATGTGCGCAGGAAAGGAAGCCCCAGGGTGGTGTTCACGGCTCGGTCAAAGGCCAGGAGCTTGACCGGAATCAACCCCTGATCGTGATACAGCGCCAGGTAGCCGTCGGGTCCCAGGCCCTGCTCCTGCCAGGCCAGGCCCGCCTCCAGCCAGCAGGTGTCCGGCGGCAGTGGACCCTCGAGCCGCACCTCCGGGTGGTTGGCCTGCCAGCGGCTGAGGCAGGTCTCTAACCAGGTGTGCTCCTCGTCCCCCAGGGCCCCCCCCTCTCCCGCGTGGGGGTTGAGCCCGGCCACCACGAGCCGCGGCTCAGGCTGGAACCGCTGGCAGAACGCCAGCAGACGATCCAGTTGCCGGTTCACCAGATCGGGGTTCAAGCTGGCGGGCACCCGGGCCAGGGGGATGTGGGTGGTGGCCAGCAGGGTGTTGAACCGCCAGGGTCCCCGGGCGGGTCGGGCGGTGAAGAGCATGGAGGCCTTGGCAACGCCGCAGAGCTCTGCCAGCCGTTCCGTTTGGCCTGGATAGGCGTGGCCTGCGGCGTGCCAGGAGGCCTTGGCAATGGGCCCCGTCACCAGGGCGTGCCCCGTGCCCCCCTGCACCAGCTCCTGGGCCCGGGTGAGCCACTGAAAACTCGCCGCCCCCGACGCTGCTGACCCCTCGCCCACTGTCACCGGGTGCTCCAGGGGCACATCCACCACCTTCAGGTCGGCCGGATCGGCCAGGGGGATGTCGCCGTCCAGCTGCCGCAGGCTGGCATGGGTGCGCTCCAGCCATCTGCGGCAGCCGACGATCACCACAGGCATCGGGGCCAGCTCTGGCCTGGCCAGAGCTTTGAGCACCACTTCGGGACCAATGCCCGCAGGGTCACCCAGGGCAATGACAAGGGGGGACGACTTGGGTTTCGATGGGGGGGTTCCTATGGAAGGGTCACCCATGATCCGGTGGCTGCTGGTGGGGCTGTTGCTGGTGGGGCTGGGAAAGGGGCTGGAAAGGGGGTGGCTGCTGGTGGATTGGCGTCGGATCGGTCAAGATCTCAACATGCCCTCTTTGGGTGAACCCCAGTCTGGATCCCAGTCGGCCCCGCAACCCTCCCGGTAGCCTTCCCGGTAGCTGGGGTAGCGCAGCTGATATCCCAGCCGTTCGCGCAGCAGGTGGCTGTTGGCCCGGCGATTTTCCAGCCAGAAACTCCTGGCCATCGGGCTCATGGTGCTGGCCACATCGCTGAAACGCTCCACGGGAGGCAGTTTGCAACCCAGTAGGTGCGCGGCGTAGCCGAGGGTTTCACTGGATGGGCAGGGTTCCTGATCCGCGAGGTTGAGTGTGGAGGGGCGATCCGTGGCGGGCAGGGCCAGGCAGTGCAAAAGGGCGCCCACGATGTCGTCCACATGAATTCTGGAAAACACCTGGCCAGGTTTGTGGATCAGGCGGGCCTTGCCATCCTTGAGGGCCTGAAAGGGGCTGCGTCCTGGCCCATAGATTGCCGGGAGCCTGAACACCTGCACCGGGAGGGAGCTCTGGCGCCAGCCCTGCTCGCAGATCAGCCGGGCCCTGCTGCGCCCCTCGGCGGGATTCACAGGGCTCTGTTCATCAACCCACCCGCCCCCGTGGTCTCCATAGACCCCTGTGGTGGAGAGCACCCCCACCCACCTAGGCGCCAATCGGAGCGCCCGAAGGAGGCGGAGAACGGGGTCGTTGCCTGTTCCATCCGGGGGGATGGTGACCAGCACATGGCTCACCCCCTCCAGGTCTTGTGCGGCAGGAACAACTCCGGTGGAGGAATCCAAGCGAACCCAGTGCTGGGGATCGAGAGAAGGGGGCGGGGAGGGTTGTCGGTGAGTCAGGGTCACGGGAACACCCAGGGCGTTCAGGGAGCTCCCGAATCTCAGGCCCGTGTAGCCACCCCCAAAGATGAGCATGCGGCCCACCTCCGCCATCGCGTTGACAGCCTCCCTTTGAGTCAGTACACTTGTATTAGCGCTTTGTTGATCCATGGCCGCCCTGCTTCCCCCCATTCTGTTGCCCGCTCCCCTATCCCTGGTTCCCCCAATGGGCTCAGCGCCCTCAGGCTGCTGGGCCCCCCAGTCCGGGCGGGAGGCGCCCCTGCAAGCTGGAGGCCCTGGTGGAACGGGGGGCCGAGGGGGCGCTCGCTCAGGGGCTCCCTTTTGTCTGGCGGCGGTCCTGGTGGCCGCTGCCCTGTTGGTGGCTCCCGAGCGGCCCCACGATCAGGAGGCGATCTGCCAGCGCCATAGGGGGGAAGTGGCCTGTCGGGTCTGGTGAGGGTGCAAGGTCTCCACAGCCTTGGCGTGGTTGGGATCGGGGAGTTCCTTGGGGTTGCTCCAGGCCAAGAGGCGCTGGGCCAACCGAAGATCCCCTGCTGTCCAGGCTTTTAGGGCCATGGCTCGTCTGGGGTCGTAGAAGGTCTGGCGGCGATACCAGTGAAAGGCTTCGTGGTCTCCCTTGCTGCCGTTGCAGCGCAGGCAGGCAGGCACACAGTTTTCTGTGACGCTCAATCCCCCCAGGCTTTGGGGTCGGATGTGGTCAATGGATTGGGAAGGTTGGCCGCAGTAGAGGCAGCATCCGCCCGTGAGGTGGTGAAGGGAATGGCGCCAGCGGCGGGCGTGAGATTTGGGGCAGAGGTCTTCCAGGAAAACACCATCCCTGGCCAGCATGCCGATGCCTCAATTGGTGTGAATTTTGCCTCTGGTGTTTCGTCTGGCAATGTGTCGCTGACTGCTGTTTTTCTGTTTGCTTACCCGCCCGGGCAATGCTGTCGAGATGCGGCTTGGGGCCTCAGGCTTGATCGAGGTGGTCCTGCCGTTCGATCCGGTCACCTTTGCCCAGCTCAGCACCCTCCGTCCCGCGGGCTGTTGGCAGGCATCCCGGGGCTGCTGGCAGTTTCCCTTGGAGGCCGCAACGGTGCTGAGGCAAGCCCTCCATGGGCGATTTCCCCAGACGGCGGAACTCCAGCAATGGTGTGAATGGCTGGATCAACCCCTCCCCCCCTTGCCCACCCATCGCGAGCTGGTGGCGGCGGCCGCTCTCCAGGATCCCCTGACGGACGGTCGCCTTCTTTTTGCCCACCAACGGGCTGGGGCCCGTTGGTTGTTGGCTCGCCGAGGGGCAGTTCTGGCCGATGCCATGGGTCTAGGGAAAACGCTCACCGCCCTTGCTGCGGCTCGGGCGATGGTGCGCCTGGCCGATTGCCGGGTGGTGGTGGTGGCGCCGGCCGGATTGCATCCCCATTGGCGACAGGAGGCCCTGTGCCTTGGGCTTGTCCTGGAGCTTCACAGCTGGGCGCGCCTGCCCAGGGAGCTGCCCCCCGCAGGTTGCGTTCTGCTGGCTGATGAGGCCCACTTTGCCCAGAACCTCTCGGCCAGGCGTACCCAGGCCTTTCTTAGGCTGGCCCGCCATCCCCGTTTGCGGGCCGCCTGGTTGCTCACCGGCACCCCCATGACCAATGGTCGGCCGGTGCAGCTCTTTCCCCTACTGGCGGCCATTGGCCATCCCTTGGCCGCGGATCAGCGCCGTTTTGAAACCTTGTATTGCCATGGGCACTGGCAGGAGCGGCGGGGTTTGCGCCACTGGCACGCCCAGGGCGCTACCCGGTTGGAGGAGTTGCACCGCCTTGTGCGGCCGTTGGTGTTGCTGCGGAGCAAGCAGCAATGCCTGGATCTGCCGCCCAAGCATCGGTGCACTCACCCGGTGGATCTGCCGCCGTCGGAGGCGCAGCGGTTTCAGAGGTTGGTCGACGGCGCCGTGGCCGATTACCGGAAGCGGGTGGCCCAGGGGTTGGTGCGCAGCGATGCGGAAACCTTGGCGATCTTCACGGCCCTACGGCAGATCGCCTCCCAGGCCAAGGTGGCTGCCGTGGTGGCCCTGGTGGCTGAGCTGATGGCCCAAGGGGAAGCCGTGGTGGTGTTCACCGGGTTTGTGTCCACTGCCCGGGCCCTTGCTCCGGCCCTCACCCGGCAGGGCCAGGATCCTGTGGCGCTCACGGGAGGGGTGCCGCCCCGCCACCGCCAGTTGCTCGTGGATGCCTTTCAGGAGGGTCACCGACCCGCGCTGATTGCCACCTTTGGGACAGGGGGCTTGGGCTTCACCCTGCACCGGGCCCGGCATGTCGTTCTGGTGGAGCGGCCCTGGACCCCCGGAGAGGCGGAACAGGCCGAGGATCGCTGCCATCGGATCGGGATGGGCGCCAGCCTGACGAGCCACTGGATGCAGCTCGGGATGGCTGATCAGTTGGTGGATGATTTGCTGGCCAGCAAGTCGGCCAGGATTTCGGAGGTGTTCACGCCTGCCCGAGCGCGGGCCCGAAAGGAATTGCCGCAGAGGATTCGTCAGTGGCTTGAGGGCTGCTGAGGGTCCTTGAGGGGGGCCTGGCAACTGGCGAGACGAAGCTTGAGATCTTGCTGAAGAAGCTCATCCACCGTGCCGGGCTTCGCCTTTAGGGCCAGGGACTGGGCCCGCAAGATGTCTCGACACGCTGCGGGGGAGTCACGATTGAGGGTATGGAGCAAAAACCTTTCATTGAGAGGAAAGGGATCGGTGGGGAAGGCAGCAACCACCTCATCGCATCGGGCGAGGGCGTCTTTGAGCTTCTTCATCTCCAGCCCCCGCAGACAATCTTCCCGATTCGGTTTGGCCTTGGGGAGGGGCTCCTCCGCACAACTCACGAGGCCGACGGCCACAAGCACCAGGGAAAGCAGCAAGAAGGGTGGGGATGGGGCTTCACTCCTGGACTCAATTACCGAAGCGCTCACTGCGTGTCATGCCACCTTGACCAGCTTGACTGCTCGGCTGGACCGGGAGTGTTGTGGGGCCTTCGCTGGAGGGCGCCTCACCCTTGGTCACCACGCGAGCGCTGTAGAGATCGCCAAGGTAGCGGCCGCAATTGGGGAATGTGTTCGGATTTTGCACCACCGCTTCCGTGATCATGACGGCCGCATGGGTAGGGGAGGTTTTGAACATGCTGGCGCTCTGCCGCTTGATCAGGGAGTAGGCCGCCGACCAACTCACTTCATGGCTGTTTCCGCTGCTGCGCATGTAGCAGTACACCTGGGCTCCCTTAACCCCTGGGGACTCGGCTTGGGCCAAGGCGCTAGGGCCACCACCCAGTCCAGCTGCGCCCACCCCGAAGATCATGGCCAAAAAGGATGGCCCAAGCCTGAGGGGCCGGAGAAACCTGGGGACCATGGTTGGGAAAAAAGAGAACTCAAGCTATCGAGCCCAGAGGATCTGTCCAGGGTGGAGACGAGGACTCATCCTCCTGGTGGGAGCCCAGTTCCGGCCCCCGGGGCGATCAATCGCACCACCAGGGGCATCACCACCAGCACGGTGATCAACCGCAGGGCATGAAGCGCAGCTACGGCGGCCCCAACTCCGAATTCTGCACCTACCAAACTCATCCCACTGATGCCTCCAGGAGCGGCGCCAAGCAGGGCGATCACAGGATCAATGCCGAGCAGTCGGCTGCACCAAAGCCCTACCACCACCCCGGTGAGCACCAACGTGAGGGTGATGAAGAGGGCGGGGCGCCAGAGCAGCCGCAGTTCGGCAAGGGTGCTGCTGGTGAGAGTGGTGCCGATCACCGTTCCGATGGCAATTTCCAGCAGTGTGCGCGTTCCCCCAGGCCATTGGGCGATCTCCACGCGGCCACTCATGCTCAACAGACCCGCACCCAGCAAGGCACCGGCGAGGGGGGCCGCAGGGATGCCCGTGCGCAGCGCCAGCAATCCCGCCGCACAACCGGCGCAGGCGTAAAGCAGCAACGGCCAGGGAAGGTTCATGCTTCTGGTGAGGGGTGCAACCAAGTTTGCTGGGGCGTCACCCGGTCCGCTTGAGGATGCCAGGGTCGTGTGTTGTCATTCGTCCAAGAACTGCAAACCCGTCATGACCGCGTCATCGGTGTCCTTCCGCATCACCAGGCACACGGAAGATCTGGCCCAGACCATTCACGCCCTCTCCCAACGGGTGGTTCAGCTGGAACAGCGATTCGCCGGACTGGAGGACCATCTCTCTAAGCCAGAAGGAGAGGAGAGCCTGTCGGCTGAGCAGCTCACCAGCCTGGCCAATGTGGATCAACTTCTCCGCGATTGTCGGGAGCTGCTGGGTGCGGATTCGCTCGAGGAGGAGACGGTTTCGGTGAAGGAGGCCAGGCCCTTGGTGGTCCATTCTGATCCGGAGGATGGGGACTTGGAAGAGGTGGCCTGACCCCCCACCCTTGGTCTCGCCACCCCCTTGTGAGAGGTGTCAAAATGGAAAGAAAGCAATCATGTCCTTTCCTCCGACCCCTCCCTCCTGCACGGCTGGTCATCAGGGGGTCCGCCAAGGTACAGCAGTGGCCCCCCGTTCCTTCTCCTTCCATCCCCTGCCGATGGAAGGAGAGCACCAATTGGAGAAACTCCAGTTTGCCCTGGCCATCGCCCTCACCCGCGGGGATGGGCTCCGTTCCAGCCAGCTCCGAGAGGAAATTGCCAAACTTGGCGAAGTTCGCGAAGAGCCCGGCACCTAGGGAACGTCAGTGTTTCATGATGCTGCACTTTTTGGTAGCGTATTAAGATAAGAAAGTCTTTTTCGGATTCATCCATCCGGATTCATCCATCCGGATTCATCCGTTCAGATGTAACCGTTCGTCAGATTCATTCGTTGCGACCAACGCATTGTTATGGCCGCCCTAAGTTCGCCAACTGTTCCTTCCCCATCCTCGCGCCGCACGACTCACCATCCTGCAGCCTCCTTGGAATCGTCAGATCGCCACCACCTGCTCCATCGTGCAGAGGTCTGTGATCGGCAAGCCAAAGAGAGTGCGGATGCGGGAGATCTCACGGCCGCAGCCCGTTTGATTTTGCAAGCCCTGGATTGTGAGCGACGGGCTGGTGGCCTTGGCCCCCAGGTGTTGCAACTGATCAAGCCCCGTTGAGACATCACGAACGCCATAACACCCACCGAATCGGCTGGCTTAGGGCCATGGTGTTGGGTGCGAACGATGGGGCGATCTCCGTGGCCAGTCTGGTGGTGGGAATTGCGGCATCCGGGGCGGCCCGGCCTGCCATCCTGCTTTCAGGCTTGGCGGCCACGGTGGCTGGGGCCGCCTCCATGGCGGCTGGTGAGTTTGTGTCCGTGCAGAGTCAGGCGGATACGGAAGATGCCGACTTGGCCCGGGAGCGGCAGGAACTGGTGGCCAATCCTTCGGGAGAGTTGGAGGAACTCGTCGGCATTTATGTGGAGCGGGGATTGTCGCGAGATCTGGCGCGCCTGGTGGCGGAACAGCTCACCCTGCATGATGCCCTCGGCGCCCATGCCCGCGACGAATTGGGCATCACGGAGGCCCTTCGGGCCCGTCCCATTCAGGCGGCTCTCGCTTCCGCTGGCAGTTTTTGCCTGGGGGCCTTGTGTCCCATCCTGATGATCCTGATCAGTCCCGCCGGGCAGATCGCCCTGGCCACCACGGTGGTGGCCCTGCTTGTTCTCCCCGGATTGGGGGCCCTTGCGGCCCATGCGGGCGGCGCACCCATGGGCCGTGGGGCCGGCCGGATGCTGCTGTGGGGCGCCCTTGCCTTGGGGTTGACGGCACTCGTGGGTCGGTTGTTTGGGCCCGTGGTCTGAACCGGCAACTTCACCACCATCACCGTGGTGCCATAACCCCGCAACTGACGGTCCGCTGTCAACAACAGCAACGGGTCGCGATGGTCTGCTTCGGGCTCCAGCTTGGGCAGATCCACCTGCAAGCGGCCTAGCCTCCGGATCTTTAACCCGTTTCACCACAGGTTGCGGCAGTTGCAGGTCGCCCTTCAGCCACCACAGCAGCAGATGGGTGTCGAGGAGCAGCCGAGTGACCGCAGCGCCTCGAAAAGGTCGTCCAGCGGTGCATCGAAGTCATCACCGAGTTGGACAGGCCCTGCATCGCGCCGGGGCTGCCACCG
>JBJTUM010000046.1:0-15463 GCA_046080725.1 Cyanobium sp. | reverse complement strand
AAGGAAGAAAGAGGGAGGGAAGACGGGAAGAAGTGAACGGGGAAGGCTGGGGGGGGGGCGCAAGGGGGGAGACGTCGATGGTGGCCGGAGGGGAGTTAATCGGATAGCAGTTGATGAGCTTAATCTAAACTCTCTAGGTATGGAATTTGCCTTGGAAATGATCGTCAAAGCGGGATTGCTTAATCTAAGAATCACAGAAATTCCCACCAATCTACGGGCTAATCCACCTGGCAGAAAACCTCATCTCAACACTTGGCGGGACGGCTGGCGCAGTCTGAAATTTATGCTGTCTTTTTCACCAAAGTACAGCTTCTTGCCTTTGGCTGCAATTCTTGTGAGCATAGCTGTACTGCTCATTACTGCATATGCTAAGCAGGCATCAATGTTTACAGGTGTGAATACTCTGGTTTTTGCAACTTCATGCTTGATTGCCTCTGTGGGCATCGTTTCCGACTATTTGTTGACGAGGGAAATGTTGACTGCCCAATTCTCCAGTAGGCGTTCTCCACGATCTGAGGTTCTGGATCGGTTGCTCGGTTTGGGGCGTGGCACGGATCGGCTCTTTAAAATCGCAGCAACAACTTTCCTGGCTTCAATTCTTGGATTTGCTGGTCTCACCGGCTTTGCTGTAAGGGGACTTTTATATTTACCATCAGCAGGAATCATTGGCTTGCTTTCCTGCGCTTTAATGATAGGGGCTGTTTCGACATACCTCACGGCAACAAAAATTAGTTCATACCGCTCACTCCACAGATCGAGTTGAGCAATTGGGCCGAAATTACTCTATTTGGAAATTAGGAATATAGCTATCACAAGCAGCGTGGTTCCAGTCGCCTTGAATAATGAGAATGTCTCTCGATAAATGATCATGCCAGCGATGTAGGTTATGGCAATAGTTGCACCCATGGCAAGTGGATACGCTGTTGAGAGCGGCATTTGTTTCAGGATTTTCATCCAGAGGAATGTTGCAGCCAAATAAAGTACCAATGCCAACAGGAATTTCCATTCGCCAATTGCCGCTAGTGCGCCACTCATTGGGCTGTCTGCAGGCCGGAGACTCAAGGAAGCCGCTTTAAAAAGCAACTGTCCGCAAGCCATCATGATAATGAATAAGAGGATTTCCATGGATGACTTGCTGAGATCAAGACTCTAGCAACTCCTCAAGTGAAGCTCACTCCCTCAGGGGATTTACTCCTAGTTTGATCGTGGTTTTGGATCGGTCGCTCACCAGCTTCTCTAGAGCCTTTTGCAAGTTGCTCTCCATCACGAAGGTGCTGCCATCAGTCACAACCACTTGCACCAATGTGGGGAGATCGTTGGCTTTTGACTGCAGATAGACCGGCTCCACGTAGAGCAGACCGGAGCCGATCGGGAGCACAAGCATGTTGCCACGAAAGAGCCGGGATCCCATTCGATTCCAGAGCCCAAATTGCAGGCTGATTGTCGGATCTTGGTCTATCAGGGCTGAAACCTGTTGGGGGCCGAGAAGTAGCCTTTGCTGGGGGAAGCGCACGAGAAGAAGTTCGCCATAATGGGGAGGATCATTACGAGCTGCCAGCCATCCCACAAGATTGGAGCGGCGAAGTGGGGTGAACGGGAGCAGCATCACAAACTCCGAGCGGTTTTCTCCAGGCAACTCCATCGTCACGTAGTAGGGCTGAACAGGACTAGGAGTATTTCCGTAAATTTCTATTGGCACACTCCAAACATCATCCCCGTTATAGAAAGTGCGGACATCTGTAACGTGATAGCGCAGAAGTCGCTCTGATTGGATGTCAAATTGACTATGTGGCACCCGAATATGCTGGAGCAACGATTTGGGCATCGCCTCGAGAGGCTGAAAGAGTTCGGGAAAGGCTTTAATCCAAGTTTGCAACACAGGATCATTCGTTTCGGTGACATAAAACCACAGCCTGCCGTCGTGAGCATCGACGACGGCCTTCACTGGGTTTCGGAAATAACGCAAGCCATTGGGATTAGGATCGCTGTAGGGATAAGACCGGCTCTTGGTGAACCCATCCAACAGCCAGTATTGATGTTGCTCTGATCGATAGCCTTTCCCATCTGGTACCTGCGTGGTCACCAGATAGGGCTTGCTTTCAAAGCTCAGGAAGGGGGCCAGCGCTTCCAGCCGTTTGTTCACCTGTCGACGGAGCAACAGCAGGGATCGGGGCGTGATGGAGCCGGTGAACAGGAGTCTGGGTTCGCGGAGATAGACGGCTGCTGCGAGTTTCTGCCAACCCTGGGCGAGGGAAATGCCCACCGTGCCGTCATAGTGCGTGTAAACATTCAGATCACCCTCAGGGTATGCAAACTCTTTCACCTTCGTTGGTGCGATGGCATATACAGAAGGGCCAGAAGAGAAATAGAGGCTCGGGCGGCCGATCGGCAGGGCCCGCTTTGCCTCCTGATCGCTAATCCCCAGCTGGGGTATCCCCTGCACCCTGGCCCCTCGCCCCAGATCCTTCACGAAATACAGAGGCAATCCATCTGGCCCTGCCGCATTGACGGGGGAAACGGTGAATCCATGGCCATGGGTGAACACCAGGTGCTTGTTCAGCCAGGTGCGGGAGCTTTTTGGAAGGGCCTGGCTGTCCAATTCCCTGGCAGCTATGAGCACCTGCTGGCTGATATCCCTGGGTGAGAGACCTTGCAAGGGGTAGCGATCCACGTCTGCCGTGGGGAAGGTGTAGTAGAGCCTCAGCTGCTGCAACTGGCGGTTGGCTGAAATCAGCGGTTGGCTATCCCAGAGGCGAATGTTGTCGAGGGTGCCTGGCGAGGAAGCCAGGTCGGCCTTGGTCACCCGCTGCCGAGGCTCCAGGGTGAGGTTGCGCACTCTCTCCAGGCCAAAGGCTTTGCGGGTGGCCAGGATGCTGCGCTGAAGATAGGGCGTTTCCATGGCCAGCTCCCGGGGTTGCACCAGCAGGCGCTTGGCAAAAGGAGCCAACACCCATTCGCTAAGGGGTACGGCGAGGCTGGTGATCGATAGGGGGATCAGGACACCCCTTCGCAACCAGCCCTCAGGCAACGGCACGAGCAGACGCGCTGCTGTGAGAAACAGCAGTAAGGCCAACAGCAGGCGCAGCGGCAATCGCACATGCAGATCCACCCATCCAGCGCCGGCTGCCACCCCACTGCCCTCCACCATGAGGTCGAAAGGCGCGAGGGCGCTGCTCAATCCAGTCATGAAGGCCAGCAGGGCCAGTTGGGGTTGCAACACCTGCTGCTGCTGGCGGGAAAGACCCCGAAAGGAGAGGTCTGACAGGCTTGTGCCCTCGCTCAAGGTGAGCAGCAGACAGGCCGCCAGGCCAACTGCGATCTGGGCAATGGCCACGCTCAGCAAGAGATGGATGGCGGGGAGCCGAAGAACGGTGAAGGAGAGGTCCAGCCCAGTGATGGGATCCCCTTCGCCAAAAGGAGAGGCCAGTAGCGCAGGCAGCCAGAGGCTCCATCCTCTGGCCAGAGCAGTAGCGGAAGCAGCCAAAGCGGCTGTGAGAATGATCTGCAAGCTGGTGAGAGGCCAAGCCAGCAGGGGGGGGAGGAGCACCCCCAGCAGGGCCACCAGAGCCAGATCGGGCAACTCCTTCAGCACTGAAAAACCTGTGATCACCTCTCCGCTGAAGGGTTCGGCAATGAGCCCCTTGGCTTGAATGAGCAGATAGCCCAAACTGCCAATCAGCAATACCATCAGTCCCACCAGGACAAGCACTAGGTTGCGATTCTCCAAGCGAACCACGGGGTGGCTGGGAAGCTCCTTCCTGCCCTGGCTGCTCCGAAGTCGCCAACATCGTTGGAGTTGCGTCAGCTGCAACACCAAACCGATGCCGAACACCGTCGCGAAGGCGAGGACCTGGTAGAGCCAACGCTTCAGGAGGACGGACTGGAAGCCAAATTGTTCAAACCATTGCCATTCCACCACCAAGCGGCTCAGGAGCCATGTCCCTGAGATCAGGGCCAGGGCGGAGAGCGCAACGATGGAGAGGTGCTTCCGACTGGGCTTGGGATCAAAAAGTTTCACCCATGGAGCGTAGGCAGGGGGCGGGCAGGAAGCCGCTGGGAGTCAGCAGCTGTGAAAACAGAATACCCGACGTTGGGGGTCGGATTTAAAAGAACCAATGGGCTGGTGCTGTTAGCGTCGGCTCAGATCAGGGCTTCCATGTGACCGTCAGCATGACCCCAGCCACCCGCAGTGGGCCCACCTTCACGGGTTTGCGCTGCAAGGAATGTGGCCAGCTTTACGACGCTGGACCTCGGCATGTGTGTGAAGACGTGTGTTTTGGCCCCCTTGAGGTGGTCTACGACTACGACGTGATCCGTTCCCGTGTCAGTCGCGCCACCATTGAAGCCGGGCCCGCATCGATCTGGCGCTACCGGGATTTCCTTCCCGTATCTGCCGATCCCATCGACGTGGGCACAGGTTTTACACCCCTTTTGAAGGCCAACCGCCTTGCCAAAATGCTGGGATTGAGGTCGCTTTACATCAAGAATGATGGGGTGAACATGCCCACCCTGTCCTTCAAAGACCGGGTGGTTTCCGTTGCCCTCAGCCGTGCCAAGGAGCTGGGATTCACCACCGTGAGCTGTGCCAGCACGGGCAATCTTGCCAACTCCACGGCAGCCATCGCCGCCCATGCCGGCTTGGAGTGTTGTGTGTTCATCCCTTCCGATCTGGAATCCGGCAAGATCCTGGGCACTTTGGTGTACAACCCCACCCTGATGGCAGTTAAGGGGAATTACGATCAAGTGAATCGCCTCTGCTCTGAGGTTGCCAACACCTACGGGTGGGGATTCGTCAATATCAACCTGCGTCCCTACTACTCCGAAGGCTCTAAAACCCTGGCCTATGAAGTGGTGGAACAGCTGGGCTGGCAGCTCCCCGATCACATCGTTGCCCCCTTGGCCTCCGGCTCCCTCTTCACAAAGATCTGCAAGGGATTCCAGGAATTCGTTCAGGTGGGTTTGGTAGAGGAGAAGACCGTCCGCTTCAGCGGCGCTCAGGCGGAGGGATGTTCGCCCATTGCCCAGGCCTTTCAGGAGGGACGGGATTTCATCAAGCCCGTCAAACCCCATACCATTGCCAAATCGATTGCCATTGGCAATCCAGCGGATGGCCCCTATGCAATCGACATCGCCAATCGCACCAAAGGCAGTATCGCTGCTGTGTCCGATCAGGAGATCATCGAGGGGATTAAATTGCTTGCTGAGACAGAGGGTGTTTTTACGGAAACAGCAGGTGGAACCACCATTGCAGTACTGAAAAAGTTGGTAGAGCAGGGCCGCATTGATCCTGCGGAAACCACTGTGGCCTACATCACCGGCAACGGGTTAAAAACCACTGAAGCCATTGCTTCGTCCATCGGCGAGCCCTTCACAATTGAGCCCCAACTCGCCAGCTTCCGCACGGCATGGGAGCAGGCCCAGGGCCATCGGAGTTCTCTATCACCCAGCTGACTTTCTTCCACTATGGCCGTTCAAGTTCTTATTCCCACTCCCCTGCAGAAATACACCGCTGATCAGGCCAGTGTGAGCCTGGAGGCGAAGAGTGTGGCCGATCTGATTGATGCCATGGAAAATGCGTTCCCGGGCATTCGCACCAGGCTTTGCGATGAGAATGGCAAGATCCGAAGGTTTCTCAATTTCTATGTGAATAGCGAGGATATTCGCTTTCTTGAGAATGAAACCACCGGCCTCAATCCAGGCGATGAGGTGAGCATCGTTCCTGCCGTCGCCGGCGGCTGACGTCGCTGGTCCATCAGGCCAGTGCCCGAACCCGTCAGGCCGATCCCGGTTTCCCTAGCGTCCTCTCACGCCGATCTAGGCCTGTGAGCATCACTCCCTCCGTGCCTCAAAGCTGGGAAGCATCAGCACGGATTTACGACTACCGCCAGGCCGCCAATCCGATCCGACCCGGACTCACGGAGCCCATCCCCCTGAAACAGTGGCGTCCACCGGCATTGGAGCCTGGCCTGTCCTCCATCCATCCCCTGGATCTCAGCGGGTCTCTTGGCTGCGATGGGCCTGCCACGAGCCCGGCCCTGGCCGCCCATTACATTCTTCTCCATCCCGGTGAACCCCTTTCCCCCGAGGCGGCGGCTAGTAGCTCGCTGTTCTATGTGTTGAAAGGGGCGGGGGGGGTGTCCTTCCCGGGCCAGTCGGATCCTCTTCCCCAGTCCCTGGAATGGGCCCAGGGCGATTTGTTCGTTCTTCCCCATGGGTTCTCCCCCGAGTTGAGCGCCCGGGAGGCCAGTCTTCTTTACTGGGTGCACGACGGTCCCCTGCTGCGCTATCTGGGGGTGAGCCCCGTGGAGGCTCGCTTCTCCCCCTGCTTCTTCAGCCGTGAGCGCGTTGATGGGGAATTGAACCGCCTCATGGCCGATCCATCAGCGGCGCGCAGCAACCGGCTGAGCGTGTTGCTAGCCCATAGGGCCATGCCTTCCACCCGAACCGTGAGCCACACCCTCTGGGCCATGGTGGGCGTGGTGCCTGGCGGGGCGATACAGGCTCCCCATCGCCACCAATCGGTGGCCATCGATCTCATCCTGGAGGCCGCACCGGGTTGCCACACCCTGGTGGGAACGGAACTCGATGGAGAGGGGAGAATCCATCGGCCGAAGCGCATCGATTGGGAAACCGGTGGCGTATTCCTCACCCCTCCGGGCTACTGGCATTCCCATGTCAACCCCAGTGGACAGCCCGCTCGCCTCTTGCCCATTCAGGATGCGGGCCTCCACACCTATCTCCGCAGCCTGGACATCCGTTTCGCCGGAGGGCTAACGGGTCAGGATTGAGGGCTGGCTGGCTGAACTCTGGTGCCATGACTCCACCTCCTGGCGAAAACTCTCCCCATCGATGGTTTCCTCGTTAATCAGACGCTCCACGAGCCGATCCATCAGTTCTCGCCTTGGCTCCAGGAGCGAGACAGCTGTTTGAAGGGATTGCTTGGCCAGGGTCCGGACCACCGTGTCGATCCGGTTGCCCGTGTCCTGGGAGTAGTGGGGTTCCGCCCGAATCCAATCCCTCCCCAGAAACACTTCCGCCCCATCTCCTTCTAGGGCGACGGGCCCCAGGCTGGAGAAGCCGTAACGGGTGACCATCTCCCGGCAGATCCGGCTCACCATGAGCAGATCACTAGAGGCGCCCTGGGTGACCTCACTCGGGCCAAAGACCACCAGTTCGGCAGCGCGGCCTCCCAGCACCACCACCAGCCGGGCCAGCAGGTAGGCGCGGCTGATCAGGCCGGAATCCAGAATGTCCTCATCGGGAACGGTGCGGGCGAACCCACCCACTCCACCTGCTCTGGGCAGGAGGGTGACCTTATCTAGGCGGTCCGCATGGGGTACGAGACAGGAGAGGAGGGCATGGCCCACCTCGTGGTAAGCGATCAGGCGTTTTTTAGCACTGTCTTGAAGGGGAGCCGCCGTGAGACCCATGGTGATGCGCTCCAGGGCATCACTGATGGCGCGATCGTCAATCTTGCTCTCCTCTCGGCGAGCGGTGAGGATGGCTGCTTCATTGAGCAGGTTGGAGAGATCGGCTCCGGAGAAGCCAGGGGTGCGGGCCGCCCAATCGGAGAGCGACACCTTCTCGTCGAGGGGGCGAGTGCGGGCATGGACAGCCAGGATGGCTTCTCGCCCCTTCCGATCTGGGAGATCCACGATGATGCGGCGGTCGAAGCGTCCAGGCCTCATCAGGGCCGCATCGAGGACATCAGGGCGATTCGTGGCCGCCAAAAGAATCACTCCGGAGTTGTCTTCAAACCCATCCATTTCTGTCAGGAGCTGGTTGAGGGTCTGCTCCCGCTCATCGTTTCCCCCTCCGATTCCAGCTCCCCGCTGACGACCGACGGCATCGATTTCGTCAATGAAGATGATGCAAGGGGCCTTGGCTTTGGCCTTGCGGAACAGGTCGCGCACCCGGCTGGCGCCCACCCCCACGAACAGCTCCACGAATTCCGATGCTGCCATGGAGAAAAACGGAACTCCGGCTTCCCCAGCGATGGCCCTGGCCAGAAGGGTTTTCCCGGTGCCCGGGGGACCCACCAACAGCACCCCTTTGGGGATCTTGGCTCCGATGGAGGTGAAGCGTTCCGGAGATTTCAAGAAGGTGACCACTTCTTGCAATTCCTCCTTGGCCTCGGCAATCCCCGCCACATCCTCAAAGCGGACGGTTGAGGCCCCTTCAGGCTGAACCCGGGGCTGACTCCGGCCAAACCCAAGGGTTTTGTTGGCCACCTGGCTGGAGCGCCTGATCAGAAGCGCCAGGGCACCCAGAAGCAAGAAGGCGAGGAGCAGATTTCCGACAAGGCCTGCCATGGCCTCTTCCTGTCGTTCATCCCTAACGGAAAGTGGAATCCGATGCTGCTCAGCAGTGCGCAGCAACAGCTGATTGTCATTGAACAGGGCCACATTGGCCGTTCGACCGTCGCCGTAGGTGACCGTGGCCACCCGTTGGCGGGGCGACAGGAGAATCTCCTTGACGGCACCGCCCTTCATGTCGATGAGGAGCTGGCTGTAGGAGGGCGGGGTTTGTCTGAGCCCACGCAGGGAAAAGCCTTGAGGTGGGGCCGGGTTGTCCGGTTTGGTCAGGGCTTCTTTTTTACTGCCTTCTGAAGGTGCTTTTTCGGGAGATCCTTGTTCTAGGGGGCGTTGGCTTGAGGCGGTGGGTGCCTCGGGCATGCCCGCTCGAGCGGAAGGCTCAGCGGGAGCAGCGCTCGCCAAGAGCCAGGGTGCTGGGATGAGGGCTCGAAGGGGGGGTGGCGAACGATCCACTGGTTGAATCATGTAGGTGGATGCTAGCGATTTGACGGAAGGTCGCCTGACCTAGGAAGATCAACCTTTGGCAAAGCAGGTCGGGTTATGGCGGTTCCAAAGAAGAAAACCTCTAAGGGCAAACGCAACCAGCGCCACGCCCGGTGGAAGGCAAAGGCGGGTGATGCGGCCCTGAAGGCCCTTTCGATTGGCAAGGCCGTGCTCAGTGGCCGTGCTCGGGGATTTGAATATCCAGTCGATACATCTGCGGAAGAAGAGGCCTGACCTCGAGGGCCGCGTCTCATTCTGCTTCTGCGGGGATGTCTAGCTACCCAGTTTGAACGCCTCTAGCACCAGGGCGAACACCACACCAATTCTGATGTTGTCCACCACCACCCACCCTAGGGGAGGCACGTCGCTGACGGCCCGTGTGCGCAGTCTCACCAGCACCTCATAGACCACAACCATCCCCATCACCAGGATCGGGCGGCCGCCCGTGAGTTTCCACAAAAGGATGGCTGAGAGGTTCTCCCCCAGAAAGATTCCTCCCAGTAGGGCCAGCAGAGCAGCGCTGCCGGTCGCCCAACGGGTGCCGATCTGGGCACGAAGGCTTCGTCCCAGTTGATCCAACAGCAGTTGAAGGCGCGTCTGTTGCCTCGGGAGGCCATCCACAGCCGAGGGGCGTGTCAGCGGAGATCGGCCCATTCCCGCACCACTAGGCGTTGCAACCAGGACAACGTGACTCTTCCGTCCTGACAAGAGGGACCCTGAAGCACCGTCGTGGGGCTCTGGTCATCTCCCAGGTGGTTCACCGCAGCCCTGGCTGCCTGCCACCAAGGGGAGGCCTCTGGCGCCACGGCCTGACAGCCACCCACCGCTTCATCGCCCAGGGTGAGAAGGCAGGGCAAGCAAGCCCCTCTTGCGGCGGCTAGCCCCTGGGGAGAATCTTCAATCGCCAGCACCTCCGTGCTGGCGAGGTGGAGACGGTTCAAGGCCAGTTGGTAGCCCTCCGGGCTTGGTTTTTTCATTTTCACATCCTCTCCACAGATCCAGAACGTAAAGGCATCAGCCAACACCGGGCCGTGCCCCTCCAGCAGGGCGGCCACGGCGGATCGGGAACTAGTGGTGACCAAGGCCTGGGGAAGGCCATGACGGGCCACTTCACTCACCACACGCTTCACCCCGGGACACAGGGGCAATTCGCCGCGACGGGCCAGGGTGACATAGGCCTCCTGCTTGGCCCCCATGAGCGACTCCACGAGGTTGGCCGACACGGGGCCCTTCTGGTGCTGTTCCAGAAAGTGGCGGATGCGTTCCCTACCGCCGCTGATCGCCAGCAGCTGGCGATAGGTGGGCCCATCCCAGCGCCAGGGGAGTCCGGCGTCCCCAAACGCCTTGTTGAAGGCCTGGCGGTGCCCATGGAACTCCGTTTCAGCAAGGGTTCCATCCACATCCCAAAGCAGTGCCTTCCATCCCATGGGTTGCGCTCAGGTTTGACATCGGAGTTTTCCCAGTTTCCCGTCCCGTGGGGGATGCGCATGGGGCGGGGCCCCTCCACAATGCGCTCACCTGTTGGACGTCGCGCTGTCGTGCCTCTCTCTGCCTGGAGGTTGCCTCCCCCTCTGCCGATCGAAGGGGGCGGGGCTGACAGTTATGGCCTGCCGGAGGAATTGTGGGCCGTACTGGCTCGGCGGGGGCAGGGCGATCGGCAGGCGATCACGGATCTGCTTGATCCGCCGGAGCCCCCCGAGGCCACGCTCCACTTCCCAGATCTGGAACACGCTGTAAGTCGCTTGGCCGCCGCGGCCAAGCGGGGAGAAGCCGTGGCGATCTGTGGGGATTACGACGCGGATGGCATGACCAGCACCGCCCTGCTCACCGGTCTGCTTCAGCGCCTGGGAGGCTTTCCCCAGCCTGCCATCCCCAGCCGCCAGGAGGAGGGCTACGGTCTGAATCGAGCCATGGTGGAGCGCCTGGCGGCCGAGGGGGTCACCCTTCTGATCACGGTGGACAACGGGGTCAGTGCCAAAGAAGCCCTGGAACGGGCTGCTGACCTTGGCCTGGATGTGATCCTCACCGATCACCACACCCTTCCGGAGGTCTTGCCCCCCTGCTTAGCCCTGCTCCATCCAGCCCTCACCCCCCCGGACTCGCCCTACAGGGGATTGGCAGGGGTGGGGCTGGCCTACGTGCTGGCCCGAGCCCTAGCCCAACGGCTGGGCAGCAGGGAGGGGCTGGAGATGGCGATGGAGCTGTTCTGTATCGGCACGATTGCCGACATGGCGCCGCTACAGGGGGTCAACCGCCGCTGGCTTCGCCAGGGGTTGCCTCGGCTGGCCGGAACCCGCCTAGCTGGCCTGCGCGCCCTGATGCAGCTTTCGGGGCTTCAGGAAGCGCCCATCGATGCGGAAGCGGTGGGATTTCAACTCGCGCCCCGGATCAATGCGGTAGGACGGCTTGGAGATCCCCTGTTGGTGGTGGAGCTGCTCACCACCATGGATCGGGATCGGGCCATGGAACTGGCCCGCCGTTGTGATGCCCTTAATCGGGAGCGGCGGGAGCTCTGTCAGGCCCTGGAGGCCGAGGCCTTGGCTCTCCTGGAAGCCGATGGCCCCCGCTGCCCTTCTTTTGTTCTTTTGGCCCAACCCCACTGGCACCATGGTGTGATCGGGATCGTGGCGGCTCGGCTGGTGGAGCGGTTGGGGCGTCCGGTGGCCCTGCTGGGGGGCGAGGGAAACGGACGGCTACGGGCGTCGGTGCGGGCGCCCCGGGGATTTGCGGTGGATCAAGCTCTCAGCGCCTGCGCTCCCCTGTTGGAGCGATTTGGGGGCCATGCGGCCGCAGGGGGGTTCACCGTGGAGGCGGCCCATCTGGCCCGGTTGCAGGAGCGCCTGGAAGAGTTGGCGGACACCTGGCTTCAGAACGACCCGGTCGGATTGATGGTGGAGCCAGAAGCCCACCTTCGGCTGGAGCGGATCGATCGTGAGCTCTGGCAGGCACTGCAGCGCCTGGGTCCCTTTGGGGTGGCCCATCCGACGCCTCTATTTTGGAGCGTTGCGTGTCGGGTGGAGCAGCAAAAAATCCTCAGAGGTGGCCATCTCCAGCTCATCCTCAGCCAGGGGGGAAGGCGCCTGCAGGCGATGGCCTGGCGTTGGGAAGGCAAGGGCCCTCTCCCTTCCCTGGTGGATGTGGCCTACCGGCTGCGCCAGGATTCCTGGCAGGGGCAACAGCGACTCCAGGCCGATCTGGTGGCCGTCAGGCCCAGTCATCAGGGAGAAGACGGGGTGGTACTCCTGCGCGGGGATCGCCACTACAGCTGTGCCCTTCGTGGCAGGGGCCTGGTGATTCGCAATGCTGCCGGTGAGGAAGTGTGCTCATCTCTCCACTGGGAAGGTTCCCAGGCCCGCCCCCAGTTCAACGGGGAACATCCCTACGTGCGGGCGCTCTTTCAGGATGCGGTCATGGCCCTGGGCTTGGCAGGCTGATGGCCTTAGAGGGCGCCGCGGCGGTAGAACAGAATGAAGATCACCGCCGGGCCCGCCAACGTGATCAGCGCCAGAGCCATGAAGTTGGCGATCAGGTGGAAATCAATACCCATGTTGGATGACTCGCAAGCGGATGGCGTGCCGAAGCAGCCTAGTGCCTGCTCGGCCGGTGGTGGTCCAGAGTGAAGATCACTGTGATGGCTTGTCACAGCCATGCGTTCAATCAACCCGTGATGGGCCATTCCCCTCCCCATTGGCAGTGCATTTCAGGCTGCGGGTCCTGCTGCCGCCTCGACCCCGCCCTGAGGCCAGAAGCCCTGGCCATTCTGGACGCGGAACAACGCCAGACTTATTTCGCCATGGTGGGGAACGATGGTTGGTGTGTTCACTACGACACCGGCGGTCGGCGTTGCCGGATTTATGCCAACCGTCCTGACTTCTGCCGGGTGAGCACCATCCTCTCGATGATGGGTGTGAGGGATCAGGCGGCCGAAGACCTGGCGATTTCCTTCTGCCGTCAACAGATTCGCAGCGAGAGTGGGGGCCGTGGCAGGGTGATGCGGCGCTTCCTTCGGGCGCTTCGCCAGCCATGACGCCTCCAGAGCCCCCCCCCGAATCCCTCCCCTCCTCCGCCGATCCCATCGGCCTCCCTGCGGCGGGGGCATCCAGCTGGCTAACGGTGTTTCTGAGTACGGCGGGCACCGTGTTTCTGGCGGAACTGGGGGATAAAACCCAGCTCGCGGCCCTGCTGCTGGCAGCCGAGTCCGGTCGGCCCGTCGTGGTGGCGATCGGGGCCTCCCTGGCCCTGATCTGCTCCAGCCTTGTGGGGGTGCTGCTTGGCCGCTGGTTGTCGTCCGTGATGGCCCCCCAGCAACTGGAGCGGGCCGCGGGTGTGCTGATGGTGGGCCTGGGCCTCTGGCTCGGCCGCCAAGCGGTGCTCCACCTCGCTCCCCCCCCCCTTTCGCCGTTGTCCTAGGCCATGCTTGCCCTCCTTGCCTCCACCTTTGCCACCGTTTTCTTAGCGGAGCTGGGGGACAAAACCCAGCTGGCCATCGTCAGTATCAGTGGCACCTCCAGTCGTCCGGGAGCGGTGTTTGCTGGGAGTGCCACAGCGCTCGTGCTGGCGAGCCTGCTGGGGTCAGCGGCAGGGGGAACCCTCACGGCCGTGATCCCCACCGACTGGTTGCAGCTCGCTGCCGCCGGAGGGTTTCTGATCCTTGGCCTGCGGCTGATTCTTCGCTCTAGCGCCACAGAGGAGGCCTCCTCATCCACAGGGGATGGGGATCCGGTTCCGCCGGGTTCCTAAACTCAGCTTGAGATGCCCAGGCTGGTTTCGCCGCCTCACCGCAGGACATCCTCCTGTGGATGGCGCGTTCTGCTCTCTCCACCCCCAGCTCCCCCTGTTCTCTTCGACGATGAAGTTCACGGTCGCCGACCTGCTTGACCAGCTATCCACGGATGACAGCCTCCCACCTGCCCACCTCGAGAAGGCCCTTGGCCTCACCGCGGCAGAGGAACAGGAGCAACTGCGCATCGGCCTGGAGGCCCTGGAGCGTCTCTCCTTGGTGGAGAGGGGGGAGGAGGGGGTGCGCCGCCGGGAGTGCCCCGATTTAATCCCGGCGCGTCTGCGTTGCTCCAGCAAGGGATTCTGTTTTGCTCTCAGGGACGACGCCGGGGAAGACATCTACATCCGTGATCACCACCTCAATCACGCCTGGAACGGGGATCGGGTGCTGGTGCGCATCACCCGTGAAGGGGGAAGGCGTCGCTCTCCCGAGGGCAGTGTGCAGTGCATTCTTCAGCGCCACACCACTCGCATGCTGGGCCATGTGGAGCGTCAGGGCGATCGTCTGGTTGCCCTGCCCCTCGATGATCGGCTGCTCACCACTGTGGCGCTTCCGGAGGACGACGCCAGCCACCTGGAGGAGTGCGACTCTCATGTGGTGGAGGTGCAAATCGACCGCTTCCCCGTCGCTCAGCTGGCGCCCCAGGGGCATGTGGCACGCAGTTTGCCCGTGGAAGGGGGCGACGATGTCGATCTGGAACTGCTGCTTGTCAAACACCAGTTGCTCCAGGACACTGCCTCCACGCCTCGGGTGACGGTGAAGGCGCCTGCAGAAAAGGGCCGCCAGGACCTCACGGACCTTCCCACCGTCCTGGTTCAGCCTTGGCGAGCCAACGATGCGCCCATGCTCCCTGCCCTTTCCCTGGAGGCCAGAGAAGGGGGATGGCGCCTGTGGGTGCATGCCCCAGCCATCGCCGAACGGCTCGGCATGGCCACCACGGTTGACACCTGGATCCGAGATCAGGGAGAAGCCGTCCCTCTGAGCCGGCAATGGAGGCCGCTCCTGCCGCCAAGTCTGGCAAAAGCGTCGGCCTTTTCGGCAGGGGTGGAACAGGCTGCCCTCTCGGTTGCCCTCGATTTGGGGCCTCAAGGGGAATTGGAGCACTACCGCTTTCAACTCAGCCGGATCTGTCCCCTTGCCACGGTGGATGGTGCTGCCCTTGAGGCTTTAGCGGAGCGCAAGCCCAAGGCCCGTACCCTTCCCGCCGCGCTTAAGACCCACAAGTCCCATCTTGAGCTTCTCGAGCAGTTGGTGAGTGTGGTGTCCGTGCTGCGGCAACGTCGCCTGGCGGCAGGCTCGATCGAACTGGATGTGCCCCTTCCCCCCCTGGAGGTCCTCGGGGATGGGGGGCGGCCGGGCCCGGATCCTGGCCGGGCCGGTTGGTTGGTGACCCTGCCCGATGCCCACCCCGCTGCCCTGCTGAGGGAGAGCCTCCTGGTGGCCCACCGGGCCCTGGGCCACCACCTGGCGGCCTTTGGGTTACCTGCGATCTATGCCGTCAATCCGGCCCCGGATCCCTCCGCCATCAACGAAGTGGCCAAAGCGGCCCTGGCCCTGGAAATCCCCCTCGAGCTTAGTAGTGAAGGCAATGCAAGCGCCGCCGAGTTGGCCGCGGCTTTTTCCAGCACCGATCGCAGTCGGGTGTGGCAGCAGCAGATTCGCGACAGATTGGAGATCACCCAGCTCAGTGACCAGCCCGGGGCGAATGCCCTGGCCGGCGATCCCATTGCCGTCGCTCCCTGGACCTGTCCCAGCCTGCACTATGGGGATCTCTTCAACCAGCATCTGCTTGTCACCCTGCTGCTGGAGGGTAAGGACAGGCCCACGGTACGCCACAAAACAAGTGTGGATCTGGCCTCCGACGCCTCCCATGGCGCCATCGACT
>JBJTUM010000045.1:0-3708 GCA_046080725.1 Cyanobium sp. | reverse complement strand
CCCCACCATCGACGCCGATCGCTCTGCCCAGGCCGACGCTGATCACGGCGGTCGATTTGGATGGTAACAACAGTCCCATTTCTGGAGAGGGGGCGGATAAGGCTTTTGATGGCACTATCCAGGGGTCCTACACGAACCTTGGAGGAGCCAATTCCGGCATCGAGTTCACCTATGACCTGCCGACGCGGCTGTCGTCCTTCTTGATTACAACAGCCCTGGATCCATTGGAAAGGCAGCCAACCTCCTACCAGGTGTATGCATTCAACTCAGGAGCCTGGCAATTGCAGGCATCGGGAAGTCTGCAGGTAGCAGCGCTACCAGGTGTGGATTCGTCACCTGTTGTTCTTCCAGATTTGCCCTTTTTTACGCAGTATCGGGTGATTTTCCCGACGGTGAGGGTGAGTGGCTCGTTCATGCAGATTGCTGAGCTGAAGCTCTCCGGAAGTCAATCCAGCACGCCCGCAACGCAGACGGTGAACCCCATTGATAATGTGACTGGGCAAGCGTATCAGCAGGTTGAGGGTGCAGGTGGAGTGAAGCTGTTGACGGATGTTAACCAGGGGTATTTGGCGCAGATAGGGAACGCAGCACCGGTGCGAATCATGTACGGGGGAACGCAGGTGTATCAGAGGATGTTCAGTGGCTGGCAGGCTTTGGGGGCGGAGAGTGTCGGTAGAGATAATTATTTGACCTGGATCAACTTGACTGGAAATTATTTACAGCAGTGGACATTGGATGGGAATTGGAACTTTTTGTCTTCGCAGAGCCCGGTGGGAATGAATAGCTTGGAGGGGAGGGCTCAGGAGAGCAGGTTTGGGCAGGATTTCAATGGGGATGGGGTGATTGGCAGCGTGATCGGGGCTTAACCCCAACCACTCAATACAATCTTTCCGAGGCTGTGGCCTTCCTGGAGCAGTCGGTAGGCTTGATTCAATGTTGCCGCGCAAATTGGCGCCATAAATGTTCGCGCAGTAGTCACCAATGACCCCCCTTCAGCAGCGGAGGCCAGGAAGTCCAGAATTCGCCCTTGCTCTTCCATGTCTGGTGTTTGGAACTGAGACCGGGTGAACATGTATTCCCAGCAGAAACGCACGCTTTTGCTCTTCAAGAGATTGAGATCGAGGTCTCCCTTGCTGCTCACCAGCGCCACGATTCCCCCCTGAGGTTGGATGCGCTCCGCCATCAACTCCCAGTAGTAGTCCGTGTCGTGAAAATTGGCGATGGCATCCACGGTGTCCAGGCCCAAGGCGTCGAGCTGGGGGCCGATCGGCAGGTTGTGATCCACCACCCATTCGGCACCCAGTTGCTGCACCCATGCCTGGCTTTCCTCCCGGGAGGCGCTAGCGATGACGCGAAGCTCAGCTCGCCTGGCCAACTGGATCGCCATGGAACCCACCCCACCTGCCCCTCCCAGGATGAGCAATGTGCGGCCCCGATCGCCTCCCTCTGGATCTAAACCCAGGCGCTCAAACAGCGATTCCCAGGCCGTTAGACCCGTGAGCGGGAGGGCGGCGGCTTCGGCGAAGGAGAAATTGGTGGGTTTGCGGCCCGCCAAGCGGGCATCCACAAGCACACTTTCGGCCTGGCAGCCAGGCCTGTTGATGGACCCTGCGAACATGACCGCATCGCCACGTCGGAACCTTTGCACCGCATCGCCGGTCGCTTCCACCACACCAGCCCCATCCCACCCGAGCACCTGGGGCGGTCCGCCTGGGGCCAAGGTGCCTCGCACCTTGAGGTCTACAGGATTCACGGCCACCGCTTCCACCCTGACCCGCAGGTCGTGGGGACCAGGCAGGGGCGGAAAGGAAACAGAGGTGTCCTGCAGGTGCCCTTCCGGATGCTCAGGACTAGGCCCCAGAGTGGTGATCGCCTTCATCGATCCTTCAAGCAAGCTTGCCAGCTTGAGCAAGGCTCTGCAGAGCGCGGATGCGAGCCTCGATGGGCGGATGGCTGGCAAACAGCCTCAGGAATCCTGGGGGCTCATTGATCTTCAGAGTGGCGAGGGTGGGCTCGTCGCGAGGATCCTGGAGGTTTTCCATCTGCCCTAAGCGGGCCAGGGCGCCGGCCATGGCATTGGGGCTGGTGAGGCGGGCCGAGCCCGCATCGGCCCGAAACTCCCTGTGCCTGGAAAACCACGCTGTCACCAGCGACCCCAGCACCCCCAACAGCACCTCCAATGGCCACACCAGCAGCATGGTGGGTGGTGGTCCATAGCCCCTCTCCTCGCTGTTGCGGTTGGGTAGGGAGAAGGCCACGGCCCGGGCCAGGAACATCACGAAGGCATTGATCACGCCCTGCAGCAGGGTCATGGTCACCATGTCGCCGTTGCCCACATGGCTCATCTCGTGGCCGAGCACCGCCTCCAGCTCCTCCTCGGGCATGCCCTGCAGGATGCCCGTGGAGACGGCGACGAGGGCTCGTTGGGGGGAAGGGCCGGTGGCAAACGCATTCCATTCCGGGGAGCCGTACACCCCCACCTCGGGCATGGGCAATCCCGCCTTCTCCGCCAGCCCCGCCACGGTGCTGTGGAGCCAGCGCTCGGTGGGGCCGCCACCCCCGTTCAATAGCTGGATCCCCATCATGCGCTTGGCTGATTCCGCCGAAAACTGCAGGGAGATCCAGGCGCCCAGCACCCCCCAGACAAAGCAACTCACCAGCAGGGGGAGCAGGGGCAGGTCAGGAGGTAGCAACCCAATAGAGGTGAGCAGGCTCAAGATCAGGGAGATCGTGAGCACCACCGCCAGATTGGTGATCAGGAAGAGAAGCGTGCGCAAAGCCATTGGAAGCAAACGAAACGGTGAACGGCTGGCCTGCTGGAAAACTAGCCATGGCGCTTAGATCTGGCTTCGCCCTTTGCGGCCTGCGGTGGGCGACCTGGATCCGCGTAGCCTCTACCCGCCCTGTTGCTGCCCCATGCCCGTCCAAAACCGCTGGTCGGAGGTTGCTGCTCGTGAGGCGATCGCCCACTACGGCAGCCAGGGCATCGGGGAGCCCCTCGCCCTACGCACCTACAGCGCCCGGCTGCTCGGGGCCGATCCCGACTTGGTGCTCCATGGTGGCGGCAACACCTCGGTGAAAACCACGGCCACTGGCCTTCTGGGGGAAGCCATCCCCGTGCTCTGCGTGAAAGGAAGCGGCTGGGATCTGGCCACCATCGAACCGCCAGGCCACCCTGCTGTACGGCTCCAACCCCTCCAGGCCCTGCGAGAGCTGGAGGCCCTGAGTGATGAGGCCATGGTGGCGGCGCAACGGCAGAACCTGATCGATCCCTCATCCCCCAATCCTTCGGTGGAGGCCCTGCTCCATGCCTTTCTGCCCCACACCTTCGTGGATCACACCCACTCCACGGCCCTGCTGGCCCTAGCGGATCAGCCCGATGCCGCGGCGGTGTGCAGGGAGGTCTACGGCGATCGTGTGCTTCTGGTGCCCTATGTGATGCCGGGCTTTGCCCTCGCCAAGGCTTGCGCCGCCGCCTGGGATGAGGCCGCCGCTCACCAGAACCCCGATCAGATCGAAGGGATGGTGCTGCTCCAGCACGGGTTGTTTTCCTTCGGGGCAACGGCTGAGCAGAGCTACAGCCGCATGATCGAGCTGGTGCGGCTGGCGGAGGAACGGCTCAACCGGGGAGAGCGATCCCTTCACACCGTGGCCTTGCCCGAGCGGCCCGCGGCTGCGGCCGCCCTGCTGCCGGTCGTGCGGGGTGCC
>JBJTUM010000044.1:0-16825 GCA_046080725.1 Cyanobium sp. | reverse complement strand
TGCTGCAGCCCGATGAGAAGAAGGTGGTGGCCTTTCACGAGGTGGGCCACGCGATCGTGGGGCACCTGATGCCGGGCGGCAGCAAGGTGGCCAAGATCTCGATCGTGCCCCGCGGCATGAGCGCCCTGGGGTACACCCTGCAGCTGCCCACCGAGGAGCGCTTCCTGAATTCCAAGGAGGATCTCGAGGGCCAGATCGCCACCCTGCTGGGCGGCCGCAGTGCGGAGGAGCTGGTGTTTGGCGAAGTCACCACCGGCGCCGCCAACGACCTGCAGCGGGCCACGGACATCGCCGAGCAGATGGTGGGCACCTACGGCATGAGCGACACCCTCGGCCCCCTCGCCTACGACAAACAGGGTGGCAGCCGTTTCCTCGGCGGCGGCAACAACCCCCGCCGGGTGGTGAGCGATGCTACCGCCCAGGCCATCGACCGAGAAGTGCGGGGACTGGTGGATCGGGGCCATGAACGGGCCCTCTCGATCCTGCGCCACAACCGGGACCTATTGGAATCCATTTCCCAGGAGATCCTGGAGAAGGAGGTGATCGAGGGTGACGAGCTCAAGAACCTCCTGGCCACCAGTGTGATGCCCGGCGAGGCGGTTGTGGCGGCCTGAGAGGTGCCGCCATCCTCCTGGTGGCTGTCCTGTGCCAGATACCATCACCCAGCACAGGACAGCCTGAAGGTCTGAGTGGAGAAGGATGGCCAGGGGATGTCATGGGCAGCTCTGCTGGCAGCCTGTCGTCCGCGCCAGTGGACAAAAAATCTTCTCGTCTACGCCGCCCCCCTCTTCGCCTTCAGCTTCAGAAGAGAGATCTGGCTTGCCTCCAGCGGCGCATTGCTGGCGTTCTGTCTGATCTCCAGCGCCATCTATCTCCTCAACGACTGCCTGGATCTGGAGGCCGACAGGGCCCATCCCAGCAAGTGCAAACGCCCCATTGCCGCTGGCCTCGTGAGCGTCCAGACGGCTCTTGCCACATCCCTGCTTTTGGCCTTGCTGAGCCTCGTCATCGGCTGGATCGTCTCCCCTGGCCTTGCTGGCGTGCTCCTGCTGTACGGCATGGTCCAGCTGGCCTATTGCCTGTCGTTCAAGCGGCAGCCGCTGCTGGATCTGTTCTGTATTGCTTCCGGATTTCTCCTGCGAGCCATCGCCGGGGTGGTGGCGGCTGGCCTTGTCTTTTCCCCCTGGTTCCTGCTCACAGTGGGGCTGCTGGCCCTGTTTCTGGCCATTGAGAAACGAAAGGCCGAACTCCGGGTGGTCGAAAGTCGAGGGGCAGCCACCCGCAAGGTGTTGCAGAGATATTCCCTCCCCCTTCTGCTGCGCCTTGAGAGCCTGGTGGCCACCAGTGCCTTCATGAGCTATTCCCTCTGGGCTGCAGGCCCAAACCTGAAAGGAGCTCCCACCAGTTGGATGTTGCTCACCGTGCCCTTCGTGCTGGCAGGCATTTTCCGCTATCAGCTCCTCAGTGATCCCGATGAATCCGAACGCAGGCGAACGCGCTCGCCGGATCACTCCACGGAAAAACCGGAGGAGATTCTGCTGAGGGATCCGGGCATCCAGTTCATCCTTCTGGCCTGGCTCGTGACGGCCTCAGCCATCGGCGTGGGTCACCATGCCAATCTCCTTCCTCCCCCCTTCGCAGCTGAAACCAATGAACGTGTTTCTTCCAGGTGGAGCCGGGCTGGTTGGCCTCAACCTGATTGCCCTACTGCGTCAGCAGCACCCGGAATGGGAACTGCTTGTAGTGGATAAGAAAGCTGAAGCGATCGCCATCGGCAAAAGCCTGTTTCCCGACGTGCGGTTTCTCCATGAAGATCTCACCCAGATCCACGACGTGCAGTGGCCACAAGCCATCCAGGACTGCCAAGCCTGCGTGATGTTGCAGGCGGAGATCGGCAACACCGATCCCTCACAATTCGAACGCAATAACATTCGCAGCACAGAAGTTGTTCTTGATCAGATGCAGCGATCCTCCATCCAGCGCCTTGTTCATATCAGCAGTTCTGTTGTCAATTCTATTGCCACTGATCTCTACACCCAAACCAAGAGGAAGCAGGAAGAGATCGTGCGTGCCAGATGGCCAAATGCGGTGGTGCTGCGCCCCACCCTCATGTTTGGTTGGTTTGATCGCAAACACCTGGGCTGGCTTGCACGATTCATGAAAAAATCACCAGTTTTCCCCATCCCTGGCTCCGGCCGCTTTATCCGCCAGCCCCTTTTTGTGGCTGATTTCTGTCAGTTGATCGAACGCTGTCTCGCCGATCCATCCATCCAGGGCGTCTATGACATCAGCGGAATGGAACAGGTGAGTTACATCAGCCTGATGCGCCAATTGCGCCAGGCGGTTGGCTCCCATAGCTGGATCATCCATCTGCCCATCCCACTCTTTTCCTTTCTCCTCAAGCTCTGGGCAAGGATCTCCAGGCAACCGGCCTTCACCAACTCCCAGCTGAAGGCTCTCACCGCCGGTGATGAATTCGACGTGATCGATTGGCCCGGACTCTTTCACGTGTCGGCCACCCCCTTGGCGGAGGCCCTCCGAATCAGCTATCAGGATCAGCGGTTTTCAGGCCTGGAGATCCCCTTTTGATGGCCGCCAGTCCTCGCATCGCGGTGATCGGTGGTGGGCCCATGGGCCTGGCTGTGGCCTACGAGCTCACCCGACAGGGACGCGAACCCGTGATCCTCGAGGCCGACAATCGGCTCGGCGGTATGGCGGCCAGCTTCCAGTTCGCCGGCCTCGACCTCGAGCGCTACTACCACTTCCACTGCCTGAGCGATGACGACTTCTTCACCATTCTGAGAGAGCTGCAGCTCAGCGACCGACTTCAGTGGCGCCACACAAAGATGGGCTTCTTCTGTGAGGGTCGCCTCTACCCCTGGGGATCGGTGGGAGCCGTGCTCTCCTTTCCCCGACTCCCCCTGAGCTCCAGGATTCGCTACCTGGCCCACGCGGCTCGCTGCCTCACCATCCGCGACTGGCGCCGCCTCGATGACCTCACAGCCACCACCTGGCTCCGCCAATGGCTGGGTGAACGGGGCTATCACATGCTCTGGCACAAGCTGTTTGCCTACAAGTTCTTCCATCACGGCGACAGCATCTCCGCCGCCTGGATCTGGAGCCGGATTCGTCGTCTGGGTCAATCCAGGCAACGGCTTCGGGAAACCCTGGGCTTTCTCGATGGAGGTTCCCAGACCTTGATCGATGCCATGGAGGAGGCCATCCGCATCGGGGGAGGCCGGATTCGCCTCTCCACTCCCGTGCTGGCCCTGAGGCCCCGGCCCGAAGGTGGGGCCGTACTCACCACCGCTGATGGGGAGGAAGCCTTTGATCAGGTGATCAGCACCATTCCCCTGCCGCTGTTGGCCCCAATTCTGGAGGCCGGTGGTGCCGGCCCCAGCCTCGTGAAGCAGTACGCCGATCAGCCATCCGTGGCCTGCGCCTGTGTGGTGCTGCAGACCCGACAACCGATCACCGGCAACTTCTGGACCAATGTGAACGATGCAAGGTTTGCCATCCCGGGGGTGATCGAGATGAGCAATCTTCGTCCTTTCCCGGTGCACATCTGCTATGTGCCCTTCTATATCCCAGCAGACCATCCGGATTATCAGAGGCCCAATGAGGCCTTCATCAACGATGCCTGGGCCTGCGTGAAAGCGATCCAACCCCAACTGAGCGAGAACGATCTGCTCGCCAGCCACTGCAGCCGCTATCGCTTCGCCCAGCCGGTGTGCGGCACACACTTCCTGCAAAGCCTCCCCCCGCGCCACCCCTTCTCCGGGGTGATCACCGCCGACACCACCGCCTATTACCCAGAAGATCGGGGCATCAGTGAAAGCATCGGCTTCGGGCGGGCCCTGGCCCGAGAGGTGGCCCAGGCGATGGGCCGAGGGTCTTGGCAAAATCCATGACGGCTCCACGGCAGTTCCTCCGCTTCGTGCTCACCGGCGGCGCAGCCGCCCTGGTGAATGTGATCAGCCGCATCGGCTTCTCCCAGCTGATGGCGTTTGAAGTCGCCGTTCTGGCCGCGTATGCCGTCGGCATGGTGACGGCTTACATCCTGGCCCGCCGATTTGTGTTTCTGAGCAGCCAGCAGAGCGTGGGGCGATCCTTTGCGGCCTTCGCCCTGGTGAACCTCGTTGCCGTTTTGCAGACCTGGCTGGTGAGCGTGGGTCTACGTCCCTGGCTGCTCTCGATGGTGGGCGCAGTGGGGCTGGCGGATCTGATCGCCCATTCCGTTGGGGTGATCGTGCCAGTGTTCACCAGCTTTCTTGGGCACAAACACATCAGTTTCCGCGACTCTCGATCCTAAAAACAAGAAACTCCCTTTGGGCCGCTGTCTGCCCTGTCCGATTGGCAGACAACGCACCGCTCCTGATGAAGACAATGCTTTGAATCGTTTTCAAGCCCATCGCGATCCACAGCACCTTCGTCCTGGGCAGCACCAGTGGGGTTGCGGTAGCCATCTGCCGAGAGCTCGCCAGTAGAGGGTGCCGCCGCTTTCACCTGGTCGCAAGGAACGCCGAGGCACAGCAGGCCCTGGCCAGCGAGCTGGAAGCCCTGGGGGCATCGGTCAGCACGGAACAGACCGATCTCACCACCCTGTCCTTCCCTGGTTCTATCGATCTGCCCCAGGTGGGCGACTTTGACCTTTACCTGATCACCGCCGGCTCCCTCGGGGAAGCTGAACGGGCTCGCGATGACGTCACGGAAGCCCTGCGGATCACCGCAGCGAACTACACCGGTCTGTTGCCCTGGCTCACCGCCATCGCCACCCCGGAGCGGCTGGCACGACCCGGGCGTCTCTGGGTGTTCAGCTCTGTGGCAGCAGATCGGGGCCGCCCCTCCAACTACCACTACGGAGCCGCCAAGGCAGCCCTCACTGCGTTCTGTGAGGGTCTGCTGCTGCGCTGCCACGGCAAGCCCTTCGCAGTGCGGGTGCTCAAGGCGGGGTTTATGGCCACGCCGATGACGGTGGGCAAAGCTCCGCCTGCGCTCTGTGCGGCCCCCGAGGCCGTGGCCCGTGATCTGCTGCGGCGACCGAACCGCAGAGGCATCGAATACATCCCCTGGTGGTGGGGCCCGTTCATGCTCCTGGTTCGCCTGCTTCCCGCTCCCCTGGCCGCGAAACTGTGACGCTGACCCTCCCCCCCGGCCTGGCCGCCGAAACCCAAACCCTCACCGGCTGGGGGCGCACCATGCCGGTGACTGCCCAGGTGGTGCGGCCGGGCAGCCTGGAGCAGCTGCAGGAGCTGGTGCGGCAGGCACAGCCCCGATCCCTCATCCCCCGTGGGCTGGGCCGGTCCTACGGCGATGCGGCCCAGCTCCGGGACGCGGCGGTGATCGAACTCTCGGCCTTTGCGGACATCCGCCTCGATCCCCCCAGCGCCACGGTGACCGCAGGGGGAGGGGTGAGCCTGAATCAGCTGCTGCGGGAGCTCGTGCCGGCAGGGTTCTTTCTTCCGGTCACCCCCGGCACCCGCAACGTGACGGTAGGCGGCGCCATCGCCGCCGATGTGCACGGCAAGAACCACCACGTGGATGGCAGCTTCGGAAACCACGTGAAGCGGCTGCTGTTGGTGGATGGCACCGGGCAATTACGGGATCTCCACCCTGGAGCGGACAGTTCCGGAGAACGGGACATGTTCTGGGCCACCGTCGGCGGCATGGGCCTCACCGGTGTGATCGTGGAGGCCACCTTCTCCCTGATCCCGATCGGCAGTTCGCTCATCAGCGTGGACACCACCCGGTTCCAGGACCTGGAGGTGCTGATGGCGGCGATGGTGGAAGCCGACAGCCGCTATCGCTACAGCGTGGCCTGGGTCGACAGCCTCGACCCCCGGGGCCGCGGTGTGCTCACCTGTGGTGACCATGCCCCCCCTTCTCAGCTGGAGGCCTCCCAGCAGGAAGATCCCCTGGCTTACGACCCCAAAGCCCTGGCCTCCGCGCCTCCCTTCCTGCCGGGCGGCCTGCTCAACAAGCTCACCGTACGGGCCTTCAACGAAGGCTGGTATCGCAAAGCCCCGAGACAACGGGAGGGAGAGCTCCAGGCCATCGCTCCCTATTTCCACCCCCTCGATGGCGTGCAGGACTGGAACCGCATCTACGGTCCGGCGGGCTTCCTGCAATATCAATTCGCGGTGCCCGATGGGGCAGCCCATCTGGTGCCCCGCACCCTGGAGGCCCTCCGCAAGGTGGGGGCACCCAGCTTCCTCACGGTGCTCAAGCGCTTCGGCCCCTCCAATCCGGGGCTTCTCTCGTTCCCCATGCCGGGCTGGACCCTGGCCGCAGATGTGTCCGCTGCGGTGCCTGGACTGTTGGACGTGCTGGATCAGATGGATCAGGAGGTGGCGGCTGCGGGGGGACGGCTGTACCTGGCCAAGGATTCCCGGCAATCAGCGGCCATGGTGCGGCGCACCTACCCCAGACTGGAGGAGTGGCAACGGGTGCGCAAGCTTCTGGATCCAAGGGCCGTTTTGGATTCAGATCTGGCCCGGCGTACCGGGTTGGTCTGAGCAGCGCTGGCACAACGGCTGCGGCTGGAGGGGTGAGCAGGCTGGCGTACCCCCACCTCCTAAGGTCTGGCCCGTTGGCTGCCCCCAAGGCCCCCTGAGCCCCCTTTCCCCACCGCCGCCGCGAATTGCCGTTTTTGATGTGGATCGCACCCTCCTGCGGGGAGATTGCCTCCAGATGGCCGCCCTGCGTGCCCCCAGCCCCCTGGGGGTGTTGGGGGCGGGGGTGGCCCTGGTGCCTTCGCTGCTGGCCTGGTGGCAGAAGCGCCTCTCCACCGGGGCGTTCAAGGCCCAAACCCTGGCCCTCTTTCGCATCTGCGAGCGGGTGAACAGGGAGGAGGCCGCGGGCCACCGGGAATGGCTGCTGCCGGTGTTCATCCGCCGCCTGCGGCCGGAGGCCCTGGAGCGGTTGTGCTGGCACCAGGCGCGGGGCGATCGGGTGCTGCTCTGCTCCGCCTCGCCCCGCATGCTGCTCCAGCCCCTGGCCGAATACCTGCGGGTGGAGCTGCTGGCCACCGAACTCCAGCAGGAGGGTGGCCGTTGGCAGCCCCGGCTGGATGGGGCCAATTGCAAGGGCCCGGAGAAGGTGCGCCGCCTTGAGGCCCATCTCGGCCCCTTGGAGGGGTTTGTGCTGGAGGCCTATGGCGACAGCCGGGGGGATCGGGAGCTGCTGCTGGCGGCCGAGCTTCCCCACTACCGCAGCTTCCGGGCGGAACCGCGGCCCTACCCCGGCTCTTGACGTGGGGCCCCTCGATCTCTGATAAGGGTTCTTTGAGAGCGACGCATGGCTGGAGTTGATATCCAGGCTCTGGCGGGCCTGAAGGGGCAGAACTACCTGTCGTCTGCCGATCTCAATGCCTCCCAGACGGCGGCGCTGCTGGATCTGGCGGCCGATCTCAAGGCCGGCCGGCGCCGCTGTGATCTTGCGGGCCGCACCCTCGGGCTGATCTTCACCAAGGCCTCCACCCGCACCCGGGTGAGCTTCACCGTGGCCATGGGCCGGCTCGGCGGGCAAACCATCGATCTGGAGCCCTCCAATACCCAGCTGGGGCGCGGGGAGCCCCTGGCGGACACGGCCCGGGTGCTGAGCCGCTACGTGGATGCCCTGGCGGTGCGCACCTTCGCCCAGAGCGAACTGGCCGACTACGCCCACTGGGCCACGATCCCCGTGATCAATGCCCTCACCGATGCGGAGCATCCCTGCCAGGCCCTGGCCGATTTCCTCACCCTGCGGGAGGCCTTCGGCTCGATCGCCGGGCTCACCCTGGCCTATGTGGGCGATGGCAACAACGTGGCCCACTCCCTGATGCTCTGCGGGGCCCTGTTGGGGGTGAACGTGAGGGTGGGCACGCCGGAGGGATTTGCCCCCGATCCGGCCATGGTGGCCCGGGCCCAGGAGCTGGCCGGCGAGCGGTGCACCATCAGCACCGTGAGCGATCCCCTCACCGCCGTTCGGGGGGCCCATGCCCTCTACACCGATGTATGGGCCTCGATGGGCCAGGAGGCGGAGCAGAGCCGGCGGGAGGAGGCGTTTCGGGGCTGGTGCCTCGATGAGAGCCTGCTGTCGGAGGCCGATAGCAGGGCCATCGTGCTCCACTGTCTGCCGGCCCATCGGGGTGAGGAGATCAGCGCCAGGGTGATCGAAGGGGAGGCCAGCCGGGTGTTCGATCAGGCGGAGAACAGGCTCCATGTGCAGCAGGCCCTGCTGGCCACCCTGCTGGGCGGCCTCTGACCTTCGGCGCCCAAGCACTGGACAGAACGCCGCCGAGGCGGTACATCTGTACCAGATGCTTTCCCGTGCCTGCCTGTGCCCGACGCCCTCACCCCCGCCCAGCAGGAGCTCTACGACTGGCTGGCCACCTACATCGGGCAGTACCGCCACAGCCCCTCCATCCGGCAGATGATGCAGGCCATGAACCTGCGCTCGCCCGCCCCGATCCAGAGCCGGCTGCGCCATCTGCAGCAGAAGGGTTGGATCACCTGGCAGGAGGGCCAGGCCCGCACCCTGCAGCTCCTGGGCGATGCGGCCCATGGGGGCATTCCGGTGTTGGGGGCGGTGGCGGCCGGTGGCCTGATCGAGGCCTTCAGCGACACCCAGGAGCGGCTGGATCTGGCCCCCCTTCTGGAAACCCTGGGCCTCTTTGCCCTCACCGTGAACGGTGATTCCATGGTGGATGCCCACATTGCCGATGGTGATGTGGTGTTGCTGGAGCCGGTGAACGACGCCAGCCGCTTGAAGGAGGGCACGATCGTGAGCGCCCTGGTGCCCGGCAGCGGCACCACCTTGAAGCACTTCCACCGCCAGGGCGCCCAGGTGCGGCTGGAGGCCGCCAATCCGGCCTACGCCCCGATCCTGGTGCCGGCGGAGGACGTCACCATCCAAGGGAAGCTCGTGGCCGTGTGGCGCCAGGTGTGAGTCGGATCTGGCACGGTGTAAGCTCACACCATTGGGGCCATAGCTCAGCTGGTAGAGCACCTGCATGGCATGCAGGGGGTCAGCGGTTCGAGTCCGCTTGGCTCCATTCCGTCAGATCCCTTGCGCTGCAGGGGGCCTTTTCTTTTGTTCGGGCGATCAGCCCATAGGGCCAGCCGGATTTGGCAGCAGCGACCGTCAGGGCTTCCTTCTTTTCCGCTTGGGAAAGCGCGAACCACGACTCAGCCACGAGCCTTCTTCGGCTCCAGCGCCTGATCACTCAGCAGCTCCACCAGCCAGAGGGGCAACTCGGCACGGACGGAGAGCAGGGCATCCCACTCCACCGGCGGCAGCACACGGCGGAGCTTTGGCAGGGCTGCTGAGGCCTGGTCAGGGCCAAGCCAGGAGAGTGCCCGGATCGCCTGGCCGGCGGGGCGATCGGGCAGCAGGACGTTCCAGGCAGCTGCCGGGCGGATCGTGACCTGCTGCTTCCCGAAGACGTAGCGCTTCTGGCTCCGACTGCGTGACAGATAGGTCTGCTGCACCGGCATCTGGGTGGTGAGGCCCAGGGCGTTGGCCGCGGCGGCGCCGCTGCTCACCAACTGCTGAGCACCCTCCCGGTTGAGCTGGGCGATCACCAGCTCCGGCGCCGGAGGCCTGCTGCGGGCGATCTGATGGCTCACCCCAGGGCTGTTCTGGTGGGAGAGCACCGAATAGCGGAAGCCGGAATGGCACGTGCCCGCTCTGCCCTGATTGGATAGACTCCTTGTATATCCATGCGAATCAGCGATGGTGGCGATCACGAAGTTGTTCCTCAGCAACCGCAGCCAGGCGGTGCGCATTCCGGCGGATCTTCGCCTGCCCGACTCCGTGAAGGAGGTGGAGGTGCGCGCCTGCGGACAGGAGCGGATCATCGCCCCTCTCGGGCGCAGCTGGGACAGCTTCTTTCTCGACGGTCCCAGCGTGAGTCACGATTTCCTCGCAGAGCGTGCCTCCCAGGAGCAAGCCGATCGCGATGCCCTCTGAGCCCAGTCATGCTCCGTTATCTCCTGGACACCAACATCTGCATCTACGTAATCAAAGAGCGTCCCCGACCGTTGTTGGACAGCTTCAATCGCCACGCGGCTCACATGGCGATTTCGGCCATCACCCTTTCAGAGTTGCTGCACGGTGTGGAGAAGAGTGGTGCACCTGAGCGGAACCTGGCTGTGGTGGAGAACTTCTGCAGTCGCCTGGACGTGCTCCCCTATGGCTCCAAAGCCTCCCTGCACTACGGACAGATCCGTGCTGGCCTGGAGGACCAGGGCCTGCCGATCGGTGTGAATGATCTGCATATTGCCGCCCATGCTCGCAGCGAGGGTCTCACTCTGGTGAGCAACAACCTGCGTGAGTTCCAACGGGTGGATGGCCTGATGCTGGAGAACTGGGTCTGACGAGCCGAGCGCAGATGGTGGTGATTGCTCGCTCAGACACATTGCAGAAGCTCACGGTGCTGCGCAGCCCCGTCACCACCATCGAGGCAAGGGCACGCCGCTGCTTTCGAAGATCCTCCCCGTTTCCCCATCCACCCGCACGTATCCATCCACCATCGGGCGCAATTGTTGGATGGTTTTGGGTCCGCGTTTATAGGCCTCCTCGATGACGGCAGCTGGCACGTAACGGCCCGTGGCCTGATAGCGCTCGAGAGCCCGCTGCCGGCTCACCTGGATCGGTACAGACACTTCGACGATATAAATCCTGTATCCCAATTGGTGAAGCCGCGGGAACAGCGGCAGGTAGCGATCCGGCTTGGTCATCGTGCCGTCGTAGAGAAAACTCACCCTGCAGGGTTGGCCAATTCCTCGGAGCAGGGCATTCACCACATCCCCTGTTTCCGCCTGGGTCGAATAAGCGTTCCAACCCTGATATTCGGGCAGTTCCAACCGCAGGGCATCGGCATCGATGCGGAGGCTCACGGCATTGAGGAGCTTGGGGGCGTTCTGGCGCAACCAGGTGGTTTTTCCGGAACCCGGAGGGCCGGCGGTGAATAGAGCGATCGGTTGCTGCCCCTGAACACAGCGTGCTCCCGTGCTGGTTGTTGACACCATGCGCCTGTGGAGCTGGTGTCTCGCCCAGGTGTATTGCTGTCCCAGGCGATGCCGATCACGGGTCTGGGGCAGGGTCTGCAGACACCGGTCCAGCTGTTGCTGGCTGGCTGGATCGATCGCGGGCCGGCCGCTGGCCACCGGGGGCGGGGGACAGCCGGTGAGGGCCATCATGGATAGGACAGCCAGCACATCCACCATCGCAGGCACCCAGGTGATCCCCATTTCAGCAAGGCAGCGACGGGAGAATGGCTGGAGAAGGGCGGCCTGGACCTGGGCGGGATGGCTCTGGGGGCTGCTGCTCTGCTTCAACCCCCTGCCCGCCAGGGCCGATGCTGGCCCCAGCCCGGTGGCCTACCTCTGCGATGGGGAACCCCTCACCGCCTTTCTGGTGAAGGGGCCCATGGATGAGCCCGCCATTCCGGATCCCAGCACGGGCCCTGTGCCGATCGGGGGCAATGTGGTGCTCGCCTGGCGTGGGATCAGCCTGCAGCTGCCGCGCACCAATAACGCCGGCCCCGCCAGCTTCAGTGATGGCAAGTGGTGGTGGAGCCTGGAGGATCCGGTCCATCCCCGCTTCCGCCTGCGGCGACCGCTGGGCGACATCCAGGATTTTTCCTGCGAGCGCGCCGGCTCCTGAGGCCACCCAACATCCTGCCCCTACCATGATTTGAGGCTTGAAAAGCCCTTCCGTTTGTTGTTTGGTCGGCTCCGCGTTGGATCTTTCGCAGCTCCTCCCCCAGCTCTCGCTGCCCGATCTTCCGGCGCCCCATCTCAGCCGCAGCGATGGGCTCTGGTGGGCCGCCCTGGCGGTGCAGCTGATGGCCATCCCCGGCACCCTCCTGCCCGTGTTGCCGGGTTTGGCCCTGTTGCCCCTGGGCGCCCTACTGTGGATGTGGGCCGTGGGCTGGAGCGCGGGCTGGCCGGCCCTGCTGCTGGCCGGCGTGATCCTGCTGCTGGGCTGGGGTGCCGACTCCCTTGGGCTGGTGCTCGGGGCGGCGCGCATGCAGGCCACCCGCTGGGCCTACATCGGCTCCGGCCTAGGGCTCGCCGCCGGATTGTTCGGCCTGCTGCCAGCTCTACCGGTCGGTGGCCCCTTCATCGGCGCCTTGGTGGGCCCCTTGTTGGGCGCCGCCATTGGCGAGCTGCTCACGGCCCCCACATCCCTTGGAGCCTTTGGTTTGCTGCGGCTGCGCCGCTCACTCCTGGTGGGGCTGGCGGTGGTGGCGGGGATGCTGGTGAGCCGCTTGGCCCAATGCCTTCTCGCCGTGGTGGGGGTGGTGGGTTTTGTGCTGCTTACAGCAGGTCGGGGGTGAATCCGGTGTGGTCTTTGCTGCCGAAAAGCTGCCTGTAGGCCGCGGTGACCATGCACACCACCACGGGCCAGGCCACAAAGAACCCCACCCCGGCGGCCAAAAGGCCCACCACCAAGAGCCCCACGCTGAGCATCATCAGCTGAAACACTTGGGGCCAAGCCCTATCCACCACTTGGGGACCCTGGGCCAGGGCCGCAAAAGGATGGTCGTCATGGAGCAAGGCCACCTGGGGGAGGAAGGCTTGGCTCACCGTGAAATAGATCACTCCCGCCAGCAGGAGGAGGCCAGGAAGCAAAGCCAGCAGCGCATTGACCTGGCTCAAGAGCACCGCCACCAAAAGCAGCATGGTGACCGCGGCGGCGATTCCGCAACCCAGCAGAAATCCGGGCAGGTAGAGCCGCAGCAGGGCCCGCGGATCCCAGTGGGCGAAAGTGGACAAATCTGGCCTACCGCCGTTGAGGGCCACCCAGGCGCCCCGCACCAGACCGCTCGTCCCCCAGAGGTTGAGCAGGATGCCCGCGAGCACGTTGAGCACCAGGAGGCTGAGGCTCACCGTGCCGTAGCGCAGCCAGGGCAACAGAGTTTCCCACTTGTCGGCAACTGTTGCCGGATCCACGGGAGCCGGGAGGGTGTCTGTTGAAAACGAGGGTTGGAGGGCCGCCAGGAGCAGCTGCAGGGCGGTGAGGAGCAGGGAAAAACCCACAAACCAAAAAGGAGAGCGATTGAAGGCTTTCCAGCCCTCTCGCAGGGCCGATCTCACATCCAGGCGCGAGGTTGTTTGGGGTGGATTCACCACCGTATGCCCGCTCGATGCCATCTGAATTAAACGGAATTGCGCAATTGCAACACGGCTTCCCGCACGGCGCCAGCGGCTGCAGCCCCATCCCGCTCTTGCGTGCCGCGGCCCAGGCCGAAACGGATGGAGGCGGCGGCCTCCTGCCGGCTGAGCCCCAGGGCCGCCAGCACATGGGAGGGGCTGCCCTGGCTACAGGCTGAGCCGCTGCTCACCGCTAGCTCTCGGCGCAGCTGCTGGTGCAGCCGGGTGCCATCCACCCCGGAGATGCAGACATTGAGGTTGTGGGGCAGAACGTGGCTGGCCGAGCCATTGCGCCTCACTCCTCCCAGGAGCTGCAGCTGGCCCCACAACTCGTCCCGCAGGGCGCCGAGCCTGGCGGCCCGTTCCTCCCGGTCGGCCAGGGCCAGCCCCAGGGCTGCGGCCAGCCCGATGATCAACGGCACCGGCAGGGTGCCGGCCCGCAGACCCCGCTCCTGGCCGCCCCCCAGCTGCTGGGGGGCAATGGCCACCCCCGGGCGAATCAACAGGGCGCCGATGCCCTTGGGCCCATAGAACTTGTGGGCGCTGAGGGTGAGCAGATCCACCCCCAGCTCAGCCATGTTGAGGGGGATGTGGCCTACGGCCTGGGCGGCGTCGCAGTGCAGCAGCACGCCCTTTTGCCGGCAGAGGGCCGCAATGGACGCCAGGGGTTGGAGCACACCAATTTCGTTGTTGGCCGCCATCACCGAGAGCAGCAGGGTGTCATCCCCCAGGGCCGCCTCCAGCCGCTCCACATCCACCAGCCCATCGGGCTCCACGGCCAGCACGGTGAGGGGAGCGCCCTGGCGGGCCAGGGCGCCGAGGGGGTCGAGCACGGCACGGTGCTCCGTGGCCAGAGTCACCAGGGCCCGGCGCCGCTGGCCGCTGGTGCGGGCCGCTTCCACGGCACCGCGCAGGGCCAGGTTGTTGGCTTCCGTGGCGCCGCTGGTGAACACCACCGCCTCCTCCGCCATGCCCAGGGCCTGCCCCACCTGGCTGCGGGCATGCTCCACCGCGGCGGCGGCCTCCAGGGCCGGCCGATAGAGGCGGCTGGAGGGATTGGCGAAGTGCTCATGCCACCAGGGCGCCATGGCGTCCACCACGGCGGTGGCACAGGGGGTGGTGGCGTGGTGGTCGAGGTAGGTCAGCATGGCTTCATGCTGTCAAAACCTTTCGGGATCAGGGCAGGCGGCCGTCCGAGCTGGGTGGCGGCGGCCAGTGGAGTGGCTCTTGTGCTCTCGCTCTGGGCGGCTCACCCCGCCCCTGCCAGCACACCGGCCCCGGCTCCAGAGCCTGCACCAGCAGAAGGCTCCCCCACCGACATGCCCCCCCCGCCCCCCGACCTGGTGGTGCTGGTCGACAAGGAGGGCATCAAGGGCCACTACCGGCTGGGGGTGTTTGATCGCCAGGCCGATCCCTCCCAGCCCCAGGTGTGGCGCCTCAAGCTCTGGGAGCAGACCCTGGATCGCCTCTACATCTCCACCGATGTGCTCAACTGCAGCATCCAGCAGCCGATGCGCATCACCGGCGGCAGACGTGATGGCGATGGGCGGATGATCCTTCGGGAGCTCAATCCCGGTGGGCCGATCACCCCTTCCAACCGGTTGGATCACCAGGTTTGGTGGGCCGCCTGTTTTCCCGAGCAGGCCGGCAAGGATCCCGCCAACTTGGCGGCGGAGGCCCGTCGGCTGGGCTTTAGCGGCACCCTGGTGGAACGGGAGCAGGTGGTGCCCGGTTCCCGTCGCCGCTAATTGGGACACTGCCAAAGCCAGCGGCTGTCGCGGGCCAGGGCGGCGGCCATGGCCGACTGCCCCGCCAGTAGGTCGCGGTGCTCGCTGGGCGTGAGCACCAGGGCATCGCAGCTCAGGGGCAGCTCCTCCAGGGGCCACACGAGCAGGCGCTGATGCTGGGGGCCATTGCTGTGGCGATCAATCAGCAGCAGATCCAGATCGCTGCCCACCCCAGCCTCGCCTCTGCCGTAGCTGCCGAAGACGCCCACCCGTTCCAGCCCTGGGTGCTCCCCCGCCATCCGCTCCGCCCAGTCGCTCACCAGGCGAAGCACCTGCTCGGGCTCAGGCCAGCGCAGCACCGATTGCGTCAACGATCGAACGGGCATGGCGGAGGGCGTCGTCGCTCTGGAGCCGGCCGAAGTGATCGCTCGGAGCCCCATCCGGCAGGCTATCGGGGTAGCGGGTCGGGATGTAGAGCGCATCCAGAACCCTCAGGCGATCTTCCAGATCGCTCACCCCCTGGCTCAGCGCCAGGCGGACGCTGCTTGGAAGATCGCGGAAGCACCGGCCCAGGCCATGGCCCCAGGCCTGCTGGCCATGGTGGAGGTGCAGGGCCTTCAAGGCTTTCTCCACAGCCTGGTGGCAGGCAAAACAAGCCCACTCGTGGTGGCCGGAGGCTGCGCTCACCTCGGCTAGGGCGAGATCGGCCCGGGCTTGATGGAGCCAGTCGGCGGAGCGGATCATGGTGCCATTCTGGCCGGGGCCTGGATGGCTCTGGCCCCAGCCCATAGGCTGGGGTGTCGCGCTCTCTCATGGCTCCCCCCACTCCCGCTGGCCCCACCGGCTCCCCCAACGGGCCCGAGCCCGTTTCTGAAACGGCGATCCCAGAAGCAGTGCAGGCCCCGGTGCGGGTGTTGCTGGTAGACGACGAACCCGGCTTGCGCACGGCCGTGAAGGCCTTTCTGGAGGATGAGGGCTTTGAGGTGAGCACGGCCAACGATGGGGAGGACGGCTGGACCCAGGCCCAGCAGCTGATGCCAGAAGTGGTGATCACCGACGTGATGATGCCCCGCTGTGACGGCTACGGGCTGCTCAAGCGGCTGCGGGCCGATGAGCGGCTGGGGGGCACCCCCGTGATCTTCCTCACCGCCAAGGGCATGACGGCGGATCGCATCGCGGGCTTCACCGCCGGCGCGGATGATTACATCCCCAAACCCTTCGATCCGGAGGAGCTGGTGGCCCGCCTGCGCAATGTGGTGCGCCGCCAGGAGCGGCTGCTGGCGGAGGCGGCCCGCTTTGCTGATGCGGACATCGGCCAGATGGCCAAGCAGATCACAGAGATCCGCTCCATGCTGGGCACCGGCGGCGTGAAGAAGCAGGCGCCGGCCCTGGCGTTCGACTTCACCCCCCGGGAAGCGAGCGTGCTCCAGCTGGTGGCGGAGGGAATGATGAACAAGGAAATCGCCCGCCAGCTCGACACCTCCATCCGCAATGTGGAGAAATACGTGAGCCGGCTCTTCATCAAGACGGGCACCTCCAGCCGCACCGAGCTGGTGCGCTATGCCCTCGAGCATGGCCTCGTCGACTGAGGTCGGTTGGCGTCCCGCCACGCTCAACCAGGGCTGGGCCTATGCCGATCGGGTGGAGGCGCCCTGGCCCAGCGCGGTGGCTTTCTACGCCTCCCGCTATCCCCATAGCTCCCTGGCGGAGTGGCAGGAGCGCCTGGAAGGTGGCGAAATGCACCGCAATGGCAACCCCCTGGCAGCCGATGCTGGCCTGCAGGTGGGCGATCGGCTGGTGTGGCATCGGCCGCCATGGCTGGAAGAGGCGGTGCCGGCGACCTGGGGGGTGGTGCACGACGACGGCGACCTGCTGGTGATCGACAAACCCGCGGGCCTGCCCGTGCTGCCGGCGGGGGGTTGGCTGGAGCACACGGCCCTGCGCCTGCTCGAGCGG
>JBJTUM010000043.1:0-5458 GCA_046080725.1 Cyanobium sp. | reverse complement strand
GATCAATGTTCACGATGTCAGCGATGCCCACGATCAAGCGGATGATCAGTTTGGCCATGGCGTATCCCGGTGCCGCCTTGCCCCCAAACACGACCGTGCGGGGCGGCAGGTTTTCTCCGGCCCTCAAGCGCAGATAGCGCTCCACCAGTTGCAGGGCCGCGAGGTGCTGACGCTTGTATTCGTGGATGCGCTTGACCTGCACATCAAAAAGGCTGGTCGGATCCACCAGCACCCCGGTCTGTTGGCGGATGGTTTGGGCGAGGCGCTCCTTGGCATGCTCGCGCACGCCTTGCCAACGCTCCAGGAAGGCCGAATCCTGCACCAGCGGCTCCAGACCGGAGAGCTGGTCCAGATCACTGCGCCAGCCATCGCCAATGCTTTCATCGAGCAACGTGGCCAGATGGGGGTTGGAGACCGCCAGCCAGCGGCGCGGGGTGACGCCGTTGGTGATGTTGGTGAAACGCTCGGGCCAGATCTCGGCAAAGTCGTGGAAGAGGTGTTGCTTCAGTAGCTGGCTGTGCAGCTCCGCCACGCCGTTCACCTGATGGCTTCCCACCACGGCAAGATGGGCCATGCGGACCTTGCGGGTAGAGCCTTCCTGGATGAGCGAGAGCTTCTCGAGCATCTCCGGTTTGCCGGGGTAGCGCAGGCGCACCATGCGCAGGAAGCGCGCATTGATCTCAAAGATGATCTCCAGCTGCCGCGGGAGCAGTTGCCGAAACAGCTCCAACCCCCAGCACTCCAGAGCTTCCGGGAGCAGGGTGTGGTTGGTGTAGCTGATGCTGGCAGTGGTGATGCCCCAAGCCGTATCCCAGTCGACGCCGTGCTCATCGATCAAGAGTCGCATCAGCTCGGCCACGGCGATGGCGGGATGGGTGTCGTTGAGCTGCACCGCATATTTCTTGTGGAAGTCCTTCACACTCAGGCCCTGTCCCTTGAGGATGCGGAACATGTCTTGCAGGGAGCAGGACACGAAGAAAATCTGCTGGCTGAGCCTCAGTCGCTTGCCCTGCTCCATCTCATCGTTGGGATAGAGCACCTTTGAGAGCGTTTCTGATTGCACCTTGTGCAACACGGCCCGGGTGTAGTCGCCCGCATTGAACGAGGCAAAATCAAAGTCTTCCGGGGCATGGGCCGACCACAGACGCAGGGTGTTGGCCGTGCGCACCCCATAGCCCAGGATGGGCGTGTCGTAGGCGACGCCCATCACCGTTTGGCCGCCGATGATCACTGGATAGGTCCACTCGGGCCGGATCACCTCCCAGGGATTCCCCCGGGCCAGCCAGGGGTCGGTGCTCTCCATCTGGCCGCTGGGGCCGATCTGCTGCCGGAAAATGCCAAATTCATAGCGGATGCCGTAGCCAATGGCCGGCAGTTCCAAGGAGGCCATCGACTCCTGGAAGCAGGCCGCGAGCCGCCCCAGGCCGCCGTTGCCCAGCCCCGGCTCAGGCTCCTCGGCGATCAGTTGATCCAGGGAGAGGCCCAGTTCCTCGCAGGCGGCCTCCGCCTCCTTGTGCAGCCCAAGATTCACCAGGTTGTTTTCCAGGTGGGGCCCCAGCAGGTATTCCGCCGACAGATAGATGGCAGTGCGCACGTGCTGGTTGGTGTAAGTCTCAGCCGTGTCCACCCAGCTGGCTAGGAGCCGGTCGCGCACGGCCAAGGCCAAACAGAAGTAATGGTCGTGCACGGTGGCCAGGGCCGGGGCCTTGGCCTGGCTCAGGAAGAGATGGCGGCGCATGTCCTCCGCCAGGGGGTTCGCCACGGGGGCCGATGGGGAGGGAAAAGGGGTGGACACCATGGCCTACATCACCGGATCTCTATCTGTCATGGCGCGGCATGGGGAGCATCGCTGAAGCATTGGCTACCAGCTGGGAAGCTAGGGGCCACTTCTTCATCCTGGACGCCGGCTGGTTTCGGATCCAGCATCTTGGCCTCGATGGTCCACTTCATGTCGCTTTCCACCGGGATGGCCCCGGAAAAGCTCCCCGACACGGCGGCGGTGAGATTCGCCTTTGAGGAGGTGGCCAGCACGATGTAGCGATCATCGATCAGCCCCTTGCCGCTAGGGTCATATCCCCTCCAGCCGGCACCAGGCAGATACACCTCCGCCCAGGCATGGAGGTCGTAGTCTTTCGGCTTGGGTTCCACCAGGTGGTAGCCGCTCACGAATCGTGAAGGCAGGCCCACACAACGGCAGCATTCGATCATTAGCATGGCCAGATCTCGGCAAGAGCCCACCCGTTCCTTCAGGGTGCGGCCGGCGGGCCAGGCAGGGCCGTGGTGGCGCTGGGTGTATTTTACCCGGTCCTGAATGATGGCAATCAGCTGCTGGAGGTAGGGCACGGCCAGTTGTTCGCAACCCGTTAGGGCCTCCTGGGCCAGGTCGACCGCAGCGGGATCGTGCTGGCCATTGGGCAGCCAACCCTCCAGGGCCCCCATCAGATCGCCATTGAGATGGCCCACTGGGTAGGGCAGCAAGGGGGGGTTCACCTCCAGGCACATCTCCAGGGGCGGGCCGGATTGGGTGATCACCTCGCTCTGGGCCTGCACAGGAATCGGTCGGTGCTGCCCAGAAACCGAGCTCGCAAGATTTCATCTCCACTGGCCGCAATCAGGGGGTAGAGGGAGTCGGGCTCGGGGGTGATGGCCAGCTCAAAGTGCACCAGCCGCTGGAACCCTTGGCCCCGGGGCTTGAGGCAGAAGCGGTGGGGCCCCAACAGGATCGGAGCCGAATACCGGTAGTGGAGGCTGTGGGTTATGTGGGCGCGCATGCGGGCTCTGGATTGGTCTGGGAGCTGGTGGGCGCTGCGATGAAATACCGCTTCTCAATCAACGCGTGCAGACGGTTGAAGTCCTGCTGGAGGTGGTCGATCGCCTCATGCAGACCGCTGGCGATTAGATCGTCGATGCGGGTGTAACTCCAGCGCGCCAGGGTGAGGCCGGCTAGGCATTCCAGTTCATCGGGGGCTCCGGGAACGGAGCTGCCACGGATGATGCGCAGGGTTTCATTGATCCGCTCCAGGCAGTAGCGCACGGAGCGAGGGAAAATCGGATCCAGGAGCAGGAACCCCGCCACGGCCCGAGGAGCAATGGCCCGTTGCTGGGATTGGCGGAACATTTGATACGCCCCAGCCGTGCGCAACAGGGCGATCCATTGCAGCTCATCCAGCACCCCACCCACATCCTCATTGGAGGGCAGGAGCAGGAAATATTTCACATCGAGGATGCGAGTGGATTTGTCCGCCCGCTCCAGGAGCCGCCCCAGCCGGCTGAACTGCCAGGAGAGATCCCGGCTCAAGGTAGCGTCGGTGATGCCGTAAAAGAGCTGGCAATCCCGCCGGATCAGGCGCAGTTGTTCCTGGGGGGGCTGCTCCCAGTAGTCGGGTTCCTGCAGGCCCCAGTAGCAGCCATTGATCTGCTCCCACATCTCCGTGGTGATCACATCCCTGATCTGGCGCGCGTTTTCTCGGGCAAAGGTGATGCAATTCACCACGCTGCTTGGGTTGTCGGTTTCTCGCACCAGGAAGTTCACCACATCTTCCGGGTTGCCGGCCGGATAGAGCTTGTCGAAGAGTTCCCGGTCGCCGCTGGCATCGATCAGGGGCAGCCAGGGCTCGGCGCTTCCGGGGGGGCAGTCGAGGGCCATGGCCTCACTCACTTCCACAAAGCGGGAGATGTTTTCCGCCCGCTCCACGTAGCGGTTGATCCAATAGAGCGAATCCGCAACCCGGCTCAACATGGCAGGGCCTCCCTGATCTCGGCCGCAGAATCTTCCACGATCCAAGTGTCCTTGCAGCCCCCACCCTGGGAGGAATTCACCACCAGGGAGCCCCGCCGCAGGGCCACCCGGGTGAGCCCTCCAGGGGTCACCCAGTTGTTTTTGCTGCGCAGCACGTAGGGGCGCAGATCCACGTGGCAGGGATAGATCTCCCCTTCGCTGAGGGAGGGCACGGTGGAGAGCTCCAGGGTGGGCTGGGCGATGAAATTCCGGGGATCGGCCTCAATCTTGGAGGCAAAGATGGCGATCTCCTCCTTGCTGGCATGGGGGCCGATCAACATGCCATAGCCCCCTGCTTCCGCGACAGACTTCACCACCAGCTCGTGGAGATGGCCCAGCACGGTGGAGCGGTCCTCAGGGCGGGAGCAGAGATAGGTGGGCACGTTTTCAATGATCGGCTCCTCCTTGAGGTAGTAGCGGATCATTTCCGGCACATAGGCATAGATCAATTTGTCGTCAGCCACACCCGTGCCCGGGGCATTGGCGATGGCCACCCGGCCGGCGGCGTAGGCCTCCATCAACCCCTTCACCCCCAGGATGGAATCCTCGCGGAACACCTCGGGATCGAGAAAATCATCGTCAATGCGGCGGTAGATCACATCCACCGGCTCCAGGCCGGCCGTGCTGCGCATCCACACCCGCCGGTCTTCCACCACCAGATCCCTTCCCTCTACCAATTGGATGCCCATCTGCTGGGCCAGATAGCTGTGTTCGAAGTAGGCGCTGTTGTAGACGCCTGGGGTGAGCAGAACCACCTTGGGATTGTCCGTCCAGGTGGCCAGGTCTCTCAGGGTTTCCAGCAGGTGGGAGGCGTAGTTGTCGATCGGTTGCACCGTGCGGCCCGAGAAGAGGCTGGGGAAGATCCGCTTCATCACTCGCCGGTTCTCGAGGAAATAGGCCACGCCGGAGGGGCAGCGCAGGTTGTCTTCCAACACCCGCCAGGTGCCTTCGCCATCGCGCACCAGATCCAGCCCCGAAATGTGGCACCAGCGCCCCAGAGGCGGTTGGATGCCCTGCATCTGGGGGCGCCAGCCGTGGGAGCTCTCCACATCCTCCCGAGGCACCACGCCATCGGCCAGGATGTGCCCTGGCCCATACACATCAGCCAGAAAGAGATCGATGGCCTCCAGGCGCTGGAAGAGGCCCTTCTCTAAGCGCTCCCACTCGCTGGAGCGGATCAGGCGGGGCAGGGGGTCGAAGGGCAGGATTCGCTCCACCCCCAGGCTGCCGGAATCATTGAGACGGAAGGTGGCCCCCAGCCGCCGGAGCAGCATGCCTGCGGCCGCATGGTTGTGGTTCAGTTGCTCCAGGCCCATGCGGCCAAGGGAGGAGAGCAGGGGTTGGAGGGCCGGGCGGGGCAGGTCTGGGCCGCTGAAATATTCGTCGTAACCGTGGTTGGGTCGGTACGCCGTGAACATTCTCTTTGATCCTCTGATGATTGGGATCCTGCAGTGCCCCGGGTGGGATCCCAGGTGATTGTTGTTACCGAAACACCCGACCTAGAGCAGAAAGTAGCGCTGGGCCATGGGCAACACCTCAGCTGGTTCGCAGGTGAGCAGTTCCCCATCCGCAAACACCTCGTAGGTTTGCGGATCCACTTCCATTTTGGGTAAGGCCGAGTTGTTGCGCATCTCCTGCTTGCCGATGCCCCTGGTGTGGGCCACGGGCACGCAGGGCCGG
>JBJTUM010000042.1:0-5598 GCA_046080725.1 Cyanobium sp. | reverse complement strand
AATCCAGGTGGACGCGGCTCGCACCGATGTGGAGGCCTCTCGACGGTCCCTGCAATCCGCCATCGTCAAATATGAGTCTGGACGCGCCAACGATGAGGGCACCTCGGTGGTGCAGGCCCTCAGCAAATTGCAGGGCGCCCTTGACACCTATCGCACCCTCGTAGCCGATCAGAACATTGCCATCTATCAACTCCATCGCTACACCTCCGCCTGGCCCAGCGACACTGAAAACCTAGTAAGAGCCCAATATCAACAGTGGCTGGCCCTTCCAGCGACCCCATCCCTCCCCGCCGACAAGCCCTAATGGGTGGCCATAAGGTGAAGAATGAATGGCCTCTCTCCCCCCCCCACTCCTGGCGCTTCCCACCCTGCCAGTGGTGGAAACCTTCCATTCGCTCCAAGGGGAGGGTCTGCACTGCGGCCGCAGTGCCTTCTTCTTGCGCCTGGCGGGCTGTGATGTGGGCTGCCCCTGGTGTGACACCAAACACTCCTGGCCGGAAGAGAACCACCCCCGGCGGGCGGTGGGGGAGTTGGCACGGCAGGCACTGGAGGCCACACAACATGGGGCGGCCTTCGTGGTGGTCACCGGTGGCGAGCCCCTGCAGCACGATCTGGGCCCCCTTTGCAGCGCCCTTCAGGACGTGGCGCCACTCCATCTGGAAACCAGCGGAGTGCATACCCTCAGCGGCCGCTTCGATTGGATCACCCTGTCCCCCAAACGCCATGCGCCCCCACGGCCCGAATTGCTGGCCCGTTGCCAGGAGCTGAAGGTGGTGGTGGCCGAGAAGGCGGATCTGGCCTTCGCTGAGGCCATGGCAGCGGCTGCTTCGGAAGAAAATCAGCGAGGGCCCCACCTACTGCTGCAGCCCGCCTGGAACAACCCCCGGGGCCTGGCACTGGCGATCGCCCATGTGCAGAGCCATCCCGCCTGGCGGCTCAGCCTCCAGAGCCACAAATGGCTAGGTCTGCGCTGAAGAGAAGTAGGGGGGGCGGGGAATCTCGATTCCTTCTTCCTTGAAGCGCAGCAGGATCGCTCGGCGCAGTTCGCCGGAGATCTTGCCATTTTTCATGGGGTCCACCATCCAGAAATCCAAGCCGTATTCGATGGCGTACTCCCCCAGGTTGGCGATGCTCGCGGAGGGAGCCGGGTCGGCGAGCACCAGGGGATTGGCCTGGGCGATGGCCTCCAGCAGAGCCATCACCTGGTCGGGATCATGGCTGTAGTCGGCACGCACGATGAGAAAGCCACAGCGAAGATCTTCCGAGCCGGTGTAGGTGGTGGTGGTGGCGGTGAAGAAGGTCTGGTTCGGCACCACGAGCTCAGCGTTATCGGATTTGCGCTTCAAGGTGGCGGCCCTGGCGCACCTTGCACACATCGCCGTCGTAAAGCACCACTTCTCCAGGCTGGAGGGAGCCTTCAAAAAGCAGCCAGAGGCCGCTCACGAAATTGGAGAACACCTCCTTGATCCCAAAGCCCAGGCCCACGGAGAGGCCGCCGGCGACGGCAGCGATCGCCGTGCCGCTGAGACCGATCTGATCCGCCAGCCACACCACCCCAAGGCCGATAAGGAGGTAGCGAAGAATCAGCTCAAAGGCCTTGCGGTTGCCCTCCCCCAGCCCCGCCAGCCGCCCCGCCGCCCCGCCGATCAAGGCCACCGGCAGATCGGAGAGCACCACCAGGAAGTAGGGCAGGCCCATCAGCAAAAGAAGATTTCCAAAGGAGATGGGTTCGTTGAAGAGCTTGAGCACGGGCACCTCGCTCAAGATGGTGAGGCCATCGAGACGATGCACCAGGCCCGCCAGGGCCACCACCACGAACAGGGGCGCCACCGCCTTGAGCCAGTAGCTCTCCACCTCTTCCGCCGGCAGGAGGCGGCGCAGCCCCAGCCGCAGGGCGGAGAGGCCGGTCCAGATCAGCACCAGCTGGCCGAACAGGCCCACCAGGCCGCCTGGTAGCCCGAGGCCGGGGAAGATCACACGGCTGATGAGCCAGAGCAGGGCCGCCAGCACAAGGCCGACGACCGCCAGCAACTGCCAGATCACGGCGGCTCGGGTGATCAACCCGAGCCAGCCCACCACCACATAGAGGAGCTGATTCAAAGATCTGCCTCCTGGGATAGAGCCGTCTTGCGCTGGCCCTTGGAGAGATCCCTCAGGAACGCTTGCTCGGCCACATTCTTGATCTGGTCTGTCACCGCCTTGGGCGACTGTTCGTCATACACCGCCTGCTTGAGCAGTTGCGTCAGAGGATCCTGCCTGGCAGTGCCGAGCCCAATCGCCCGGCCGAAGCCCACCCCCTCGCGGAAGGTGGGAACAGTGGAGTGATCCAGGCTGGCCTGCATCGCGGCCAGGGCAAGGGAATCTTTCACGGACACCACCACATTCTGGTTGACGGGCATGTTGCCGAAGGCCTTGCCGATCATGTTGCTCTGGCTGAAGTCGTTGAGCACGAACAAGGCAAAACTCGTGGCCACCTGCCGCTGGGCGGGAGTGGAATCCCGGCCGAAGCTCAGCAGCTGGAGGCGGGCCAGGGGGCGGGCCGGCTTGCCGTCGCGCCCCGTGGGAAGCACGGATACCCCCAGGTGGGGCCCGAGTTTGCGCTTGAGGCGCTCGATGGCGGTGCTGCTGCAGCTGATCCAGTCGAGCTGGCCCCGTTCCATGCGCTCCACCAATTCATCGGCTGTCTCCACGAAGTTCACGTTGGGTTCGAGATTGGCCCGCGGCAGCCAGTCCAGCCACTCCTCCACCCGGGCGCGATCACTGGGGGAAAGGCCCTTCCAGAGGGATTTGGCCTGCACCCGGGTGCGAAAGAGATTGAGCAGGGCCCGATCCGCATCAAAATCGCTGGCGGTCCAGAGGAGTTCGAACATTTGCAGAGACAACCCCACCCGCGCACCCCCTGCGGCCCGGGCGGGCAACTCCTCGAGCCGGGTGGGCGCCTGGGGCAGCCGGCGCCTGTCGTAGCAGGCCACCGTGGGCTGCAGCAGGAAGGGCAAAGCGTCGTAGGTGTTGCCGTCGCGAAACTTGGAGAGAAACTTGAGTCTCAGGGGATCCAGCTGCAGGGGGCTGATGTCGATCGGCTTGAGATAGCCCTCCCGCTCGAGAATCTCCACCGGCGCCACCCGGCTGATCAAAAGATCAGGTCCGGCTCCCAGCCGGGCCCGTGCCCTCACGCTCTCCACCAGATCGCCCTCTGGCAGAGAGCGCAGATGCAGCAACACCCGCGGGTGGTTGCGCATGTACTCGTTGGCGATCTGGGTGGCCAAGCGCTTGAGGTTGGCGCGGGCCACCCCATCACTGCCCTGTCCGGTGGAGATCGCCAGTTGCAGGCTCACCGGAGGGTCGTCCCCCCACTGGCATCCGGTGGTGAGCACCACCAGGTCCAGGCCCACTGCGATGGGTCCCCAGGAACGGGTCAGGCGCTGCGGGAGCAGACGAGGCAAGGGCACAGAAGCGGCAGGCCGATCTGGAAAACGCGTAGGCAGGGAGCCGAAGTGCAGCAGCCTGCGGCAGGGCTTCACAACAAAAAAGTTGTCAAACTCTTCTCGCCCTTGTGGCCGGGCGCCTCAGAACAGACGCCCCGGCCTCTGGCGGGGATCGGCCCGCCAGAGGCGCCAGCGCACCTCCAGATCCTTCGGCGCCACCACCACGATCGGCAGCCGGGAATTCACGGGCACCAGGCGGGGGGGACCTGCCAGCCGCACAAATTCCTTTCGAGGAGCCTGATCAGGACAGGCCATGCGGGTGGATACCAGGGGGCTCCCCCCCTTCACCCGGTAGAGGGGATAGCCCCAACCCGGCACGCTCTCCTCCGCCACCGAGCCCTGTAGGAGGTGGCGGTTGCAGTCCACCAGCAGGGTGCGGCCCACCACCAGCTCCACCCGAAGATCGTCCTCAGCGGCTGGGGTGGTGGGCACGGAGATCACCCACCGCCGTTCTCCGGCCGCTGCCGGCGGATAGGGGCTCAGATCGGGAGGCACGGCCGCGGGGGCCAGACCCGCCCCAGAGCCCAACAGGCCCGCCAGGGCAAGGATAAAAGGCACCCCTCTGGCCAGCTCTTGACGAAGCCGGATGGGAGGGGGCGTCGTCGGGGGAGCGGGAGCCATCGCTGGGGGCCAGGGGGTGGCGGCATTCTGTCTGTAGGGTGAAAGCAGCGATCTGCCATGGGGTGCGCTCCAGCCCCAGCTCCATCCCAACCACCGCCAGCCAGCCCAAAGCTGTCGCCCTCCTTTCCGGTGGATTGGATTCGGCCACCGCCACAGCCCTGGCCATCGAAGCCGGCTATCGGGTGATTGGCCTTTCGTGCAACTACGGCCAGCGCCATCGCCGGGAGATGGAAGCCGCGGAAAAGCTGGCCCGCCACTTCGGGCTGAGCGAACACCTCCAGGTGGCCGTGAATCTGGCGGCCTGGGGGGGCTCCTCCCTCACCGATCCCTCCGAACCCCTGCCCGATGGTGGAGTGCAGCCCGGAGAGATTCCCTCCACCTACGTGCCCGGACGCAACACGGTGTTCATCGCCCTGGCCCTCAGCCTGGCGGAAGCCCGGGGGGCCGAGCGGGTGGTGCTGGGGGTAAACGCCGTCGACTACTCCGGCTATCCCGACTGCCGGCCCGACTACCTCGCGGCCTACCAGGAGCTAGCGAATCTGGCCAGCCGCGCGGGCCGCGAAGGGCACAGCCCCCAGCTGTGGGCCCCTCTGGTGCTGTGGGACAAGGTCACCATCGTGCGGCAAGCCCAGCGGCTGGGAGTGCCGATCGCCGACACCTGGAGCTGCTACGCCGGCGGCCCCGAGCCCTGCGGCGTTTGCGACAGCTGCCGCATTCGCAACGCGGCCCTGCGGGACGCCGGACGAACCCCTTGACCCCCCCGGCCCCCTGCAAACGATCGCTGCCCTGGCGGGAGCCCTGGACCCTGACCCTGCAACTGGCCGAGCAACTGGGCCCCGAGGGGCTGGTGTTGCTCGAAGGGGATGAGAGCAAGCTGGGCCGCCATGCTGTTCTTGGCATCAGCCCGGTGGAGACCCTCACTTGCCGGGGGGTGCCTGGGGCGGTGGGGGCCACGGATCCCTTTGCCGGCCTGGCGGCGATGGCCAGCAGTGGGGCCTCCTGGCTGGGTTGGCTGTCCTATGAGGCGGGCGCCTGGGTGGAACCCGGGCCTCACTGGCCCGAGCCACCCATGGCCGTGCTCTGGGCCGCCCGCCACGATCCCCTCGTGCACTTCGATCGCAGCGCGCGCCTCTGCTGGCTGGAGGGGCACGATCCCCAACTCCTGGCCGCCATGGAAGCGCGCATACTGGCCCTGGGAAACGCCCCACCCCCGGCCCCTCCTCTCTGGCCCGGGTTGCCCACGCGCGATTGGCACTGGCACACCTCTCCGGCCGCCTATGAGGACGGGGTGCGGCAACTCCAGGACTGGATCGCCAGCGGGGATCTGTTCCAGGCCAATCTCACCCTTTGCTGCAGCCATGGGCTCCCGGCCCCCCCCGACTCCCTGGCCCTGCACGACCGTTTGCGCCACCACTGCCCGGCCCCCTTCTCCGGCCTGGCGGTGGCCGGGGAGGAAGCGGTGATCTCCGCCTCGCCGGAGCGATTCCTACGG
>JBJTUM010000041.1:0-16671 GCA_046080725.1 Cyanobium sp. | reverse complement strand
CCGTCTATAGTCTTTCGATTAAGCCATCAGCTGCTTCGATGATAAGACGCGAGTTGTCGACGTTGTTAAGGTGGGGCATCGAAGAGATGTCTACCGCTGAACGGAAGCTGAGATCCCTCCCCACTTCTGATCTGGAGCGTTAGGCACACCACATTACCGCATGTTACAGCATATAAACATAATGAAAAGTCTTAGCCATGAAGATAAGTCTTCAATGTAATTTTGCATACCTTCAAACCGATCTTCCTCCATGATAACGCCGCCAAATGATCCCAAAGAAATTACACAAGAGAGCAAAGATCGAATACCTCTAAAATTAGGAATTAACTCTTGGTTGCATCACAACTGGCCGTTAGTTGCATCTGGATTTTTTGGTGTGGTAGTAGGATCTTCATAATTGGCCAGCTTGAAAATGGAATCAGAGTAAGCACAAAAGATGGGTTTGAAATCAGTGTAGACAGGACAAAGCTCCCAACTGAGCTTGACATTGAAGGTGATTGGTATTATGTAGCAGAAACAAATAACGACACCAAGTTTACAGAGGATGGCTGCAAGAAACGCATTGGAACAGTGAGTATCAAGTAAAAAGAGGGAACTCCAGAAGTTATTCTAAATGGAAGAAGATTGCTACGGGCTGAATGTGGCTATGCGAATACCCAAATAGCTGGGACAGCCCATCTGCAGTTCCTCAAAGGGCAGCCGGAGGCAAGGCGTGTCGAATATCAGTGGGCATTGAATATATTTTGTGGGTACCCCGATTATGACTCATTTACAAGAATGATGACCAATCTGATCACTGAATTAGCTTGTGCTTACGTTGAGACAAGTGTAAGAGACTATGCATTGGCTAATCAGCATGTGCAAAACGCATGGGCAACGGTCAGGGCCATGCCAAACAGTCCGGGGTCTGAAATGCTGAAGGCTCAGGTGTCACAAGCAGAAGACCGCATTCGCCTTGCTGCTGGCACGCCCAAGTCTTTTTCCCCTCCCCTCCCCCAGCTGGGCATGCCCCTGACCAGCAGGGGGAGGGAGGGCCTCCGGCTGGCTGGTGTCAGAACCGCGCTCATGTGCCTCTTTCTCGCCCGCAGAGCAGTGGATAGCAAAAGCTACAAGTGGGGGACAGAATGCCCGCATGACACCGGCTCTCTCAACCACTCCTCCCATCCGATTGACCTACGGATCAGCGCAATCGCCTCAGTGATCGCCGCTGCCATCCCTGTGGCCCAGGTCTGCCTGTTTGGATCACGCGCCAAGAGTTCATCCTGGTGCCCGGTGTCAACTACGTAAGGCTTGCTGAATTGGCCACATCCATTGCACCGCAGTTGATTCCAGGGCTAATCTCCCGTTAGGATGTGGTGCAATCGGCCATTTATCGCTTAGAAGAATTTGCTGGCTCGCAAATGTATGTTTTTCAGCACACGCCGCTGGGTTCTGCTCAAGGCCATCGTTGAAGCCGAATCCATCACGCTCTGATCGCGGCCTGGACTTAGTCGACTCAATTGCTGATGGCCGCTCGCAACCAGCATCGACCGGGCACGATGAGGCAGTCCTGCCCATCGCCCCCCTTGCCACCCCCCCCGACCCACGCCCCTGCTGCCACCTCCCTGCCGGATGGCCCCGCCCTGCTGGAGCTGGAGCGCCTCAGCCGAAGGGAAGGCAGCGGCCTGCGGTTGGAGGATCTCATCGGCTGCTGGCGGCTGGATCAGTTGTGGGGGAAGGGCAAAAGCCGTCCGTCCTCGTTCAGTGCCGCTCTGTTGCGCGGGCTGGCCGCCCGGCTGGAGATCGCCGCGGGCGCCACAGCCGACCATCTCCGGCTGGGCAATGCGGTGAACCTCGGTGCCCTGGAGCTGCGCTTCGAGGGGGAAGGGCAGCTCCAGGGCCGCCGGCCCCTGCTGGTGTTCTGGTTTGAGCGGCTGCAGTTGCGGCTCGGCGGCATGGTGCTGCTGGAGCGCCCCCTCCCCCGCCCGCAAGAGAAGCGCCTGCCCTTCTTCGCCCTGATCGCAGCTGAGCGCACCGGCGAAGGGTGGCTGGCGGCACGCGGCCGTGGCGGTGGCCTGGCGCTGTGGCGGCTGGAGGGCTGAGCACCAACCAAAAAACCCGCCCCTTTGGAAGGAGCGGGCCATTGAAGAGGATTTCAAGTGTGGATCAAATCGGAGTGAATATGAGTTGGCATGTCTAGATCACAAAGGGTGCTCAAGCAAAGATCGTGCCCACCGGGATCACACCAAGCCCAGGGAGGACCCCTGAGAATCCTGTGATGTTGATCAGCAGGTCGTCGCTGTTGTTCCTGGCGGCGTTGCCGTCGTTGATGAACAGATAGGTACCCGCGATCGGTGCCTTGGTGGTCACCACCAGTGCAGCCCTGTTGGCTCCCAAAGCCTGGTTGCCTGCCACAGCGCCATTGGCATCGCGGAACACGGCAGCAGCGAGATCGGAGAGGGTTCTGGCGCTGGTGTTGTTGGCTGCACGGCTCAGGCCTCTTGGAGATGGAAGGGCAGCGCCGGTTCCAGTGAATAAGTCAATCTTGTCGAGACGGAGTTGAAAATCTGTGATGCGATCAGGCGCACTCAACGCCGATTCACTCTGAGTTGGGCCAAGCAGGAACGGGGAGGCGGGAGATCCAAAGCTGAAGACAAACACATCTGCTGCGCCGCCTCCCGTGATGCGATCCGCACCCGAGCCGCCTTTAATCGTGTTCTTTGCATTGTCTCCGATGAGGGTATCCGCAAAGCTCGAGCCAATTAGGCCTTCTATATTTCGCAGATAATCGACACCTGCACCAAAGGTATTTTGGTTGAGAAACTGTTTCAGTAGTGAGACGGTTACCGCTCTGCCCGCCTGTTCGTAGCTTGCGAAATCAACACTACCGAAGTCGCCAAAACCGCCATTGATTTGATCATTCCCAGCACCCCCATGCAAGGTATCGCTTCCCCCTTCCCCATCGAGGTTGTCGTTGTTATCTCCCCCATCGAGAAGATCATTGCCGCGGTCTCCCTTAATCAGGTCGTCACCACTTTCTCCATAGAGCCTATCGGCTTCATCAATGAATAATGTGCTGGCGCCATTGCTGCTGGTTCCGCCGTGAAGGATGTCGTTGCCGACTCCGCCAAACAGCAGATCTTTTCCTGCACCACCCCACATGCGATCATTGCCTGCCTCACCCAAAAGAGTGTCGTCCGCGTCATTAGCAATTTCGGCGCTGCTGGCAACCAGGGCTTCGCCATAGACGTCATCATCGCCGTCTCCGCCTCGAACAACATCCTGGCCGCGCCCGCCAGACACAACGTCATCATCAGCCCCTCCGTCCACGACGTCGTTACCATCCTGGCCTTGAAGTTGGTCACCCCCGGAAAAGCCATACAGCTCATCGTTACCGGTGCCACCAAGGAATTCATCACGAGCGCCTCCACCGAAAAATTTATCATTACCGGTACCGCCTGTGCCACGAGCACCATTTGGCGTTCCCCAAGGCGGGTTTGGCTTGGCAAAGCTCCGCAGATTCCAAAACGGGTCTGATTCAACATCCGTATCAGCGTAGATAACGTCATCACCGCCATCAGCATCAATAGTGTCGAATTCAAAGTCGTTACCCTGCGCGCTATACACATCTCCAATAATCGTATCACTTGAGGAAGTTCCAATCAATGAATCGGGATGATTATCGTATCTATCATTAGCAAGTACTGTGTAAGTACCACGAATAACAGCCATGGCCCTCACCCGGTAAACGAAGGAAACGTTATCATGATATATTAACTACCCCCGAGCCACCGATTCTTGCGGGGGCCAATCTGAGCGGGGCCAGATTCCTACACGGTCGAGCTCAGAGGCGAGCGTTCAACTTTGCGAGAGCGCTCTCCAGGCAAAAGGAGGTGGACTGATTTTGGCGTCTGGGTGGGTCCAAGTGGGTCGAGTCAGGCTGAAACAAAAAACCCGCCTTCTGGGGAGAAGACGGGCTATGACTGGAATCTCAGTTGGTCACCGAATCGGAGCGGCGGGATTTGAACCCACGACCCCCACTACCCCAAAGTGGTGCGCTACCAAGCTGCGCTACGCCCCGGCTCAACGAACGTATCACAGCGCCCTGGGGGGTTGGCGCTGGCGGGCCAGCCGTTTCAGCAGCCGCAGCGTGAGCCGGTCGCGGCCCAGGGCGGCATAGCCCCGCATCCGCTCCTGGCGGGCCAACTGGCGCAGGCCCGCCATGGTGAGCGACGCCAACCGCAGCTCCGGCAGCCGCTGCCAGGCCTGGGTTGTGACGGGCAGATCCGAGCCCTCTCGGCCCTCGCGGAAGCCAAACAACGCGTTTTCGGCCATCCACTCCGGCACCAACACAAACAACACCGCCAGGAGGCCATAGAGCTCCACAAGGCCTCTCGGGAGGGGATGGAGCCGGCGGGATCTCTCCTCCAGCTCCGTCGGAGAGTCGTCGTCGCCACTCATACCTGCTCGCTTCGCAGACAGGTGATCTTCATCGGCAACTGCTCCAACGTGAGTTCATCCCCGCGCAAAATCAAGCGGAAATCATCATTGCGATAGATCAGGGCCGGATCGCTGCTGGTCTCCCGAAACAACGTGGTTTGCGATCCCCTGCTGATCAACGTGGCCTGGGATGCATTGCGCTCCAGCACCACCCCCCCCTGACCAGCGCAGAGATAGCGCTCCTTGATGTCGTAGTCCTCCCACCAAGGGGAAGTCATCGCCAACCCTGCGGGCTGAAGGCCCGCCACCAAAGCCAGGAGGAGGGGGAAAAGCGCCATGGACAGGCTTAAGACAAACGGATGGGGGCATTGTCCCCACGCAACACGCAATGGGGAAGGCTCCAGTCGTAAGACTGCCAAACCTCGGCCGGCAACTGGTAGGCCGCCCCCTCAAAGGCACCCAACCGAACCCCCGAGGGCTGGGCGGAGCAATAGGGGCGACTGCCGGGCTTGACCAGGTATTGCTGGTGATAAGGCTCGGCAAAATAAAAGGTTTTGTCGCTGGCGATCTCCGTGGTGATCGGCCCATAGCCTGCCTCCTGCAACAAGGCTCCATAGGCCCTGGCACTCGCTTGAGCCAGGGCCAGGTCTGCGGGGCTCGTCACGTAGATCGCTGATCGGTATTGGCTGCCCCGATCGTTCCCCTGGCCATCCCCCTGGGTGGGGTCATGGCACTCCCAGAACAACTTCAGCAGATCGCTGAGCCCCACCTGGGCCTGATCCCACACCACCCGCACAACCTCCGTGTGGCCCGTGCGGCCTGAACACACCTGCTGATAGGAGGGATCAAACACGGTCCCGCCCGCATAGCCCACGGCCGAGGTGATCACCCCGGGCAACCGCCAAAAACCCTTCTCCGCCCCCCAGAAGCAACCGCAGCCGAAAACCACCTCCCCCTGCCCGGGCTGAACGGCTGCCGCGATGGGTGTGCCGAGCACCACATGGGTCAACTCAGCAGCCTGCTTGGTGGGCATGAGGGATGGAGAAAACAGGTCGAACACCTTTGGTGCCAGTGCGTCGGGGTTTGACCGAGCCTAGGCGCTGCAGCCCGTTCATTGCTTCGGCACAAAAGCAATGTGGTTGATCAAGGTGGTGGTGAATGCAAAGAGAAGAAACGGCAAGGAGAGCACCAGGATCAGCCCCACCCCCACCAGGGCAAAAATCGGTTTGCTCGCCCCCATCAGGGCCAGTCCCGCAGCCAGACTGAAAAAGATCACCAGCATCCAAATCAAGATCTGCCCGTAGATGTCACCAAAGGTGAGCGTGCAACGCATGTCGTAGGCCTGGCTGAGGGCCGAGGCGGATGGAGCCGTGGGGGTGGAGGTCATGGCAGAAAAAGGGACGCCCCTCAACGATGGGAAACCTGTCTGCCAGCTAAGCGGGCCAGCCCAGCTCCTGTCAGGTCTCTCAACAACAATTGAGGCCCGCCCGCCTGGCCAACGAACCATCAAGGGCCCCTCAGGCGGTTTGCAGCCGCTCCGCCTGCTCCCGCTCCCACAGCCGCCGATAGGTGCCGGGCACCCCCAGCAGGTCCTGGTGGCGCCCCTCCTGCACCAGGCGCCCCCCCTCCATCACCAGGATGCGATCGCAGGCCGCCGCGGCCGAAAGTTGGTGGCTGATGAGCACCACCGTGCGCTGCCGCTGCTCCCGCACGGCCCGCAGGATCGCCGCCGCCGTGCGGTTGTCCACGCTCGCCAGGGCGTCATCCAACACCAGGATCGCCCGATCCACCAGCAGGGCCCTTCCCAGAGCCGTGCGCTGCCGTTGCCCGCCGCTAAGGGTGATGCCCCGCTCCCCCACCAGGGTTTGGTACCCATCGGGAAACCCCCGGATGTCGGGCGCCAGCTGGGCCATCTCGGCGGCCGCTTCCACCCGCTCCATCGAAGCGTACGGCTCCCCGTAGCGCAGGTTGTCCGCCAGGGTGGCGGTAAAAAGAAACCCTTCCTGGGGCACCAGAGCCACCTGGCGGCGCAGGTCGTCGAGCGCCAGGGACGTGACATCGATGCCATCCAAATACAACTGGTGCTCCGGCACCTCCACCATGCGCCCCAAGGCCCGGGCCAGGGTGCTCTTGCCGCAGCCCACGGGGCCCACCACCGCCACCAGCTCTCCCGGCCGAATGGAAAACGACAGGTTGTTCACCGCGGGTTGGGGCCGGCCGGGGTAGTGCACCGTGAGGCCCCTGGCCTCCAGCCCCCCTCCCGCCCGGTGGTCCAGGTGCTGGGGGTGGGGGGGCGACACGATCGCGGGCTGCCGCCGCAGCAGGGTTTCGATGCGCTCCAAACTCACTTGCCCCGTTTGAAACGTGTTGAGGGTGAAACCCAGCAGGGCTGTGGGGAACACCAACCGCTCCACATACAGAATCAGCGCCACCAGATCCCCAATGGTGAGCCGACCGCTCTCCAGCTGGGTGCTGCCCAAGCCCAGCAGCACCAGCAGGCTGATCGAAGCAATCCCCTCAATCAAAGGAAAGAGCACGCTGCGGCTGCGGGCCGGGCCGAGGGCCGCATCCCGGTAGGCCCGGTTGGAGGCGGCAAAGGCCTCCTCCTCCACCGTCTCCTGGCCATAGATCTTGATCGCACTGATGCCGGAGAGGTCTTCCTGCAGCAGGTTGGTGAGATCGGCGAGGGCCTCCTGTTGGCGGCGCTGTTCGCGCATCATGCGGCCACCAAACTTGCGCACCCCCAACAACATCAGGGGATAGAGGGCCACCGCCACCAGCGTGAGCCAGGGGTCGATCGCCACCATGGCCGGCAAGGTGAGGCCGTAGGCGAGCGCCGTATTGGTGAGGCTGAGCACGGCAAACCCCAGCAGGCGCCGCACGTTCTCCACATCACTGGTGGCCCGGCTCAGCACCTCCCCACTGGAGGTGGCCTGCACCCAGGCCGGCTCCTGGCGGAGGAGATGGTCGAAAATCCGTTGCTTGAGATCCACCTCCACCTGGCGGCCCACGCCGAACACGAGCATTCGCGACAGAAGCCGCACCAGGGCGATCACGGTGGCCAGGGCAATGATCCACCCGGCCTGCCCCAGCACCTTGCTGTAGCTGAACCCCTCTTGCAGATCCTCCACCACCCGCCGCACGATCAGCGGAATGGTGACCCCCAGGCCATTCACCACCACCAGGGCCAACACACCCAGCAGGAGTTGGCGACGATGGGGCCACAAATAGCGGCGAAGCAGATCGAGCCGCAGAGCACGCATCAGCGCAGCAGGTGGTCAGGGGGGCTGCCCTAACCTAGGAGGCGGGATCCTGAGAGCCTTTCGCCATGGCGCAGCAAAAGGAGGATCAGGGCCAAAGCCATCCGCTTTACAGCCAAGACCGATCCACCGTGGATCGCCTGCTGGCCGCGCAGACACCCGTCGATGACGACCTGGTGGATGCGGCCAGGCTGCTCTCGCGCTACGACGGTTTTCCCGGCGCCTTTGATCTTCAGAACGATCTGGAGAGGGCCATCCGGCTCTGGGGACTGAACCGGGAAACCCTCCAGGCCAAAACGCGGACCCTCTGGCAAGGGGGCTACAAGCCTGGCGCCAGCGATCCGAAGGCTGAACCGGTGGGTTCTGGATTTGATGCCAGCGCTGATCCGGCCCCTTGAGCTGGTCCAGACAGCAAAAACTGTTCCCGTCTTTTTTCTCCCGGATCTCGCCAGTTTGGGGGCTTTCGGGTGATAGTAGAGAGGTCCCCATCACCCGGCCCGGTGTGCTCTGCACCCGGGCTTTTTCTTGCCCACTTTGATCCGACGTGCCAAGCACCTCCTCTCCCCCTCCTATTGAACCCAGCCTCCTGGAACAGTTGCTTGGGGGACAAGACCTAACCCCAGCCCAGGCGAAAGCCCTGATGATGGGTTGGTTGGACGGAAGCGTGGATGCCACGCTCACGGCCGGATTGCTGGTGGCGCTGCGGGCCAAGGGCGTGGGTGGAGAGGAACTGGCCGCCATGGCCCGGGTGCTGCGGGAGGCGGCCGCCTCCGTGGGGTCCCGCCCCCCCGGCCCCCTGGTGGATACCTGCGGCACCGGAGGCGATGGGGTCAACACCTTCAACATTTCCACCGCGGTGGCCTTCGCCGCCGCGGCCTGTGGCGCCCAGGTGGCCAAGCATGGCAACCGCAGTGCCAGCGGGCGAGTGGGCTCGGCTGATGTGCTCGAGGCCCTGGGGATCGATCTGCAGCGCCCCCTGGAGCAGGTGGTGAACGCCCTCCAAACCACTGGAATCACCTTCCTCTTCGCACCTGGCTGGCATCCAGGGCTGGGCAGGATCGCCCCCCTGCGGCGCAGCCTGGGAATCCGCACCGTGTTCAACCTTCTCGGCCCCCTGGTGAATCCCCTCACCCCGGAGGCCCAGGTGTTGGGCGTGGCCCGCAACGACCTCCTCGATCCGATGGCCGCCGCGCTCCTGGGGCTGGGCGTGGGGCGTGCGGTGGTGCTGCATGGCCATGGCGGGCTGGATGAAGCCTCCCTCTCCGGTCGCAGTGAGCTGCGCCTGGTGGAAGGGGGGCAGATTCGATCGGATGCGCTCGATCCAGAGGCCCTGGGATTAACCCTGGCCCCCATCTCCGACCTCGCTGGTGGCGATCCGCCCACCAACGCCGCCATCCTGGAGGCCGTGCTCCGGGGGCAGGGCACCCGGGCCCAGCAGGAGGTGGTGCGTTTGAACACGGCCCTGGTGATCTGGGTGGCGGGATTGGCACCCTCGATCCAGGAGGGTCTGGCCCATGCCCAAGAGGCCCTCGCCAGCGGCGCTGCCTGGAGGAAGGTGGAGCAGCTGCGGGGAGTGCTGCCCCAGCAACCACCGGCGGCAGAATGACCCTGATTCCTCGCTCCGCACCCACTCTCACCGTGCCCCATCCCCAAGGCGAACCCGCCTTCCTGGTTCTGGCTGATGGCACCGTGCTGGAGGGAAGCGGGTTGGGCGCCCGCGGAACGGCCATCGGGGAAGTGGTGTTCAACACCGGCATGACGGGCTATCAGGAGGTGATGACCGACCCGAGCTACGCGGGCCAGCTGGTGACCTTCACCTATCCGGAGTTGGGCAACACCGGCATCAATGAGGAGGATCTGGAAGCCTCTGCCCCCCATGTGCGCGGGGTGATTGCCCGCCAGCTCTCCCCCGTTGCCAGCAGCTGGCGGGCCCAGGAAGAGCTCGAGCCCTGGTTGAAGCGCCATGGGGTGGTGGGCATCCGTGGGGTGGACACCCGTGCCCTGGTGCGCCTGCTGCGGGAAGGGGGCGCCATGAACGGGGGCATCGCCAGCGACGGCACCTCGGCCGCCGACCTGCTGGAGCAGGTGCGATCCGCCCCCTCGATGGCGGGTCTGAATTTGGCCACGGGGGTCAGCACGGCAGAGAGCTATCGCTGGACGGGTCTCTGCGGCGCCACCTTTGATCGCCGGGTCCAACCCTGGCCGGAGAGCCCCTATCGGGTGGTGGCAGTGGATTTCGGCATCAAGCGGGCCATCTTGGAACGGTTGGTGGCCCATGGCTGTGAGGTCACCGTGGTGCCGGCCAACAGCTCCCTCGAGGAGGTGTTGAGCCACCAGCCAGAAGGGGTGTTTCTCTCCAATGGCCCGGGGGATCCGGCTGCCGTCACGGAGGGCATCCACCTGGCCCAAGGGCTGCTGCGACAGGACGACCTCCCTATCTTTGGCATCTGCCTGGGTCATCAGATTCTTGGCCTGGCCCTGGGGGGGCGCACCTTCAAGCTGACCTACGGCCATCGCGGGCTCAACCATCCCTGCGGCACCCCAGGGGAGGTGGAGATCACCAGCCAAAACCACGGCTTCGCCATCGACGGGGCCTCCCTGCCCAGCGATCGGGTCGGGGTGACTCACCAGAATCTCAATGACCAAACGGTGGCCGCCCTCGCCCTCCACCACCAGCCCGTCTTCGGCGTGCAATACCACCCGGAAGCCAGCCCAGGCCCCCACGACGCCGATCACCATTTCCGCCGCTTCACGGCGTTGATGGCCCAGAGGCGCCCCTGAACGGGATTCCCTGGCAATTGCAGCAATTTTCGGCTTGCCATGATCCACCCCCGCCAACCCCCACTACACTTCGCCGATCACCTGTTGCTGGAGATCGACCAATCGCCGACTTGCACCGACTGACCGTCTCGTTGCGGGGGGGCTGTGAACGCCAGAACCATGGCCTGGTGTTCTGCTTCACCGGTCAGCTCGACGCCTATTCCGATAAGCAATTTACGGAATTCATTCAGAAGGAGTCGGCTGCATCCAAGCTTCCCCTTGTGATTGATCTGAGCAAGATCGACTTCATCGACTCCTCAGGTCTGGGTGCCCTGGTCCAGCTGGCCAAGGAATGCAACCAAAAGAAGGTGCATTTTCTGGTGGTCGGCAATGCCCGCGTGGTGCAAACCGTCAAGCTGGTGAGGTTGGAGGAGTTTCTCCATCTCCAGCCTGATCTGCCCACTGCCCTTGACCAGCTCGCCTCCTGAAGCCGCCCCCCATCAGCTGCCCCCTTGTGGCCCGGCAAGCTGGCTCACGACGCTCCCCAGCCTGGCTCCCGAAGCCGAACTCAATATCCTCCAATTGGCCTGGTTAGGCGACGCGGTTTGGGAACTGCACCAGCGTCTCCAACGCTGCCAGGCACCAGGCCGCCCGGCCGATCTCCACAAGCTAGTGATGGCCAGGGTGAAAGCTGGAGCCCAAGCCCTTGCCCTCAACCAGCTGCGCCCCCATCTCCGGCCAGAGGAAATGGAGATGGTGCGGCGGGGGCGTAACCGGGCTGGCCGGGGCCCTCGCCCCCAAGAGGCCTCCCTCTATGGGCAGGCCACAGGATTTGAGACGATGGTGGGCTGGCTCTTTCTCCAGGATCCGCGCCGCTTGGCCGAACTTTTGGATCACCTCGAGGAAACCGACCCCCTCCACTGCGCAGCGGACCATGAGCCCACCCCCCAATAACTCCAATCGCCGCCGCCCCATCCGGCGTGGCGACGGTCCTGGCGTAGGGCCAGGAAGCCCAAGAGACTTCTCGAGAGGCCGGCCGGGTCGGGGGCCCGGCGATCCCCGAAAAATAGGGAGCAGCAGCACCTTTCGGCGGCGGGCCCCACGACCCGACGGGGACGCCCCATCATCCGAAGGCCGCCGTTGGTCACGGGATCGGGAGGAAGCTCCCGGCTCGAGCCCCGGTGCAGAGCGGTGGCGCCGCCCTGAAGGGGCTGGCCGACCACGGACGCCCTCCCAAGACGGACGTCAATGGCGCCCCACCCGGCGGGACGAAGGCTTCCAACGCCCCCTGCGACCCCTGCGCAGGGACAACAGACCAGCGGTGGTGATGGAGGACAGACCCGAGGGGGACGTCCACGCCGGTGCCGCCCCCAGTGACCTGATCTGGGGACGCCATTCAGCCCAGGCCGCCCTGGAGAGCGGACGACCGATCCATCGGATCTGGTGCACGCCGGAGATGCGTTTTCGCCCCGTCTTTTTGCAGCTCCTGAGGGAAGCCAAGTCGACGGGCGTGCTGGTGGAGGAGGTGACTTGGGCCCGGCTCGGCCAGATCAGTGGGGGGGCCGTGCACCAGGGCATCGTGCTCCAACCCGCAGCGGCCGACACCCTCGATTTGCCCAGCTTGATCGAAGGGTGCCGACAGGTTGGGGAATCCCCTTTGTTGGTGGCTGTGGATGGCCTCACCGACCCCCAGAACCTGGGGGCCATTCTCCGGAGTGCGGAGGCCCTGGGGGTGCATGGGCTGGTGCTCCCGCAACGACGCAACGCAGGCCTGACCGGCTCCGTGGCCAAGGTGGCCGCAGGGGCTCTGGAACACCTGCCCGTGGCCCGGGTGGTGAATCTCAACCGTGCTCTCGACAGCTTGCGGCAGGAGGGCTATCGGGTGGTGGGGTTGGATGCCAAGGGCACCGTGAGCCTGGAGGAGGCGGATCTGGAAGGGCCCCTGGTGGTGATCACCGGCTCAGAAGGCCAGGGGCTCTCGCTCCTCACGCGCCGGAGCTGTGATCTGCTTGTGCGCATTCCCCTCCGGGGCGCCACACCCAGCCTCAATGCTTCCGTAGCCACGGCCCTGGTGCTCTACGAAGTGGCCCGCAGGAGCTGGATGCGTGGCCTCCAGGGCACGGCGCCAGCCCCACGGCTTGTGCGCCCCAGCGTGGCCACCCAGCCCCTGGAGGCAGACGAGGCGGATGCGCCCCCTCCAGCTCCAGAGCTCCCTAAGGAGGAAAACACCCTGGCAGACCCAGAGGAGGCACTCTTCGGTACGGAGCCTGTGGCGGAGAGTCTCCCTGGCACGGAAACCTTTGCGGACGACATCCATCTCTGAGAATCTCTGAGATCGGACAGAGCGTCCCGCGATGGGCAGAATGGGGAGATCCCAGCACTCCTCCATGAATCCCCTGCTCTGGCCAGTGCGCAGCCTTGCCAACGCGGTTGGCCTTGCCTGGTGGGCACGGGTGGAAACCCGCTCTCCCGACGCGGTGTATTGGTTTGGCCCCTTTGTGAGGCGAGACACCCTGGAAGCAGCTCTTGTGCCCTTCCTGGACGACCTGCGTACAGAAACGCCAGCGAGCATGGAGCACCGCCTGGTGCGCACCTCCCGCAGCGAGCCCTTCACCGAACTGCCCTCGTCCTCCCTCTCTCTCTAGCCAGGGGCCTTGGCAGCTGGACTGATAGCGTCCAGCAAAACCGATGGTGCGCAGGGATGGGCATTGCCGAATGGCGCGGCCAATTGCAGCGGGGGGAGGTGTCCGCCCGAGACCTGACAGAGGCGGCTTTGGCGCGCATCGCGGCGGTGGAGCCCCAGGTTCATGCCTTTCTGGACATCTGCAGGGAACGGGCCCTAGCAGATGCGGATCGCATTGACGCCAGACGGTCTGCGGGGGAAGAGCTCCCTCCCTTGGCGGGCATCCCGGTGGCCATCAAAGACAACCTCTGCACCCGGGGCATCCGCACCACCTGCTCCAGCCGGATGCTCGAGCACTTCGTGCCGCCTTATGAATCCACTGTGACCGAACGGCTCTGGCAGGCGGGGGCGGTGCTGATTGGCAAAACGAATCTCGATGAGTTCGCCATGGGCAGCTCCACGGAAACCTCCGCCTTCGGACCCAGCCGCAACCCCTGGGATCCAAGCCGGGTGCCTGGAGGAAGCTCTGGAGGCAGTGCGGCCGCCGTGGCCGCAGGCGAGTGCCTGGTGTCCCTCGGCTCGGATACGGGCGGATCCATTCGTCAGCCAGCCAGTTTCTGTGGGGTGGTGGGCCTCAAACCCACCTACGGCAGGGTGAGCCGCTGGGGATTGGTGGCCTTCGCCAGCTCTCTCGACCAGGTGGGCCCTTTCGGCACAAGCGTGGCCGATGCGGCGGAGGTGCTGCAGGTGATCGCCGGCGAAGATCGCCGGGATGCCACCTGCCTGGCCGCGCCCGTGCCCGATTACGCAGCCCATCTGAACCGGCCCCTGGCAGGGATGAAGGTGGGACTGATCCGGGAGTGCTTCCAGGAGCAGGGCCTCGATCCCCAGGTGAAAGCTTCCGTCATGGCCGCCGCCCAGGTGCTGCAAAGCCTCGGCTGCGAGCTGGTGGAGGTGAGCTGCCCCCGCTTCGATGATGGGATCGCCACTTATTACGTGATTGCTCCCTCCGAGGCCTCCGCCAACCTGGCCCGCTACGACGGGGTGAAATACGGCTTGCGCAGTGAGCTCGGCAGCAACGACAACCTGGCGGTGATGACGGCCCGCACCAGGGCCGAGGGTTTTGGTGATGAGGTGCAGCGGCGCATCCTGATCGGCACCTATGCCCTCTCCGCCGGCTATGTGGATGCCTACTACAAACAGGCCCAACGGGTTCGCACTCTGATCCGCAGAGATTTCGACCAGGCCTTCACCCAGGTGGATGTGCTCCTCTCCCCCACCTCGCCCACCACGGCCTTTCGCTTCGGGGCCCATACGGAAGATCCCTTGGCGATGTATCTCGCCGACCTGCTCACGATTCCCGCCAACCTGGCGGGGCTGCCAGCGATCAGCGTGCCCTGTGGCTTTGATGATCAGGGCTTACCGATCGGCCTGCAGCTGATTGCCGGCGTGCTTGAGGAAGGCAAGCTGCTTCAGGTGGCCCATCAATACGAACAGGCTGCCGCCGTGATGCAGGCCCGTCCAAGCGCCCCCCTGGTTCCCTAGCACCAGATGTAGCGGCCAAAGAAGGGCTCCGCTCTGGCAGCCACTACTTTTGGTGGGTGGAATCTCCTAAGGTGGCCCGAGCTGTCGGGACGATGCTGTGAGTTTTGTCTCTCTCCATAACCACAGCGACTACAGCCTGTTGGATGGGGCCTCCCAGCTGCCCGCTTTGGTGGAAAGGGCCAAAGAGCTCGGCATGCCAGCCCTTGCCCTGACGGATCATGGGGTGATGTATGGGGCCATTGAACTTCTAAAATGCTGCCAAAAAGTAGGAATCAAACCCATCATTGGCAATGAGATGTATGTCATCAATGGCAGCATCTCTGATCCCCAACCCAAAAAGGAGCGGCGCTACCACTTGGTGCTGATGGCGAAGAACGGCACGGGTTACCGCAACCTGGTGAAGCTCACGAGCCTCTCCCACCTTAAAGGCATGCGGGGCCGTGGCATCTTTGCCCGAGCCTGCATTGACAAACACCTCCTCAAAAAACACAGCGAAGGGCTCATCGCCGCAACGGCCTGCCTGGGGGGGGAAGTGCCCCAGGCCATCCTGCAAGGGCGGCCCGATGTGGCCCGAGAGGTGGCCCGTTGGTATCAGGGGGTGTTTGGCGACGACTACTACCTTGAAATCCAGGATCACGGCGGTCCAGAAGACCGGCTGGTGAATGTGGAGATGGCGCGCATTGGTGAGGAACTGGGGATCGAATTGATTGCCACCAACGACGCCCACTATCTCAGCAGTGGCGATGTGGAAGCCCACGATGCCCTGCTCTGTGTGCTCACGGGGAAATTGATCAGTGATGAAAAGCGCTTGCGCTACACGGGAACGGAATACCTGAAAAGCGAAGCTGAGATGGCGCGGCTGTTTGTCGATCATCTGGAGCCGGAAACCATTGCGCGGGCCATCGCAAACACAGGAAAAGTGGCCGAGAAAGTGGAGGACTACGACATTCTTGGCCGCTACCAGATGCCGCGGTTTCCCATTCCAGAGGGCCATACGCCTGTGAGCTATCTCAAGGAGGTGGCCATGGCTGGCCTCCGGGATCGGCTGAAACTCCAATCCGGGGAAGACCCTGAACCGCTCTATCAAGAGCGTCTTCTGTTTGAGTTGGATGTGATGGAGGAGATGGGGTTTCCCACCTATTTCTTGGTCGTTTGGGATTACATCCGCTTTGCTCGCGAAAATGGCATCGCCGTGGGGCCAGGGAGGGGATCGGCAGCAGGTTCCCTGGTGGCCTTTGCCCTGGGGATTACCACCATCGATCCTGTCAAACATGGTTTGCTGTTTGAGCGCTTCCTAAATCCGGAACGCAAGTCGATGCCAGATATCGACACCGATTTCTGCATCGAACGCCGGGGGGAAGTGATCGACTACGTCACACGTCGCTATGGGGAAGACAAAGTTGCCCAGATCATTACCTTCAACCGCATGACCTCCAAGGCCGTGCTCAAGGATGTGGCCCGGGTGCTGGATATTCCCTATGGTGACGCGGACCGGCTGGCGAAGTTGATTCCGGTGGTGCGGGGAAAACCTGCCAAACTCTCGGAGATGATTGGTGAAGAATCGCCAGCACCAGAGTTTCGGGAAAAATACGAATCAGACCCCAAAGTTCGCCACTGGGTTGATCTGGCTCGCCGGATTGAAGGCACCAACAAAACCTTCGGTGTTCATGCTGCTGGGGTGGTCATTGCTGCGGATCCCTTGGATGAACTCGTTCCTCTGCAGAGAAACAATGATGGCCAAGTGATCACCCAATATTTTATGGAGGATGTGGAATCCATGGGCCTCCTCAAAATGGATTTCCTGGGGCTAAAGAACCTCACCATGATCGAAAAAGCTACCTCTCTGATTGAGAAGAGTGGAGAGGAAAAGATGGATATGGAGGCTCTTCCTGAAGAGGATCAAGCCACTTTTGATCTCCTCGCCCGAGGCGATCTGGAAGGAATCTTCCAGCTCGAATCGAGCGGCATGCGCCAGATCGTGAAAGATCTGAAGCCCTCCTCGCTAGAGGACATCTCCTCGATCCTGGCCCTTTACCGTCCAGGCCCGCTCGATGCAGGGTTGAT
>JBJTUM010000040.1:0-3652 GCA_046080725.1 Cyanobium sp. | reverse complement strand
TACCTCGGAGATTCCCCACCGCAATGCTCAGCAGCCCCCTGGAGAAGGTGGGCGGTGTGGGAGAGCAAATCGCTCTGGCGGCTCAGCATGGCCTCCAGAGAGGGCTCGTCCGGATGGTCCCACCCCAGCAGGTGAAGAAGGCCATGACTGGCCAAAAAGAGCAGTTCCTGATCCAGTTCATGGCCAGCCTCCTGGGCCTGGCGCGCGGCCGTTCCCAGAGAGATCACGATGTCGCCTAGCTCCAAGGGGGCCGAGAAGCTGGGATCTGCCTGGCCTGGTGGGAGGGGTGGAGCTGCTTCCTGGGCGGCAAAGGCCAGCACATCGGTGGGCCCTTCCTTCTGCCGCCAGGTGCTGTTCAAATCCGCAATGGTGGCGTCATCCACCAGGCTCAGGCCGAGTGAATAGCTGAGGGACCGGAGTCTGCCCGGAAGCTCGGCAGACAGTGCCTCCAACCAGCCACGCAGAACAGCTGTCCAGGCGGCCTCCGCCCCCTCTCCTGCGATCAGAGCGCCAGACCCCCACCCGCCGGGTTCCACCTCCGGATCCACCAGGAAGGCGAGGTCGATCTCCAAATCCGCCATGGATTACAGGGGAGTGTGGGGTCGCCCAAGCCAGGCAATCAGGAGCAGAAACGCGCTGAGACCAATCGCCGTCAAGCCGAAGTGCAGCAGGCTCTGGCGTCCCTTGCGCACCATGTTGCGCATGGCCAGCTTGACAAAGCCAGCAGATTCTTCTGGCTGGTGCGGGGGTTGGGGGGAAGGATCGGTTGACATGGGTGATCAGCAATGGGGGGCAGGACGCTAGGCCGCCACGCCCACCTCCACCCCCTGGCGCAGCAGGCCTTGGATGAAGGGATCCAGATCCCCATCCATCACACCCTGCACATCGGTGGTTTCTTCGCCCGTGCGGAGATCTTTCACCATTTGGTAGGGGTGAAACACGTAGTTGCGGATCTGGTTGCCCCAGGCTGCCTCCACGATGTCACCACGGATGTCGGCAATTTCCGCCGCCCTCTGCTCCTGGGCAATCACCATCAGCTTGGCCTTCAGCAGGGCCATAGCCTTCTCCTTGTTTTGCAACTGGGAGCGCTCCTGGGTGCAGCGCACGGCCAGCCCTGTGGGCATGTGCAGGATGCGCACGGCCGTTTCCACCTTGTTGACGTTCTGGCCTCCGGCGCCACCAGATCGGGAGGTGGTGATCTCTAGATCCTTGTCCGGAATCTCCAGATCGGGCTGCTCTTCCAGTTTGGGCATCACTTCAACGCCGGCGAAGCTCGTTTGCCGTTTGTCGTTGGCATTGAAGGGAGAGATGCGCACCAGGCGATGGGTGCCCTTCTCGTTGCGCAGGTAGCCGTAGGCGTAGCGGCCATCGATCTCGATCGTGCAGCTCTTAATGCCCGCTTCCTCCCCTTCGCTGATCTCATCCACGCTCACCTTCATGCCGTGGTCCTCTGCCCAGCGGGTGTACATGCGCATGAGCATCAGGGCCCAATCCTGGGCATCGGTGCCGCCGGCGCCGGCGCTGATGGTGAGCACCGCGCCCTCCTTGTCGTAGATGCCGCTCAAAAGGCGCTCCAACTCCCAGCGGTCGAGATCGGCACGCAGACATTGCAGCCCCTGGTGACCCTCCCCAAGGAGCTCCTCGTCCGGCTCCAGCTCATACAGCTCTTGGGTGGCCCTGGCGTCGTCCACAAGGGCCGCCCAGCGGGCCAGCTCCTCGAGCTGGGCCTTCACCTCATCCAGTTGGCGCATCTGGCGCTGCGCCTGGGCCTGGTCGTCCCAGAATCCAGGCTGGGCTGCCAGCTGCTCCAGATCCTGCTGCCGTGCTTTCAGAGCAGGGACGTCAAAGACAGTCCTGGGCATGGCCCAGGCGGTCGCTGAGTTCGGAGAGATCTCGTTTGAAATCGGTCAGATCGAGCATGGCGCACCCAGGGTCCTTTCCCCGACCGTATCAGTGCAGCCGATCCCCCGTGGCAGGAACGGTGCCTAGGATCGAGGGCGACCCGGCACGATCTCCCCATGGCACCGGACGCCTCTCCAGCGAAAGTGGAGATCTACACCTGGCGGTTCTGCCCCTTTTGCATCCGGGCCAAGAACCTGCTCGACCGCAAGGGTGTGGCCTACACCGAATACGGCATTGACGGGGACGATGGCGCCCGCCGCCAGATGGCCATCCGCGCCGATGGCCGCAGCAGCCTGCCCCAGATCTTCATCAACGACCAGGGCATCGGCGGCTGCGACGACCTGCATGCCCTCGAGCGCCGGGGCCAGCTGGATGCCCTCCTGGGACGGCAGGGGTGAGCCAGGACGCCGCTCCGCCGCTGGCTGCCAGCCGCCAGCTCTTCGTGATCGATCCCCTGGCCCGCCTGAATCCGGCAAAGGACACCAGCGTGGCCCTGATGCAGGCCTTCCAGCGGGCCGGGGGGCAGGCCTGGTGCTGCACCTTGGCCGATCTCTCCGCCGAACCCCACCCGGATGGCGGCTATGGGGCCTGGGTGCGGGCCTGCCCGTTGGAATTGGCCCCCATGGACACGGTGGCAGGCCAGTGGGTGGTGCCCGATCCCTGGGTACACCCTGGCTCCCCCCAGAAAATGCCCGTGGATCAGTTCCCCGTGGTGTGGATGCGGAAGGATCCACCGGTGGATGAGGCCTACCTCTACGCCACCCATCTGTTGGAGCTGGCGGAGCGGCGGGGCGTGCGGGTGGTCAATCGGCCGGCATCGCTGCGGGCCTGGAATGAAAAGCTCAGCTCCCTCCGCTTCGGCCACCTGATGGCCCCCACGGTGGTGAGCAGCCGGGTGGACACCCTGGCGGACTTCGCCCGCCACCAGGGGGAGGTGGTGCTCAAACCCCTCGCCGGCCGGGCGGGGCAGGGGGTGGTGTTCGCCGCAGCCGCCACCCCTGGCCTGCGGGCCCTGCTGGAACTGGTGACCCAGATGGAGGCCCTGCCCGTGATGGCCCAGGCGTTTCTGCCCGGCGTGAGCGCGGGCGACAAGCGCATCCTCCTGGTGAACGGGGAGCCCCTCGGGGCCGTGAACCGGGTGCCCACCGGGGGCGAATTTCGCAGCAATCTGGCCGTGGGGGGCGCACCGGAGCCGGCGGAGCTCACGGAGGCGGAACGGGCGATCTGCCAGGAGCTGGCACCGGTGCTGCGGGCGGAAGGGCTGTTCTTTGTCGGGATCGACGTGATCGATGGCCGCCTGAGTGAGATCAACGTCACCAGCCCCACGGGCGTGCGGGAAGTGGAGCGGCTGGGGGGGCTCCCCCTAGCGGATCAGACGATCGCCCGGCTGCTCTCCGCAGGGGCGGTGGGCAACAGCTGATCGAGCAACACCTTGAGCTTGAGGGCCACCTCCTGCTCCTCCCGCTCCGGCACCGACCCCCGCACCAGGCCAGCTCCAGCGGTGAGATCGAGGCTGGAGCCCCGCAGCTGACCGCTGCGGATGGCCACGCGCAATTCGCTGTCGCCCAGGCTGTCGATCCAGCCGATGGGGGCGGCGTAGTGGCCCCGTTCAAAGGGTTCCAGGCTCCGTAGCCAGGACATGGCCTCCCTCCGGGGAAGACCCGCCACCGCCGGAGTGGGGTGCAGGGCCTCGGCCAGGGCCAGGGGTGTGTGGTGCCCAAGCAGGGCCGTGATGGGGGTGTGCAGATGC
>JBJTUM010000039.1:0-4913 GCA_046080725.1 Cyanobium sp. | reverse complement strand
GGCCAGACGGCGCTGACGGAGGGCCTGGCGCTCTGGCGTCATGCCGCCGGGATAGCTCCAGGAACGCCCATCCCACCAGAGGGTTGTCAGCAACCTGAGGGCCAACCACCAGATCCGCAGGGGGCGCGTCCAGCCCTCCATCAAACAGACCCCGCCGGACCGCCCCCGCGGAGGGGAGACTCCAATTTGCGCACCAGGGTGGCCACCTGGGCACGAAGGGCATCAATCTGATCCTGGGGATCGTTGGATGGGGCCGGAGTCCTTACCGCAGCAGGGGCGGCGTCTCCATGGTCGAGGCGACGGGCCTCCTGCTCCACCTCTTCCCAGAAGAGGCTGAACTCCTGTTGCAACCGCTGGGGTGCATCCTGCGCAAAGACGGCGAACTCCGCGACCCGATCCGCCAGCTGGCTGCCCAGACGGGCACTCAGCCGGTTGATCGTGGCCTGAAGAAGAGATTGCGGAGTGCTCATCAAAGATCCGGCACCATTGCCGCACTGTGGCAGATCAGGGCAAGGGTGGGGGGGCTTCGGTGGGGCCCGGGGATGCGGGGGGTGTGGCCTGTTCCGGGAGCAAGGGGGGGGGAGGGAGGAGGGGTGGAGGCTCAGGAACAGCGAGGTTTGGGAGCTGGGTTGGGTTGGGGGATGGTTGGTTCCGATCCATCGAGGGAGATTCGGACTGGGTTGGAGTCTCCTGGTCTCGCTTGAGCTTCTCCTCCTGATTGGCGTCCTCTTTTTGCGCCTTGTTCTCGCGCTTCTGGCGGCCGAGCTCCTCCAGGTCTGCGGGCAGGGGCTTGGCTTTCTCTCCTTGTTGCTGCCTCAGCTCTTCCAAAGTGATGCCGCTTGGGGGCGACTTCTGATTGAACGCCGGAGCCTTTGGGGACCCCTCCCCCCAGCGCACCTCCAGGAGTCGTTGGGTGATGCCGTACCCAAGCCCGAAGATCAATCCGAGCAGGAGCCAACGGCGCCAGCCTGGGGAGGGAGGGGTGGGTTCCCGGCGGGCCTGCCGTGACCGGGTGGTGGAAGGTGGGGCCGTGGCCATGCGGCAAACCCTCATGGGGGTGGGTCCATCTTGCCTGGCGAGACAAGATGGGAACAGTTGCTCGGGGCCTGGTGGCGCAGCTTTGGTCTCCCCTTGCTGGTGGCGTGACTGCGCCCCGGGGGTTTCAGGCGGCTGGAATCACCGCTGGCCTGAAGGCCTCCGGCCGTCCCGACCTGGCCTTGCTGTTGGCTCCCCAAGGTGCGGTTTGCGCCGGCACCTTCACCACCACGGTGGTGCGGGCCGCCTGCGTGGATCTGTGTGCGGAGCGGCTGGGGGCTTCTGGCGGTAGGGCCCGGGCCGTGCTGATCAATTCGGGCCAGGCCAATGCCTGCACCGGCGAGCGGGGACTGGTGGACAGTCTGGCGGCCACGGCCGACCTGGCTGAGCGGCTGGCTCTAACGCCGGAGGAGATCCTGATCAGCTCCACTGGGGTGATCGGGGTGCCGATCCCCATGGAAACCCTCCTGGCAGGGTTGGATCCGCTGGTGGCAGCCCTTAGCCCAGAGGGAGGGGGCGCAGCGGCTCAGGCCATCCTGACGACGGATTTGGTGGCCAAGGAGATCGCCCTCGAGGCCCTCCTCGATGGGAGGGCTGTCCGGATCGGTGGGATGGCCAAGGGGTCGGGCATGATCCACCCCGACATGGCCACGATGCTCGGATACCTCAGCTGCGATGTGGCATTGCCCGCCGATGTGTGGCAGGGCATGGTGGAGCGGGCTGTGGAACGCTCGTTCAATTCCATCACGGTGGACGGTGACACCAGCACCAATGACGCCTTCCTGGCCTTTGCTGCCGGGGAGCCCCTGGGGGACGAGCACTTTGATGCTGTGGAAGCCGGCGTGACGGCCGTGGCCCAGCATCTCGCCAGGGCCATCGCCCGGGATGGGGAAGGGGCCACGTGCCTGATCGAAGTGCAGGTGGAGGGCGCCTCCGATGGGGAGGCTGCGCGCCGCATCGCCCGCACCGTCTGTGGGTCTTCGCTGGTGAAGTGCGCCATCCATGGCCGCGACCCCAACTGGGGCCGCATCGTGGCGGCGGCCGGTCGGGCTGGAGTGGCCTTTGATCCCCAGGCGGTGGCCCTCTGGCTCGGGGAGCATCAGCTGATGGCCGCGGGGCAACCCCTGGTATTTGATCGTTCTGCCGCTTCGGCTTACATGCGGGAGCGAGCCGCCGGCACCTACCTGGTGGATGACACGGTGCTCATCCGGCTCGTGGTGGGTCCCGGTCCAGGGGAGGGGAGGGCCTGGGGGTGTGATCTCTCGGATCAATATGTGCGGATCAACGCCGATTACACGACGTAGGGGAGCAGGACGGCCAACGGTTGGGTCGTGCCCCTAAGGTTGCCAAGCAGAACGATTTGTGATGAGCGTCTCCCGTTCTATCGCCAGCATTGTTTTGGTTTCCTTTTTGGTGCCCGCAGAGGTGTTGGCGCAGAAGGCAGCCAGCGGCACTGCCGTGCCTGCCACCTATGCCACCAAGGCTGAGGCCGAGAAGGCCGCAAAGCTGTTTCACTGCACCGGTGCCCACCAGATGGGTGACAAATGGATGCCCTGTGAGCGCCATGGGGATGCCCATTCCCACTGAACCCCGCGCAGTAGAAAGAGGTTGCGGGGGGAGACCCAAGAGGTTCGCCATTGGGATTGCCCCTCTCGGGGTGGTGAGCATCGGCATCGTGCCGATGGGTGTGGTGAGCATCGGCGTGGTGCCCATGGGGGTGTTCAGCATCGGCGCGGTGGGGATGGGCCTGGTCAACCTCTGCGTGGTGGGGATGGGGGTGCTGGTGGCTGGGGTGAATGTGATGGGGGTCTGGTGGGCCGGGGTGGAAGGCATGGGTTTGAAACGGTTGGCCGGGGGGCCAGGAGTTGGTCTCCATTCCAGAAGCCATTCCCATGGCCTGGCTGCCCCATCGGCGGTCGACAACCTTTATGCCTATCCCAGTAAGGCAGAGGCCCTCAGCAAGGCCAAGGAGTTGGGCTGCAGCGGAGCCCATGCCATGGGCAAGCTCTGGATGCCCTGCGCGGCCCATCCCGTGACGACCGAAGCTCCATAGTGGACACACGGAGCCTCCTATTGCTGGAGGCCAAGAGGAAAGTGCGGTGCGGGCTCTCCCCAGAGTTGTCCCAAGTCCGCCGCTGTCCCGCAACTGTGATGGGCGAAGCCCTCAGTCAGAACACTCTTCCGTCGTTCCTCTTTCTCTTTCGGCGCGGACCGAGACCCCCCATGAAACGTTTTTTCTTCCCCATCACTGCCCTTGCCGCCCTGGCGGTGGTATCGCTGGGGGCCCTTCCTTCGGGGGCCCATGGCACCGCTGGCGGCGGCGCTATGGCGGGCCTGGCCCATCCCTTGCTGGGGGTGGATCACCTGCTGATGCTCCTTGCTGTGGGGACGGCTGCCTCCCAGCTGTCCTTGCTTCTGCTCCCCTGGGCTTGGGGTGGCGGGGTGATCGGAGCGCTTGCGGGCCATGGGGGCTTCCCGGCGCCCCTGCTTGAAACTCTGGCCACTCTGGCCATCATGGCCGTGGCAGCCCTCACCCTGGTTTGGGGTCAAAGGGGATCAGCGAATCGCTCCATCCCCCTGTTCAGTGGGGTTGTTGTGGGCGCCGGGGTGGCGATCCACGGCTTGCTCCATTGGATGGAGGCTCCTGCTGATGGGAGCCGTCTGCTTTGGTGGGCCGGAGCGCTGCTCAGTTCCGTGGTGCTCTCAGGCGGTACGGCGCTGCTGCTGCGTCGGGTGCCCCAGAGCTGGGGGCGGGTGGTGGCCCTGACCACCCTGATGGCTGGAGGGGTCTTGTTTTTGGCCTTCTGAGGATTGGCGCCAAGATTCACAAGGCGGCAGGAAGAACCTGAAGGGGCAGTCGTCCCGCGCAGGCCCGATCGACCGCTTGTAGATAGGGCCCTGTTTGCACTTTTGCCATCACCCGGGCCTCTGCCTCCCAGGGGCGCCGTTCGGGTCGGACAAGCAGCACCAGCTCCTCCCGATCGCGGCGGCTGAGATGGGCTTCCACGGTGTGCGGGGCCAGCCAGGTGCCTCCGGCCAGGCAGAGGTTTTGCACCAGATGCCAGCCCTCATGGCGCAGAGTGGTGCTCGGTTCGCCCCGCGGGCACACCACCACTTCCCTGCGGCCGTGCACATAAAGCCCCTCCAGATCGGGTTCCCGGCAACGGGGATGGGTGGTGAGCACCACCACGCCCCGGGCCTGAAAGCCCGCCAGCAGCTCCCGCCAGGCCCGCCCATCGGGCCGTGGGCCGGGGCGCGGCAGGGGGAGGGGGATCAGAAAGGCCAGCAGAGCCAGGGCCCAGACCCGCCGGTGTTGCTGGAGCTGCTGCTCTTGTGGATACGACTTTTGCGTCCCGGTCTTACCCATCGAGTTTTCTCGTTTTGAGCGGCACGAGGGTCAAAGGTACGGCCGCCAGCCCCATGGCCACTCCTAAAGCCAGCCCCAACAGGCCCAACTGGGAGGGAGCCAGCGGCCCCAGCTCCAGCAGGCGCCGCAGGGGAGCGATGCCTTGAATCAACAGCCACAGCACAAGGCCCAACCCCAGCCCGATGGCGCCATGGGCCGTGTGGCGTGAGCCGTTGAGCCACACCAGGCCCCCGCCTGCCAAGAGCAACAGCCCAAACACCAGGCTTCTGCGGCTCTCCAGGGGCACACCCGGCCAGAAGGCCAGCAGCAGCACCCCCACCACCAGGGCGCTGCCCTGGGCTAGCGCTCGCCGCGAGGCCTCTTGGCTCAACAGAGGCGCTTCCGGCGCCCGGGGGGGGCGCCGCAGCAGCTCGGGATCCCCTGGCATCGCCTCGAAAACAACGGTGCAGGCTGGATCGATCACCAGATGGAGCAGGGCAATGTGCACCGGTAGCAGGAGCAGGGGCTGGCG
>JBJTUM010000038.1:0-6294 GCA_046080725.1 Cyanobium sp. | reverse complement strand
GACCACGTGGTGATTAGCCGCGCTTACATCAGCTTTGCGTTGCAGGCGGCCTGATGTTTCAGCGGCTGTTGAAGCCTGTGGTGGCGCTCCTGCCCTGGAGCCTCAAGCGCCCCATCCTGCAACGCGTTTATGGCTATCGCCTGGCGCCATCGGCCCGCATTGGCCTGGCCTGGATCTACCCCGGCCAGCTCACCATGGCGCCGGGCTCTCGAATCGACCACTTCACGGTGGCCGTGAATCTGGATGCTCTTGAACTGGCCGAATCCGCCTCCATCGGGCGCAGCAACTGGATCACCGGTTTCCCCACGGGAACCACCTCCCCCCACTTCGCCCATCAGCGCGATCGCCGGGCTGCGCTCAGCCTTGGCCCCCATGCCGCCATCACCAAACACCACCACATCGACTGCACAAACCGCGTCAGCATCGGCCCTTTCACCACCATCGCGGGCTACCACTCCCAACTGCTCAGCCATTCCCTCGATCTCCAGCACAACCGCCAGCACAGCGAACCGATCACCATCGGGGCCTACTGCTTTGTGGGCACCCAGTGCGTGATTCTTGGCGGTGCGGTGCTCCCTGATCACAGCGTGCTCGGAGCTCTCTCGCTGCTCAACAAGCCCCTCACGGAGCCCTGGAGCCTCTATGCCGGCCAACCCGCCGCTAGGCGCAAGGCCATCCCTGCCGATGCGGCCTACTTCAGCCGCAGCCAAGGGTTTGTGGTGTAAAGCGTGGATCGCCAGATCCTCCTCGCCCACCCCTCGGGCAACATGTTTTTCCGCGCTGCTGCCCGTGCCTTTCTCTCGGCCGGCTGGCTCAAGGAGCTCCACAGCTCCATTTGCTGGGATGAACAACATCCCCTCGCCCAGCGTTTGCCCCCCAAACTCACGGCCCAGTTGGCCCGGCGATCCTTCCCAGATGTGCCCCTTTCCCTGCAACGCAGCCATCCCTGGCGCGAGCTGGGCCGGCTGATGTCCGCTGATGGGCCTCTCCCTTGGTTGCGCCGCCATGAACAGGGCCCCTTCTCCGTCGACGCGGTGTATCACAGCTTTGATCGCCACGTGGCCGCACGCCTCCCCGCCCTGCCAGGCCTCACAGCTGTGTATGCCTATGAAGACGCGGCCCTCCGCACCTTCCAGGCCGCCCAATCCCTTGGAATACGCCGCCTCTACGACCTTCCCATTGGCCATTGGCGTGCCGCCCAACAGATCTTCCAGGAAGAAAAAGATCTGAACCCCGAGTGGGCCTGCACCCTCACCGGCCTCAAAGACAGCCCCGCGAAATTGGCCCGCAAGGATCAGGAACTGGCGCTGGCCGATCTGGTGATCGTGCCCAGCGCCTTTGTGCGCTCCACCCTGCTGGCCCATCAAGCCACCACGGCTCCGATTGCTCTGGTGCCCTTCGGCTCGCCGCCTCCGCTGGCGGCTCTGCCCACGCCACCCCCCGCTGGCCCATTGCGGGTGCTCTACGTGGGCTCCCTCGGCCAACGCAAGGGCCTTTCCTATGCCCTTGAGGCCATCCACGCCCTCGGCTCCCAGGTGAGCCTCACCCTCATTGGCAGACCCACCTCCAAAGACTGCACCCCCCTGATGGCGGCCCTCCAGCGGCACCGCTGGATCGAATCTCTTCCCCACCCCCAGATCCTGGAGCAGATGCGCCAGCACGATGTGTTGCTCCTGCCGTCCCTCTTTGAGGGCTATGCCCTGGTGATCAGTGAAGCTCTCTCCCAGAGCCTCCCGGTGATCACCACGGCCAACTCCGGCGGCACCACCTCCGTGCGCGACGGCATCGAAGGCTTCATCGTTCCCATCCGCAGCAGCGCAGCGATCGCCGAGCGCCTGCAGCAATTGGCCGACAACCGCGACCAGCTGGCCGCCATGGGCCAAGCCTGTTTGCACCGTGCCGCTGATCTCAGTTGGGCCGGCTATGAGCAGGGGCTACGGTGCGCCGTGAGCCAGACCCTCCAGGCGGCCACGCATCCGGCATGAAACCAGCCCGCCTGAAACGGCTCAAAAACCTGCTCTGGCTCTATTTCTGGCTGCTGATCTTTGAAGGAGCCCTGCGCCGCTGGGTGCTGCCTGGCCTCTCCAACCCGCTCTTGTTGGTGCGCGATCCCATCGCCCTGCTCGCGGTGATCTGGGCCTGGCCCCTCCTGCGCCAACGGCGCTGGAGCCAATGGTTGCTACCCCTCTACCTGATCGCCCCCCTGGCCTTCTTGCTGGCGATCAGCGTGGGCCATGGCGACATCTTCACCGCCCTCTATGGCTGCCGCATCCTGGTGATGCACCTTCCACTGATCTTTGTGTTTGCCGCGGCGTTCAACCGTGAGGATGTGATTCGCTTCGCTTGGGTGATGCTCTGGCTCAGCATCCCCATGGCCATGCTGATCGCCACCCAGTCGCGCCTGCCCGACACCCATTTTCTCAATGTGGGGGCAGGCGGTGTTGGCACAGCCACGTTCACGGGCGTGGGCGATCGGTTCCGCCCCCCCGGCACGTTCTCCTTCATCAACGGAGTCAGCCAGTTTTTCACCCTTGGCACAGCCTCCCTCTTCGTGGTGCTCTACGGAGCGCCGATTCGCCAAAGGGGCCGGCTCTTTTGCGCCTTGGCCGGCATTGCCCTGGTGGTGGCGATCCCCGTGTCGATCAGCCGTTCGCTTTTGGCGGGCAATCTGCAGGTGACAGCCGCCTTGATTATTGCCCTGCTCCTCTCGCGCGCCAGGGTGCTGCCCGTGATCTCTGGGCTTCTGGCCCTGGTGTTTGCTTCCTGGATCGCCACCACACTTCCCGCGTTTCAGCAAACGGCGGAGGCCTTCACCGCCCGATGGGAAATGGCCGCTGCTAACGAGGCCGAAAACACCGATTCCAATCTGAACAGCGCCTGGGGGGTGTTTGAAAGTCGTATTCTCAGCGGCTTCACCCGGCCCTTGGCCAGCCTCGAATCCATCCCTGCCCTCGGTTATGGAATTGGTGTTGGCACCAACGTGGGTGCTCAGAGGGTCAGTGGTGAGCTCACCTTCGTGGTGGGCGAGGGGGCTTGGGAGGCCACCCTGGGTGAGCTGGGCGTGCCCCTGGGCCTGGCCTTCCTCCTCTGGCGCTTCTTGTTGGCGGTCTGGGTGTTACGGCTGGCCCTGCGGGCCTCCGCCAAAGGCAATCGCCTTCCCTTGATTCTGCTGGGTGCCTCCTTCCTCAACGTGCTGGGTGGCCAGTTCGGCCAGCCCACGGGCCTGGGCTTTGTGGTGGTTTCCGCGGGCCTCACCCTCGCCGCTTGCAATGATGGTGCTCCCGCCATGGTTCGGATTCAGCCCCAGCCTTCTGCCCTGCCAACGTGATCCTGGCCAACAACACCCCGTTTGAGGGTGCCAGTTTCTCCCTGGGGAATCGGCTGGCCAGGATGGTCTGGCAAGTGGTGTGGACCCTTCTCTTTCGCCCCACGCCCCCCCCCCTGCATGCTTGGCGTTGCTGGCTCCTGCGCCGCTTTGGTGCGCAGATCGCCCCCGGCTGCCACATCTATAGCGATGCCCAGATCTGGGCCCCCTGGAACCTGGTGATGGCCCCCAAGGCCTGCCTGGGCCCCCGCGTGATTTGCTACTCCATGGCGCCAATTACGCTCGGTGAACGGGTGGTGGTGTCTCAAGGTGCCCACCTCTGCACCGGCACCCACGATTACACCTCACCCGCCTTCCCTCTTTACGCCAAACCAATCAGCATCGGCACTGATGCCTGGATCTGCACCGAGGCCTTCATTGGCCCGGGCGTGCAGATCGGCGCAGGGGCTGTGGTCGGAGCCAGAAGCGTGGTCACCCGGGATCAACCTGCCTGGATGGTGTGTGCGGGCAACCCTTGTCGGCCTCTGAAACCACGCCAATTCAAGACCTGATCCCAAGCTGAATGTTCAACAAGATTCGCCAGAAATTTCACCCGCTTTTTCATTTAAGAAAGAACGGTATTTATCGTCAAATCCAGCGTGTCATTGATCCAGATATCTCGATCAAAATCCATGGTTTTCAGGTGTATCTGAAATTGCTTCGTGATCTCAGCGTCATCCTGTCTCAACAGGAACAGGAAAAAGAGGTTGTGGATCTGGCCTCCTCTTTAATGAGCTCAGCCCAATTTGATGTGTTTATCGATGTTGGTGCCAATATTGGCCTCTACTCGTGGTTGGCCAAAAAACACAATGTGTCTGATATTTTTATGTTTGAGCCGGATCGCACCAACTGTCGCCTTCTGATGCGAACCCTCAAGGCGAATCATCTGGAGCATGTGTTTCTTGTGCCATTTGCCGCTTCGGCAGTGGCTGGGGTGGAACAGTTCTATCCCGATTCCGCTAGCGGTGCTACGGGTAGCTTAAGTTTAAATCCACACTCGCTTCACTCCGCCTATGGAATAGCAACATCAGTAGCCCTGCCAACATTACCTCTGAACACTTTCGCGGATTTCTGCTGCAATAAGAAAGTGCTGCTTAAGATCGATGTTGAGGGAGCGGAAGCTTCAATGTTTGCTGGTGCCATGCGATTCCTTGAGCAGGCCATGCCAACCATGATTGTTGAATGTTTCGATGCCTCCCGCCTTGATGTGTTGCGGCCATTGGGCTACTCCCGCCATTCTATTGACGATAAGGGCAACTACCTCCTGACGCCACCAGGGTTTGCGATGCCGAAGTAGGAGTTGGTTGTGTCAGATCTCACCATCGCCATCCCGGTGCGCAACGAGGAGCGCAATCTGGCCGCTTGCCTTCATGCCATCGGCTCTGATTTCGCCAGTCGCGTGGTGGTGATTGATTCGGCCAGCACCGATGCTACTTTCGCCGTAGCCCAGCGCCATGGCGCCGAGGTGATTGATTTTGTTTGGGACGGAGGCTTTCCCAAAAAACGCAATTGGTTTCTTCGCCATCACACCCCCACCACGCCCTGGGTGCTGTTTCTCGATGCTGATGAGATCCTCACGCCCCAGGTGAAGCGCGAGATCGCCAGCGCCCTTCCCGGCACCAGCCACCAGGGCTTCCTGCTCACCTACACCAACTATTTCCTTGGCCGCCGCCTGCGCGGTGGCTACCCCCTCCGCAAACTCGCCCTCTTTCGCGTGGGTGAGGTGGAATACGAACGCATCGAAGAAGACCACTGGTCGGCCTGCGACATGGAGGTGCACGAACACCCCATCCCGCAGGGTTCCGTCGGCCTGATCCGCAGCCCCATCGACCACCGCGACCTCCGCGGCATCGACAGCTACATCCGCAAACACAACGACTACGCCGCTTGGGAAGCCCAGCGCCTCTACAGCCATCGCCACGATCCCCAAGCGCGTGCCCGCTGGAAACCCCATCAGCGCCTCAAATATCGCCTCATCACCTCCCCCTGGGGCGGCCTGGCTTTTTTCCTCGGCAGCTTTTTCCTCATGGGCGGCTGGCGCGATGGCGGCGTGGGCTTTGCCTTCTGCCTCCTCAAGGCCGGCTACTTCACCCAGATCGCCTGCCGTTTGCGGGAGCTGGAGCAGCAGCCTGCCCTGCCTCCTTCTGGCTGATTGCTATGGATGTGGAATGTGGCACCCGCTTCCGAGTGCACGAACGGGGCGTCGGCGTGATGATTTGCTGTAGGGACGCAACCTGTGGGGGCTGATGCCAGACGCAAGGGAATGGGCGTACGCATGTACTATTCTAGATAGGTTGATGCCTCCAGGCTTCGGTGCCGATCGAGCCCGCTCCTGAATCTGCGCCAGAATTGGCGGATGTTCCGTTTACGCCCCGCCGCCCTTGCTGCCTCGATCCTCAGGGCTGGATCCAGGCCATCGCTGGCATCGTCGTTGCCCTGATCGCCCTGCTCACCTCCTATGACCACATCTCCTTCCCCGCAGGCGTCCGGCTCCCCATCGAGCAGCAATGGGGCGTCTGGTTCATCGTTGCCTCGGTGGCGCTTGTGGTTGCAGACGCTCAACTGGCGACGGGATCCCGGCGTCGAGCTGCGGATGATGCAGTACGAGCAGCGCAAGATTCACTACGAGCAGAACGAGACTCAGTACGAGCAGCGCAGGATGCAGCACGAGCAGCGGATGAAGCAGCTCGCGAACGAGATCGAGCAGAGCAAAGAGAGAACGAAGCAGATCGAGAGAGAAACCGAGCAGCTGAGGCAAGAGAACAGGCGGCTCGCAGCGATCGAGTCCAGGCTCGTGCGCTTTGAGCGGGAGCACTTGTCTGGCTCGAACCATCTCTCGGCGTCTATCAGGAAAGAAGTCCGCTCGTGGCGCTGCATTCAGCACCTCCTTTATCTTACAGCCTTGGGGCCATTAATGTGTCAAGGCGAGT
>JBJTUM010000037.1:0-6319 GCA_046080725.1 Cyanobium sp. | reverse complement strand
GGAGCAGAAGCAGGCCAGGCCAGATGCGAATTTTTGGGAGCGACATGGAGATAAAACAAGAACAACATGGCAAGTTTAGCAGTAAGGAATAAGAAATGATATTAGGCTATTAATAATAGCTTGAGCGCGTATTCACTATGTTGAGAGGTTGTGTTTATTGCCATCACCCACCGCAGGCGCAGGCCACCTGCCGAAAAGCCGGGGGTGGCCTGCGCGGGATAATTTCCCCATCATCGACAGCGGCGGCCATGACGGTCTCCACTCCCGCGATCGCCACCCAACTGGGCCAGCAGGGCCTGGGCCAGCAGCCCTGGTGGGTGGAGCAGTGGATGGAATTGATCAACTCCTACCGCTACAAGAAACGGCTGGAGCGGGCCTGGGACTATGCCCGCTCCGGAAACGTGGTGTCGATCCGCTTCGAGGGGCGGCGGGTGCATGCTCGGGTGCAGGGCACGGGCGACGACCCCTACAAGGTGAAGCTCTGGCTCGATGTGCTCAACGACGAGGACTGGGGTTATGTGCTCGAGGCCCTGAGCCAGAAGGCCCGCTGGTCGGCCCAACTGCTGGCGGGGATCATGCCCCAGGACATCGAGCGGGCCTTTGCCGCCAGTGGCAAACGGCTGTTTCCCTTCAAGCTGCAGGAGGTGCGCAGCGAGTGCACCTGCCCCGACAAGGCCAACCCCTGCAAGCACGTGAGCGCGGTGTTCTATTTAATGGGCGACCGCTTTTCGGAGGATCCCTTCGTACTCTTCCAGCTGCGGGGCCGCAGCCGGGTGCAGCTGCTCACAGAACTGGCGGCACGAAGGCGAGCCGGGGCCCGGGCCCCCAGGGTGCATGTGCCCCACCCGGTGCATGGGGCGATCGCCGATCCCGCCCGTTGGTGGCGCTACGACGCCCCCCTGGATCCAGATCTGGTGGTGATCACCCCAGCCCTGGAAGGGGAATCGGGGCTGGAGGTGGCAGGCCCCCTGCCCCTAGCTGAAGAGCCTCGCTACCCAGAGGCCAATCGGCAGTTTCTCGAGCGCTTGCTGGCCCATGGCAAGGCCATGGCGGAGCTGGCCATGGCCCGGGCGATGGCTGCGGGAGCAGAGAAGGAGGCCCCCAGCCCAGGGGACGGGGAGAGCCCAGAAAGCCGGTGAGGGAGCCCCCCTGGCTTGAGCCGCCGGCGCTGGAGGTGGTGGCCCTGATCTTGGAGACCCACAAGCTGGCGTTTGGCCGCCCGTTGGTTGCCGGCACCGATCCCCGCTGCAACCTGCGACTGGCGGCCCAGGAGATGTTTGCCGCCGATCAAGCCGTGCTGGCCCATGACGGCGCAGAGGACCCACGGTTGATCTATGCCAATGCGGCTGCACTCCGTCTGTGGCGAAGGCCCTGGGCCGAAATGATCGGTCTACCGTCGCGGTTGACGGCAGAGCCCGAGGAGCAACCGGCGCGAGCCAAGGCTCTTGCCGTCGCTCAGCAGCAGGACGCTCTTGCTGGATATACGGGAATCAGGGTGGACATCGAGGGGCGTCGATTCCGCATCGAAGGGGCTAAGGTCTGGTCTCTTTACGACACCGGGAGGACAGCGCGGGGACAGGCGGCAGCATTCGCCAGCTGGACTTTGCTGTAATCCTCAGCAGGACATTTTAATCACCAGCAAATATCAATGATCTAAATACTTAATCCAATGCCATTCTCTCCAATCCTCAATTGGCTTCGTCTCCTTGGCGGCACTTCGGACGACACGGGTTTTGTGCTGGCCAGAAGCACAGATGGGGGCATCTTCCTGGGTGGAGAGACAAACCTTGGCAGCTGGGATGGCCATAGCAATCAGGGTCGACGGGATGGCTTTGTCGCCCGTTTCGACACCAATGGAGTTCGCACCTGGACCCGGTGGTATGCCACCAATCAAGACGATCAGGTCAGGGGGCTGACCCTTGGACTGGATGGATCGCTTTACGTCAGTGGAGGCACCCTCAATGGAATCGACGGCAATGTCAGTTTCAGCGTTGGAGCGAGTGATGGCTTCATCAGCCGCATCTCGCCTGCAGGAGCCAAGCAGTGGACGCTGCAAGTTGGCGGAAGCTCCTGGGATTTAACCCGATCCCTCGCAACCGCCCCCGACGGATCAGCCATCTATGCCATTGGGTACACCTCCAGCCCAACCTTTGCCCCCCTCGCTCCTCTCCCCAGTGGCGAGGGAACACCAGACGCCTATCTCCTCAAAATCAATCCCGACCAAACCATTCTATGGGCCAGTCGCCTGGGATTCGGCTTGGATGATTACGGGATGAACCTGGCCATCGGAGCCGATGGATTCATCTACGCCACAGGCTTCGCCGGCACGAGCACCCAGGCCAGCCAGGCGTTCCTGGCCAAACTCAACCCCCAAAATGGCCAAGAAATTTGGCGCAAGTTGATCGGCGCCACACCGAACGACTATGCCGAAAGCATTCGCATCAGCAGCGACAACTACCTTTACGTCTTACTGAGCACCGACAGTCCACTCAATGGAGAAGTCAACAAGGGAAATCGCGATATTGCCGTCCAGAAATACGATTTCAACGGCAACCGACTCTGGACTGTTCTGCATGGTTCGCCAGCCAAGGAAGAAGGCAGAAATCTAACTATCAGCAGCGACAATTCGATCTACGTTACAGGACATACCTCAGGAAATCTTGGAGGCCAGATTAATCAAGGTGGCGAGGATTCGTTCATCAGCAAGTTCACACCAGCAGGAGTGGTGGAGTGGACCAAACTTCTGGGCACCGCAGGCAATGATGTGGGCTGGGACGTCACAACCACGGCCCAGGGGGATCTCATCGTTACGGGCTTGACCAATGGCAACCTCGAGGGTCAGCTTTCCAATGGCGGACAAGATATTTTCCTGGCCAGCATCAACATCAAAGGAGTCGCTGACTCCAAGCCAGCCGCCACATTTGCGGCCAACCTAACAACTGCAAAAACGGGTCCCCTGCTGGGTGGACAGCTGACGGCCAGTGGACCACCTTCTGGACATCTTTTCAAACTACTGACTCCTGCCCCTGCAGGATTTTCTCTACAAGCAGATGGTCGCTGGAGTTTCAACCCTGGAGACCCCGCCTACAACACTGTGGGTACAGGTGCCCGCCAGGCCCTGCGGATTGCTTACGCGGTTCAAACCAACCAGGCAACACCAAAGGGCCAGGCTCCCCCACAGGTGATTCTGGTGGGGGGTCCAAATGGCCAATTTCTCAGTCTTCAGCAGGCCCTGAACCAGGCCCCAGCTGGTGCCATCATTTACCTGGCGCCCGGGGTGTACAAAGAAGATCTGACCATTTCCAAGAATGTCACCATCCTTGGGACCTTTTTTGGCGTGCCCGCCAGCGAGGTAAGTCGCGGGCTGAGTGGCCAGGAAAGCGTGATTGAAGGTTTTGTCACTGTCACGCCAACGGTTTCCGACTTCTCTCTGGATGGGGTGACCCTTGTTGGAAGCAAAAGCTCGGGTCTGAACTTGCGTGTGCAATCGGCTTCATCACGCCTGGCCAACTCCATCATCACCAGTGTCAAACCTCTTGGTGGCTATGCCGACTTTGCCACAGTTCGCTACGTGCGGGACGCCGCCTTTGCGCCATTCACCAACATCATAGTTGACAATAATCTATTTCATGGCTCCGTCGATCATGCTGCCACTCCTGTTCCCCTCCAGATCAATCGATCTCAGTACGCCAGCATCACCAACAATCAATTCGTCCATACCGGGGGTGGAGCAAATATTGTGTTGGCCGATAATTTTGCTCAAGCGATCGTTCGCGATAATCTCACCATTGGCGGAGGCAAAGGGATCGCTACTTATAATGGAATCTTCAATTTCCTAGCCATTGAGAATAACACGATTCTCGACGCAAATCTCAATGGACTAGAGCTGAATTTGGGCAGCACCATCCATGCGGGATCCCTGACTGGAAACATCATCAGCGGCAGTGGGATCAACGTCCTGAACGCGAACCCCGGCAATCCCCTCGCCAATCTTTTTGTTTCCAATCAGTCCATTCTTTCACCAAGTTTCCGGATCGCCAACAACGCCCTTAGCCAGACCTTTGGCTACAACCTGCCCTACCGAGGGTTTCAACCCAGGGACGCGATTAACAGAACTATCCGTGATTCATCCATCAGCACCTTCAGCCTGGATGTCGTCAACCCAACGCCAATCACGACAGCACCGGCGATCCCCCTGGCCCGTGCGGAGGATGTGGCCCGATTTGATGTCACCCGCTTTGCAACCGGCCTGGGATTCCCGAGCAGCATGGTCGATCTGGGTGATGGGTCATTACTCGTAGCGGTGACCGCAGGGGATCCGGTCAATCGCTCTCCCTTCGGCACCACCCCCTCCCAGCTCATCCGGCTTGTCGATACCGACAAAAACGGCACGGAAGATGGCCGGCAAGTGTTGGCCACCCTGCCGGGGTTTGTCACAAGCGTGCGCAAGGCTGGCTCCCTCATCTTCGCTCTGAGTAGCGGACGTCAGGGGACCTCACCGCAGATCACGATCCTGAGGGCGGGGCCTTCTCCAGCGGATCCATTGGTGGAAATAGCCAAGCTCAATCTCACCTTTCCACCGGATTTTCTCAACGCAGCCAATCCCCACACCAGCTATGCCCTGGCAGCACGGCTCAGCCCAACGATTGCAGACACGATTGAGTTGTATTTCAACTTAGGAGCACGAGACGACAACCAATCCACCAACCCTGCGCTGCAGGTGAGCTTCTCCGCCACTGGAGCCGCCTATTCCGAAAGCGGCCTGATGCCAACCGACTCACTCCAGAGAGTTCTGATCAAGGATCTGGGCCAGAGTGTGAGCATTGCAGGGCCACTCACCATTGCAACTGGGCTTCGTAATGCAGCTGGTCTTGCTTTTGATGGCGCAGGCAATCTTTATTTTGAGGACAATGGCTTCAGCCTAGACCCCAACAATCCCAACCCGCCAGCCAATCAGGATATCTCTTTTTCCGCTGATGAATTAAACCGAATCAACGCTACTGAACTTGGTCGCACAGTACCTAATTTTGGATTCGCTCAATCCTATGTTCGCTACAGTGATGGTCAAATCATTAACCCGTCTGCCAACATCCGGCAACCGCTGGTGAGTTTTCTGTCGATGAATGGTCAAAAAAGTGAAGGCGCCGTAGAGATCGGGTCAGTCCCGCTGGGTTTCCCTAGCGATTTTTCCAATCAGTTCCTGACAGCTTTTTATGGAAAATTCGGCGTAGGCAGCGCCTTGAATGATGAGAACCCCATCATTGGGGCCGATCCCACCACAGGACAACGCTATCGCTTCATCAACAGTTCCATTCTTGGCAATCCCAGCGGCATTCTGAGCGCGGGCAACAACCTGTTTCTCGCGGACTACAGCAGCACCGGCCTCTTCTTTGGCAGCAGCAATGGCGTACCATCGGATCAGACGGGCACGATCTACCGCATCACGCCCAAGCGTCTGGCCAGCTTTCTGCAAACCCCCAGCCTCTTCAGCGCGGAAGCAAATTCGGCGGATCTCCGCTGGATCATCAGCGAGGATGCCACCAGCCAGATTGAGCTCTGGGGCGGATCCATTCCTGCGAGCACCCCATTGGTAACCCCTGGGAAAGCACAACCATCCGGTACGTCATTCCTCACCTCCGTCAGCCTTACCGGCCTGGAGGCGGCCACCACCTACAACTATCGGGTGATGTTGGGCGATCAAAACGTCAATGGCAGCTTCACCACAGCCAACAACGGCAGCGCACCATCACTGGCCGTTCCCGTTATCTCACTCGCCGTCTCCCCTGCCTCCGTTCTAGAAGACGGCCCCACAAATCTCATCTATACCTTCTCGCGAACCGGCTCCACCACCAGCGCCCTGACGGTGAACTACAGCGTGGGCGGAACGGCAACCCTCGGGACGGACTACACGGGGATTGCAGGAACGCCAGCAACGATCATCCTTGCGGCAGGCTCTGCAACAGCCACGGTAACGGTGGATCCCACGGCCGACACTACCGCGGAGGCCGATGAAACGGTGGTGCTGACGCTTGCGGCGGGCACGGGGTACACGGTTGGTACGAGTGGTGATGTGGTGGGAACGATTCTCAATGACGATGCGGCACCCCCACCATCGACGCCGATCGCTCTGCCCAGGCCGACGCTGATCACGGCGGTCGATTTGGATGGCAACAACAGCCCCATTTCTGGAGAGGGGGCGGATAAGGCTTTTGATGGCACTCTCCAGGGGTCCTACACGAACCTTGGAGGAGCCAATTCCGGCATCGAGTTCACCTATGACCTGCCGACGCGGCTGTCGTCCTTCTTGATGACAACAGCC
>JBJTUM010000036.1:0-6767 GCA_046080725.1 Cyanobium sp. | reverse complement strand
AGCGCTCGCCAGGCCCCTTCCACCTGCTGGTGAGCGAGCACCTGGCGGATGGACCCGGCCTCCATCAGGTGCGGTCCGCCAAAGCTCTCTCCCCTGAGCACCGCTGCCTGCTGGTGCGGGCCGCCTTGGAGAGCGGAGCGGATGCCCTGGTGCTGGAAGAGAGCCTGGGGCGCACCGGCGCCCTGGTGCTGGCCGTGGAGCAGGTGCTCCAGGGCCGCACCTTCGTGGATCCGGCCCTGGATCAAGAGCCCCTTGAGCCCCCAGCTGAGCCCCCCAGTGCCCTCACCCCCCGGGAGGTGACCGTGCTGCAGCTGGTGGCCCATGGCCTCAGCAACCGGGAGATCGGCGAACAGCTCCACATCGCTCCCACCACCGCCCGCGACCATGTGCAGGACATCCTGCGGCGGCTGGGGGTGAAAAGCCGGGCGGCGGCAGCGGTGGAGGGGGTGCGGCGGGGCTACTGCCGCTGAGCGGCTGCTCGGGTGCTCCAGGACTCCTGGGCGCTCGCAAGAGCGGGCAATTGGGAAAACATTCGGCACCCCCGTCCCGCTCCCCAGAGACCTGTCCACAGTTGAGGGGTCCCCCCCCTGGTGTGATGGCCCTCGACGAGTACCCCCGCGGCCAAGACTTTCCCGGCGTGATCGCTCGCACCCGCGACGCATCCAAACCCGCCTGGCCCCAGCCCGTGCGGGCTCGAGCGGGGGCGCCCAATGTGGTGATGGTGGTGCTGGACGACACCGGCTTTGCCCAACTGGGCTGCTTCGGTTCTCCCATCCGCACCCCCCATATCGACGGGCTGGCGGCGGGGGGACTGCGCTACGCCAACTTCCACACCACCGCCCTCTGCTCCCCCACCCGGGCCTGCCTGATCACCGGCCGCAACCACCACAGCAACGGGATGGCCTGCATCACCGAGGGGGCGACGGGCTTTCCCGGAAGCAACGGCCAGATCCCCTTTGAAAACGGATTCCTCTCCGAGATCCTGCGGGATCAGGGCTACAACACCTATGCCGTGGGCAAATGGCACCTCACCCCCGCCCACGAAAGTTCGGCGGCGGGCCCCTACGACCGCTGGCCCCTGGGGCGCGGCTTTGAACGGTTCTATGGCTTTTTAGGGGGCGACACGCACCAGTACTACCCCGAGCTGGTGGCCGACAACCACCAGGTGGAGCCCCCCCAATCCCCCGAGGAGGGCTATCACCTCACAGAAGATCTGGTGGATCGGGCCATGGGCTTCATCGCCGATGCCCGCCAGGTGGATCCCGAGAAGCCCTTCTTTCTCTACTTCGCCCCCGGGGCCATGCATGCGCCCCATCACGTGCCCAAGGACTGGGCCGACCGCTATGCAGGCGCCTTTGATGAAGGGTGGGAGGTGTATCGCGAACGGGCCTTTGCCAGGCAGAAGGAGCTGGGGGTGATCCCAGACACCTGCGAGCTCTCGCGCCACGATCCGGATGTGAAACCCTGGGCCCAATGCAGCCCGGAGGAGCGGCGGCTCTATGCCCGGATGATGGAGGTGTTCGCTGGCTTCCTGGAGCACACCGACCATCAGATCGGCCGCTTGCTCGCCTTTTTGCGCCGCCTCGACGCCTTCGAGAACACCATCGTGGTGCTGGTGTCCGACAACGGGGCGAGTTCGGAAGGGGGACCGACCGGCATGGTGAACGTGAACATGTGGCACAACAATCTCTCCGGCACGGTGGAAGAGCAGCTGGCGGTGCTCGATGAGCTGGGCGGCCCCAAGCACTTCAACCACTACGCCTGGGGCTGGACCTTTGCGGGCAACACCCCCTTCCGCCGCTGGAAACGGGAGACCTACCGGGGCGGAATCGCCGATCCCCTGATCGTGCACTGGCCCCAGGGCATCCCCGCTGGCGGCCAGGTGCGCTGGCAGTATGCCCACGCCATCGATGTGGTGCCCACCCTGCTGGAAGCCCTCGGCATCGAGGCGCCGGCTGCGGTGCGGGGGGTGCCCCAGACGCCGCTGGAGGGGGTGAGTTTGGTGCCCACCTTCGCCACTCCCGAAGGGCCGGAGGTGCATCCCACCCAGTATTTCGAGATGATGGGGCACCGCTCGCTGTATCACGAGGGATGGCGAGCCGTGTGCCCCTGGCCGGGGACGTCGTTTCAGGAAGCGGGGCGGTTTTTTGGCGCGCCCATCAGCGCCGAGGAACTCCAACGCCTCGATGGCGAGGGCTGGGAGCTCTATCACGTGGCGCATGACTGGGCTGAAACCCACAACCTGGCGGCCGCTGAACCTGAACGCCTGCGGCAGATGGTGGAGCGATGGTATGGCGAGGCGGAGCGCTACCACGTGTTGCCGATCGACTCCCGCGGCTCCACCCGCCTGCTGGAAGAACGGCCCGAGGCTGCACCGCCCCGCCAGCGCTACATCTTCTATCCCCACACCCAAATGGTGCCCGGCACCGCCACGGTGAACGTGATCAACCGGGCCCACAGCATCACCGCAGAGGTGGAGATCCCGCCGGAGGGAGCCGAGGGGGTGTTGCTCTCCTATGGGGGCAATGAGGGGGGCTACAGCTTCTATCTGCAGAACGGCCATCTGCACTACGCGCAGAACGTGGTGTCGGCGGCCCTGCTGGAGGTGCGCTCCGTGGAGCCGGTGCCAGTGGGCCGCCACAGCCTGCGCTTTGAATTCGAGCCCACGGGCCCGGCCGACATCAAGGCGGGCAAGGGGGTGCCAGGACGGGGCCAGCTCTATGTGGATGGCCAGCTGGTGGGCCAGGCCGACTTTGCCGCCACGGTGCCGATCACCTACGGACTGGGCGGCGGCCTGGTGTGCGGCGCCGATCCGGGATCGCCGGTGACGCCCGCTTATGCCCCACCCTTCGCCTTCACAGGCGCCTTGGAGGAGGTGACGGTGGATGTGAGCGGTGAGTTGATCGTCGATGGGGAGGCGGAGATGCGCCTGATCCTCAGCCGCCAGTGAGCTGAGGGGCGAAGTGGGCAATGAGTTCCCCGGCAACCCGGGCCGGCTCCTCATGCTGGATCCAGTGGGAAACTTCGGGAAACAGAAGGCAGCGTCCCTGGCGGCAAAACGCCAGGCTCTCCATGGCCATCTCCCGGGAGAGGAAGCGATCCTCCTCCCCCCAAAGAATCAATACGGGAAGCGACACCATCCCATCTGTGGGCCTGGGCGCAGGAAAGCCATAGCGAAGAGACGCCCGATACCAGTGGATCATGGCCCGCAGGCTGCCGGGCACGGCCCAGGCGCTCCTGTAGGCCTCGAGATCGTCTGGGCTGAAGGTGCCCGGCTGGCTGGAAGCCAGCAAGCTCTGCACCCGCGGCTGAAAAGCGTGGCCGGATAGCTGCCACTCCGGCAGCCTGGGCACCTGGAAGGCAAACATGTACCAGCTTTTGGCCAGCTGCCGCGGGGAGGTGCGGAGCTTGCGCCAGAACACCCGCGGGTGGGGAACGTTGAGAATCGCCGCCGATCGGAAGCGGTGGGGGTGGAATAGGAGCAGCCACCAGGTGACGGCGGCTCCGAAATCGTGGCCTGCAAGAAAGGCTTGTTGGATGCCCAACTGATCCATCAGAGCAAGCACATCGCCGCCAAGGCGATCGAGGCGGTAGGCACGGCACTCAGGAGGCTTGTCGCTGAGGTTGTACCCGCGCTGATCAGGCACGATCACCCGGTAGCCCGCTTCAGTCAGGGGGGCGATCTGGTGGTGCCAGCCCCACCAAAACTCTGGGAAGCCGTGCAGGAGGATTAGCGCCGGGCCATCGCTGGGACCAGCGTTGACGGCGTGAAGGCGCAGGCCTTCGTTGGTGAAGAAGAGACTTTCTAGCGTTGGGTAGGCCATGGGATCCGTCTCAGGGCTGCAAGAGAGCTGCCCGAAACGCCGCTGCTGTGAGGATCTGCGAATTGTGCTCCAGTTCCGGCGACACCACCAGCTCCGCCACCCCGGGAGAAAAGGCGCGGTAGAGCGCCTCTGCATGGCGGGGCGGCACCACCGAGTCGTTGGCCGCCGCCACGATGGTGGTGGGGGCCCGCACCCGGGGCGCTTCCGCTGCCGCATCCCAACGATCCTGCAGCAGAAGGTCGACCGGGAGCCAGGGCATGGCGCCGCGGGCCACCGCCAGCAGGCTGTCGAAGGGCACCAGCAACACCAGGCGTTGGATGGGATGGGTGGCGGCGAGATGAACCGCGGGCCCGGTGCCCAGGCTGCGGCCCACCACCGTGATGTTGCTGTAGCGCTGAGCGACGAGCGCATGGAGGGCCTGGGCATCGGCGCGGATGGCGGCTTCGCTGGGGGTGCCTTCGCTGCCCCCGTAGCCGCGGTAGTGCAGCAGGTAGAGGGCGGTGTTGGGCAGCAGGGCGGCCAGATCAGCCCGGGTGAGTGACACATCCTCAGCGTTGCCGCCGAAGTAGATCAGGGCCCTCGGGCCGGGATGGGGCCGATGGGCCACCAGAACCCTGGTGCCGGCCATCTGCAGCACCAGTTGGTGGGTGGGATCGGCGGCGGGCTGGGGAAAGTAGACGAAGCTGCGCTGGGTGGCGCCCATCAGCAGGCACACCGCCCCGTAGCCCAGGGCAACAAAGGCGGCCCATCCCTGCCAACTGGTGAGCGTCATCGATCAGAAGGGACGCAAGCTCGACACCCCACCAGGGTCGCATCAGAGGCCAGGACCAGCCGTGTCCTGCCGATATTCCCTGCAGATGAAGGATGGACCGGACCCGGTGCTGCTTCTTAGGACTCGGCTACAGATCCGGAGCCCCATGGTTCAGACCCCGTCGTCCCCCCTCCGCGTGGCGATCAGCGGCAAGCGCTGGTGGAAGGGCTTCACCGCCGAGCTCACCATCACCAACACCAGCGGCCAGGACCTGGCCAGCTGGAGCACCACCTTCGACACCCCCCATCGCATCACCGGAACCCCCTGGGGAGCCACGCTCACCAGCGTTGATCTGGGCAATGGCCTCACCCGCTACACCCTCACCGGCACCGGCTGGGGCGCCGCCCTGAAGGCGGGCGCCTCCGTGAAGGTGGGCTTCAGCGGCAGTCAGGGCGTGGGCATTGGCAATGAGGGGGCTCTCACCGCCGATCTGCTGCTGGCCCCAGGCACCGCTCTCCCCGCCCCGCCGCTTCCGCCATCGCCCCCACCGACGCCGGCCCCCGAGCCCCTGCAGGTGGTGGTGGGCGGCACCCGCTGGTGGAACGGCTTCACCGCGGAGCTCACCATCACCAACAGCGGCTCCCAGGACCTGAAGACCTGGAGCACCAGCTTCGACTCTCCCCACCAGGTGAGCGGGGCGCCCTGGGGGGCGAGCCTGAGCCGGGTGGATCTGGGGGCGGGCCTGACCCGCTACACCCTGACGGGGGCCGGCTGGGCTGCCGCCCTGAAGGCCGGTGCCTCCGTGAAGGTGGGCTTCAGCGGCAGTCAGGGGATGGCCATCGGCAATGAGGGGGCCCTCACCGCGGCCCAGCTCTTTGGCACCGTTGCCCCCCCCTCTCCACCGCCCAGCCCTCCAACACCTCCCACCCCACCGCCACCGGTTCCGCCAACCCCACCCTCGACTGAGCAGGGGTATGGAGAAGCCCTGCGGCAAAGCTTTCTGTTCTATGAGGCCCAGCGCTCCGGGGATCTGGATGAGGCCACCAAGCGCATCCCCTGGCGCGGCGATTCCGGCTTGCGGGATGGGCGGGATGGGGTGTATTTCGGGGATCGCAGCGCGGCCAATCTGCAAGCGGGGCTGAGCCTGGATCTCAGCGGCGGCTATCACGATGCCGGCGATCACGGCAAATTTGGCCTGCCCCTGGCCACCACCCTCTCCACCCTGGCCTGGGGCGGGTTGGCCTTCGAGCGGGGCTACACCGCCACGGGGCAGCTGGATGAGCTTCTGGGCGCCGTGAGATGGGGCACCGACTATCTCCTCAAGGCCCATGGCACCGACGCCTCGGGAGCCACCACCTATTTCGTGGCCCAGGTGGGCAATGTGCCCGCCGACCACGCCCTCTGGAGCCCCCGGAGAGCCAAACCATCCCCCGCCCCGCCATGGCGGTGACCCCCACCAAGCCCGGCTCGGACGTGGCGGCGGGCAGTGCGGCAGCCCTGGCTTCCGCCTCCATCCTTTTTCGCCGTAATGGCGATGGGGCCTACGCCGACACGTTGCTGAGCCACGCCGAATCGCTCTACCGCTTTGCCGACACCTATCGGGGCAAGTATTCCGACTCCCTGCGGAAGGTGCGGGACTACTACAACTCCTGGAGCGGCTACAACGATGAACTGAGCTACGGGGCGGCCTGGCTGGCCCGGGCCCGGGAGGCGTCCGGCGCCGATGGTAGCGCCTATCGCAACCAGGCTCTGCAGATCTATCGCCAATCCATCGGCGGCCTTGGCAGGGGCTGGACCATCAACTGGGATGATGTGTCGTACGGGACGGCCGTGCTTCTCGCCCAGGACACGGGCGACAGCAGGATTCTGGCCGATGTGCGGGGCTGGCTGGACAGCTGGGTGCAGGGCACTAATGGGGTGTCGATCACCACGGGGGGCCTGCGCCACATCAGCCAGTGGGGTTCCCTGCGCTATGCCGCTAACACGGCCATGGTGGCGGGCGTGGTGGCCGAAGGCCTGATCGATCCGGGGGGCACCTATTCCAAGCTGGCGGCCGACACGATCGACTACATCCTAGGCGACAACCCCCGCGGTTCCAGCTATGTGGTGGGCTACGGCATCAATGCGCCCCAGCAGCCCCACCACCGGGGGGCCTCCGGCGTGGGCTGGGAGGGGTTCCGCAATGGCCTGCC
>JBJTUM010000035.1:0-9010 GCA_046080725.1 Cyanobium sp. | reverse complement strand
CAGGCCATGGCTCCCCTGAGAACGGAGGGCGACAGCAATGGGAGAAGGATCCTCCAGGAGTGCATCCTGCACCTCCTGCAGCAGTCTGCTGATGGGTTCTTCGGATTGGTGGCTGGTGAGAAAAGCGAGCAGGTTCGCCTGGGCATAGGGAAAGAGCACCTCACTGACGAACTGGACAGGACAGGTGGTGCCTTCGATATCCAGCACCAGATGGCTGATGGGAGGAGGAGTTGTCATCAAAAAGAAGAGGTGTTCTGCAGCAGCGCATCGACGAGGAGCTGGCGCCACTGCTGCTCCAGCAGAAACTCCAGAATTTCCAGATGGCGCTGGGCTTGGGCTAATGAGGTCCCCCAGGCGTATAGCCCATGCCCGGCAATCAGGAGCCCGTGGGGAGCCTCCGCCAGCAAAGGCCGGGCAGCTTCGCTGAGCTGCGCCATGTCCTGGCTGTTGGGCAAAATTGGAATCGCGATCTTCCCGACATGGGTCTGGATGCCCTCCAACCCCTTGAGCATTTCCAGGCCCCCAACCACCACCTGACCCGAACGGTCCACTTCCAGGCGGGAGAGCAGGGTGGCGGCCTGCGAATGGGTGTGGAGCACGGCTCCTGCGTTGCTGCTGGCGAGGATCGCCAGGTGCAGATCGGTTTCGGCGGAGGCCTTGCCGCTGCCGCGGACCACCTGCCCCTCTTCATTCACCACGATCAGGTCGGCTGGGGATACCCTCCCTTTATCCACCCCACTGGGCGCCATCAGCAGCTCGAGTGGGCCCCAAGACAGCACAACACTAACGTTCCCTCCCGACCCATCGCACCAACCACGCTGATGGATGGCGGCCATCACCCTGCAGAGAGCAAGGGCCTCCTCCTGTAGGGGAGCATCGGGCGCCGGAGGAGCTGGAACCATGGCAGAAAGCTGTGCGGCGGGCATGGGGAATCCCTCAACTTTGACAGCGGCCACACCAGTGGCTGCTGCGCCCTCCCAGGCGTTCCAGCTGAATGGGGGAACCGCAGCGGCGGCACGGTTGACCAGTCCGCCGGTACACCAAGGCTTGCCCTCCGTAGTTGCCATTCAGCCCGGAGAGGTGGCGGAAATCGCTGAAGGTGGTGCCCCCAGCCCGGATGCTGGCCGAGAGCACATCGAGCAGGGCCTCTCGCAGCCGGCCGAGTCGGCGCACGCCCAGGCGGTGGGCAGGTGTTTGAGGACGGATCCCGGCGGCAAAGAGGCTCTCATCCGCATAGATGTTGCCCACGCCCGCCACCAGGGATTGATCGAGCAGGGCCGTTTTAATGGCCCGCCGGCTGTTGGCCAACTTTTGCTTGAGGTAAGTCGCTGAAAAATCAGCGGAAAAGGGTTCGGGGCCAAGACGCGCTAGACCCTTCATCACGGCCTCGGGCGCATGGCCGGCAGGAATCCACCACATCTGGCCAAAGCTGCGGGTATCCACAAAACGCAATTCCTGCCCCCTGGAGCTCCACAGCCGCACCCGGGTATGCCGGCAGGGATCCGTTGGGCTCTCCATCCACAGAAATTGACCGGTCATCCGCAAATGCACCCCCCAGTGGCCCGCAGGGCTGCCGTCACCATGGCGAAGGGTTGCAAGCAAATACTTGCCCCGGCGTTGCCAGCTGGTGATGTGGGTGTCTTGCAACCCAAGGCTGAAGAGGGCTGGATCAGGGGGGCTAGCAATTGCCCGGGCCCTTAGCACCTTCACCTTCACCCACTCCAAATCGAGGGTTTGTCGCTCCAGCCCCCGACGAACGGTTTCGACTTCGGGGAGCTCAGGCAAGGCTTGGGGGGAGAAGCAGGGTCAGGGCGACTCAGGCCTTCTCGAGCTCGCTCTCGGCGAAATTGTTGGTGTTGATCCCACCTTCCGAACCGCTGTAACCGTTGTAGTTCACCTTCTCAAAACGCACCACGACGGGGTAGCGGATTCCGGAGGTGTCGATGGAGGCAACGGTGCCGAGGTCGTTGTACCAGTAGGACTCGGGACGCTTGATGCGCACTTTGTCACCGCGGGAGATGGCCATTGCTCGTGAGCGGGTCAGAGAAGAGTCGAAATGACGATACCGACCTCCCCTGACCCCAAAGCCACGACGTCACGATTCGTCGTCCGCAGCCAGCCGGCACCGTGGCAGCATCCGCAGGCCCCTGTGTGTTGCTGGTGTCTTCCTCCGCGTCTGCCGACTCCCCTTCCTTTGTTCTGGAGTTGCCGGATCCGGAGCAGGACGACATCAGCGCCATGGAATTCGAGGCCCGCCTGGAGGAGGCCTGGGCGGTGTGCGACCGGTTTGACCTGCAGACCGAGATCTGGAGAGGGCGCATTTTGCGGACGGTGCGCGACCGGGAAAAACGCGGGGGCGAGGGCCGGGGGCAGGGCTTTCTCCAATGGCTGAGGGAACACGAAATCAGCAAAACCCGGGCCTACACCCTCATCCAGCTGGCTGAATCGGCGGACAACTTGCTTGGGGAGGGGCTCCTCGATGACGAGAGTGTTAACAGGTTTTCCAAGCGGGCCTTTCTGGAAACGGCCCAGGCCGGCCCTGAGGTGCAGCAGCTGGTCAGTGAAGCCGCCCTGGCCGGCCAGCAGATCACCCGCCAGCAAGTGCGACGCCTCAGCGATGAGGTGGTGGCGGCCACCAGCCCCCTGCTCCCGGAGGAAATCCGCCAGCGCACCGCAGAGAATTTGCTTCCCCCCCGAGCCGTGGCTCCCCTGGTGCGGGAGCTAGCCAAATTGCCCGACGACCAGCAGGAGTCGCTGCGGCAGGAGCTGAGGGAGGAGCCCGAACTGGATCGGGTGAAGGAGGTGACCCTCACGGCCCGCTGGCTGCAGAAGGCCGCCGATGCGGGCCTAGCCGTTCGGGCCCTGCAGCAGGAGGACCTGAATTTTGAAAAGGCCATGCTCGAGGCCCAGCGCTTAGATGCGCTTGGCCTCCTGGCAGATGCGGTTGGGCAGGCCCGCCAACTGGAGCGGGCCGTGCTCCAGCTCCACACCAGCTGGCGCCGGCTCGGGATGCTTCAGGAGCGGCTCTGGTTGGAGAGCGGCAGCAGCACCCCCCACCTGCGCAATCTGTTGCAAGCCCTGCAAACCCTCAGCGGCAGCACCCTTCGGGTGTCGCTTGGGGAGTTGGCCGGGGGCAAACGGGTGCGCCTGCAGCTGGTGGAGGAGGGTGCCGACCAGCTGGAGGCCCCGCCCTTACCCACAGGTGGGGGAAGCTAAGGTCTGAGGGCACTACGCATGGTGTGAAGTTGCCGGAGGACCCCCTCCTCGCGTCCTTGCAGCGGCACTTCGGGTGGTCGGCCTTCCGCGACGGACAGAGACCGGTGGTGGAAGCCCTGCTGGAGGGACGCGACTGCCTCGCCGTCCTTCCTACGGGGGCGGGAAAGTCGCTGTGCTACCAGCTTCCGGCTTTGGTGAGAGAAGGGCTCACCGTCGTGGTGTCGCCCCTTGTGGCCCTGATGCAAGATCAGGTGCGTCATCTGCAGAAGCGGGGCATTCCCGCCGCCTGTCTCCATCGGGGCCTGCCCTTCGATGAGCAGCGGTCGCTGAGGCGTGCCTTGGAGGAGCGTCGCCTTCGCCTCTTATATCTGGCCCCGGAACGGCTGGAGATGGAGAGTGCCCGCCAGCTGCTGGAGGATTGTGTGGAATCTGGAGCCCTGGTGGCCCTCGCCGTCGATGAAGCCCATTGCATCAGTGCCTGGGGCCACGACTTCCGCCCCCACTACCGCCGGCTCGGCCACCTGCGGGCCCTCTTCCCCGGGGTGCCCCTGGTGGCTCTTTCAGCTACGGCTCCACCCCAGGTGAGGGCAGACATTATTCGCCTGTTGGGGCTTCGCCAGCCCCTGGTCCTGGTGCGCTCAGCCCGTCGGCTGAACCTCGTTTATTCCATGCGGCGGCGTTCAGCCCAGCCCTTGGGTGAGGTGCTTGCGGCCATCGCCCGATCTCGCGGGGCCGTGCTGATCTATGCCCGCACCCGGCGCTCCGTGGAGGAGTGGACAGGACGCTTGCAGGGGGCGGGCGTGGAGGCGATCGCTTATCACGCCGGCATGGATGCCCCGCGCCGGCAGGAGGCGCTCGAGCATTTCCAGACCCATCCAAGGCCGGTGCTGGTGGCCACGGTGGCCTTCGGCATGGGCGTTGATCGGGGGGACGTGGGCTTGGTGCTGCACCTCCATCTGCCCGCGAGTGCGGAGGGTTACCTACAGGAATCTGGCAGAGCAGGGCGGGATGGCCAGCCTGCCCATTGTTTGCTGCTCTTCACCCCTGAGGATCGGCAGCGTCTTGGCTGGGCCATCCGATCGGGGGGAGCCGGTGCACCGGAGGGGGCTGATCCTGAAGGCCAGCGCCAGCAGGTGGCCCAGCGGCAGTTGCGGCGCATGGAAGCCATCGCTGAAGGAGATGCCTGCAGGGAGCAGGCCCTGCTGCGGGCTGTTGGGGAGGTGGTGGAACCCTGCGGACGGTGTGATGGCTGCAGGAGTTCCAACATCACCCAAGATTGGTCGCTCAAGGCGACTGTTTTGCTTGGCGCCCTTCAGGAGAAAGGGGGACAGACCCTGAAAAGCCTGGTGGAGCAGCTGGCCGGGGAAAAGGACGGGGAGGCCGAGGTCTGGAGCTGGCTAAGCCGCAGACTCGTGCAGGAGGACCTGATCGGGGAGAGCGATGATGGCTTTCAGCGGCAATGGATCAAGAGCTCAGGGCTTCATTTCCTCCGCTCCCCCTGGCCCCTGCACTGGCAGGGACCTGAGGGGATCGATTCAGCCGCCGCGGCGTGAACAAAAATCGTTCACCAGCTTCGTTTCCCCCGCAGAGACGGGGTCATTCCATGTGCCCCATTGACCAGCTGCGTTGGTGGCGTTGATTTTCCGGGCACCGCAGTTGATGGAGGTGTAAAGAGCCTCGCCCTTGGCATTGAGCGTGGCGGCCACCATGCTGCCGCCCATGGGTTGCCAGCTTGTCCAGTCCACTTGCAAGGGCCCGTATGCCCTCCAATCGCTCTTGCCTGAAGCCGCTGCCTGTACGGGTGTGGTGGCAGGGCGGGGTGCCACGGCCACTGTTGCGGCAGCAGGCTTGGGTTGGGCCGCAGCGGATGGACGCGGCTGGAGCTGGGGCTGAGCGGTCGTGGGCTGGAGCTGAGGCTGGGGTTTGGGTTTGATTGCCGCCGGCTGGACGCTGGGTCGAACTGGAGGATTTGCCTTGAGCTTGAGGGTGCTGCCGACATGCACGTTATTGGGATCGCTGATCGCGTTGAGAGCCACCAGCTGGCTCATGGGCAGGCCATAGCCCCTGGCGATGGCGGACAGGCTTTCGCCTTTGCGCACGACATGCTCACTGGCCCCAGGGGGGTAGTTGAAGCTGTTCGCTTTGCTGGTTGTGCTGCCAGCTGCGCCCTTGAGCTTCAGCACCTGGCCCACCTGCACATGGTTGGGGTCACTCAGGCTGTTAAGGGCCATCAGGGTGTTCACCGGTACCCCATGGCGATCGGCGATGCTGGAGAGGGTTTCCCCTCTCCCCACAGTCACCGTGGTGGCTCCCCCTTTGGTCGAGACCCCTCGGCTGCTGCTGATTCCTTTGGGCAGCTTGAGCTGGCTTCCTGCTTCCAGGTGGTTGGGATTTTTGATTTGATTGATTTCGATCAACCGTTGCACGCTCACGCCCACGCGATCGGCAATTTCCGAGAGGGTTTCCCCTGGTTGCACCTGCACGGCTCCCGCCATGGAAGGCAGGGGAAGGACCAGGGCGAGGGCCAGGGCAGCAGGGGCATAGCGCATGGAACTTGGTCATTCATCGAGCTCGGCGCACCTTAAGGAGGCTTTCCTTTGCCATCCAGTCCCCTGGTGCATATTTGGGTCAAATTGGCCGATCACGACCCCAGCAACCGTTTGAGCATGGGGAGCTTTTTGGCGTAGGGCGGGTAACGAAAGGGAAGATCGGGCCAGAAGCCTCGCTCCAGAGTGCTTCGCTGATGGGAAAAGGTGAGAAAGCCGGCGTGGCCGTGGTAGGCACCCATGCCGCTCTCCCCTACGCCCCCGAAGGGCAGCTGGGGGGCCGCCACTTGGAGCACCACGTCGTTGAAGGCCAGGCTGCCGGAGCTGGTGCAGGATCGCAGGTGCTCCCGGTCCTCGGGCCGCTGGCCGAAAAGGTAGAGGGCAAGGGGTTTGGGCCCTGCCTGCACCTGCCGGATGGCCCCCTCCAGATCGGGCACGGTAACGATGGGCAGCAAGGGACCAAACAGCTCCTCCTGCATCAGGGGATCCTGCTCGGGGTCGTCCACCTTGAGCAGGGTCGGTTCAATCCGGCGTTGCCCCCGGTCGGAACGGCCCCCCAACAGCACCTGCCCCCGCTCCTGGGCTCCCTTGAGCAGATCTGCCAGACGGTCGAAGTGGGGCAAGCTCACCAGCTTGGCCAGATCCGGGCTGGCGAGGGGGTCGGGGCCATAGAGCCGGCCGATCTCTGTGGCCAGAGCTCTGATCAAGGGATTCAGGATCTCTGGCACCACCAACAGATGGTCTGGGGCCACACAGGTTTGGCCCCCATTGAGCCCTTTGCCCCAGGCCAGCCGGCGGGCCGTGGTGGCCAGCGGCGCATCGTCGAGAACGATGGCCGGACTCTTCCCCCCCAGCTCAAGAGTGAGAGGCGTGAGGTGCCGGGCGGCGGCGGCCATGATCAACCGGGCCACCCGGGCTCCGCCCGTGAAGAAGATGTGATCGAAGCGGTTCTCCAGTAGCTGGGCGCCCACCTGGCCGTCCCCCTGCACCACTTGCACGATGCTGGAGGGGAAGGCCTCCTGGAGCAGTCGTCCGATCAGGGTGGCCGTGTGGGGGGTCAGCTCCGAGGGCTTGAGCACTGCGGTGTTGCCCGCCGCCAGGGCGCTCACCAGGGGCTGCAGGCACAGCTGGAAGGGGTAGTTCCAGGCCCCAAGAATCAGCACACACCCCAGGGGCTCTGGGCGCACCCGGGCCCGGGCGGGCCAACTCCAGAGCGGAAGCTGGATGGCTTGCCCGTCCATCCAGCGTTTGAGGTGGCGTCGGGTGTGGCGGAGTTCCTCTTGCACCCCGGCCCATTCCACATAGGCCTCCAGCGCGGGTTTGCCCAGGTCCTGGGCCAGGGCCTCCAGCAGAGCTGATTCGGCTCCTGCCAACAGGCCCTGGAGCCTGTCGAGCTGTTCCACCCGCCAGTGGAGCGGGCGCGTGGCCCCCTCCAGCACGGGCTGGCGCATGGCCTCCACCGAGGGGGAGAGCGGGGACGGGGTTGCGTTCATGGGCAGCTCTGTTGGGCCACCAGAAGCCGCAGCGCATTGAGCTCCGGCTCATTGGGCCCCTCGTGGGCAAAGAGGAGGGCGGTGGCGAGGGGGCGGTCGCCCTTGGCGAGCAGGCCATCGATGGCTGGCAGCCAGGCCTGGGGCCGCCCCAGGAGGGCTTGGAGCAAGCTATCGCCTTCCCGCAAACGTTCTGGGGCCGCCCCCACCAGCTGGATGGTGGCGAAGTGCTCGGCGATGGCGCCAACCGGTCGCAGTCGCACCGTGAAGGTCTGCCTGGGTTTCAAAGGCGGCAGGGGCCAGGCCAAGGGGCCCTCCAGGGCCTCACCCACCAGGGATCGCCAGGTCCATAGAGCGGTGGAGCCCCGCTCGATACGCAGCTCGGCCAGGGGTTCACGAACAAACAGGGTGGGACGACTGAGGGGAGTCTGGGCTTGAGGAACCGCTGTGGGAGGGGGGGGAGAAGCAGCCTCAAGCGAGGGCGCCAAAACGCAGACGTCCGGCTCCGCCCCAGCGGCTAATGGCGCGGCTGAAAACGCCAGAGACGCAAAGGCGAGCCCAGCCGAGAGAAGGGCTGATTTGGTAGCAATCGCCACAGTCGAGCCCTGGGACGGCTTCATAGGGTCATTGTGCAGATTCTCATGTGGGTCTGCAGAGACCCATTCGCTGGGAGTTTCGCCTCATGGGTTGGGAAAGACTTGTTTGTTGCGCCCCGGTGAGCGATCCCCTCGATGGGCCCTCTGGCTTGGAGGGAGCGGCGGTGCTGCCATCGGAGGTGGTGCGAGTGCCGGTGCAGGCCATTCTGTACCTGCAGCCCATGGCGGAAAACGGACAGGAGGATCGGCCCAAGCCCCGGGGCTACGCGTTGCCCTTCGGCCATGTGCGCTACAGGCAGTAAGGCATCTCGCCAGGACTGTTTGATGAAGCCCTTGACGAGACTTGAACTCGTGACCTCTCCCTTACCAAGGGAGTGCTCTACCGCTGAGCTAAAAGGGCATGTGGAAAGGTGGGCCGGGTTGGATTTGAACCAACGTAGGCAGAGCCAGCGGATTTACAGTCCGCCCCCATTAACCACTCGGGCACCGACCCGAACCACACAAATCCAACTTACCAGCCGCCCGTCCCATTCGTTCCCTCCTTAGCCCTCTCCCTACGATTGCTTCGGAGGCTGCCCAATCCGCTGGTGTTGAACGTTCTTCTGCTCAACGGCCCCAATCTCAACCTGCTGGGCCAGAGGGAGCCGGGCCTTTACGGCGCCCAGAGCCTGGAGGCCATCGAGCAAACGCTTCGCCTTCAAGCCCAAGGGCTTGGTGTGGAGCTGGCCTGTTTCCAAAGCAACCATGAAGGGGCTCTTGTGGATCGAATCCATGCGGCCCGAGGGCAAGCCGATGGGCTGTTGATCAACGCCGGTGCCTTCACCCACACCTCCATCGCGCTCAGGGATGCTCTGCTGGGGGTGGCGATTCCTTATGTCGAGCTCCATCTAAGCAACGTGCATGCTCGAGAGCCCTTTCGCCAGCACTCCTTTCTGGCTGATCGGGCCATCGGGGTGGTGGCCGGGTTCGGGCCTACCAGCTACACCCTGGCCTTGGAGGGTTTGGTGGGGCACCTGCGCGCCCATGATCCATGACGACCACCACCGCCACCTCCCGCATCCGCTGGTTGGCGGCCCCCACATCCTCGGCCTGGCTGGAGCAGGCCCTTGCCCACCCCGACCTGGTGCTGATCGACCATGCTCACTGCGAGAGGAAAGCGGCG